>JBKQHH010000183.1:0-11795 GCA_052148875.1 Solirubrobacteraceae bacterium
GTCCGCTTGCTCCTCGGCCCGCTACGGGCTGATGGTCTGGGCCGGCGCACTCCCGGTGCGCGACCTCTCTGCCTGATAGGTTCGCTGCCATGCGACGGGGGGGCTGTACACGGGGCTTCGCTCTAGCGCTCGTGCTCGGCGCGTGCGTCGGCGGTCTTGCGCCTGCCGGCGCCATCGCCAGGCGGCCGACGAAACTGCCGACGCGGACGACGCCCGGCAAGAAACTGCGGCACGCCCCCAGCTGCGAGGCCTTCGAAGGCACCGTCCTCGGTTTTCAGCTCGGGCACCTCAAAGGCCCGTCCGTCACTCCCTTCGGCGCCCACGGCACCACCTGCGCATGGTCCGGGCAGGAGTCGGGCAAGTACGCGTTCGTCGTCTCCGTAGCCGTCTTCGGGGCCCCTGCCGAGGTCGGCAAGCGACTTCTCGCCGTGGCCCAAATCGCCGCCCGCAAGGCGAACTCGACGCCAGGCGGCCTCGGGCTCGTCGCATCGAAAAACCCGCGTCGCGGAAACTACTTCGAAGGCGAGGCCGTCTACAGCGAAGAGACGGCCGACAAGGAAACCGAAAAGTGTCCCCCGTTCCTCTCCCCAAGTGGCGAAGAACTCGGTCCGAACACGACGATCGAAGCCGGACAATCGGCGCCGAGCTGCGCCGGCCAGCCGGGCACCGAAGGCGATTTCCTCACCGCCTACGGATCGCCGCGGCCGAACGTCGAACCGACGCTGCTGCAGGTCGGCGTCGCCTGCCAGCAGGACGCGCTCTCGCGCGGCGTGCTCTCGCTCGCGCACCTCGCCAGCGCCTTCTACGGCGGGCGGGGCTACTGATACGGGCGCCGGCGCCGGCACCGGCCGCAGCCGCGCCGTGGCTCGGGTCCAACGGCCGCGCGCGTGAACTTTTCGCGCCAACCCCTTGAAGAAAAAGGTTTGGTACCTAAACTTTCGGTACCGAATGTCTTCCGCGCCGCCGACATCCGACCCCGGCTTCCACCCGGAGGCGTCCGACCGCATCGAGCCGTACGTGTGGAAGATCGCCGGCGTGGTGATCCTCGGGATGATCATGTCGATCCTCGACACGACGATCGTCAACGTCGCGCTGCACACGCTGCGCCACGACCTGCACAGCACGATCGCGCAGGTCCAGTGGGTGATCACCGGCTATCTGCTGTCGCTGGCCGCGGTCATCCCGGTCACCGGCTGGGCGGCGCGGCGCTTTGGCGCCAAGCGCGTGTACATGACCTCGCTGGTGCTGTTCACGGGCGGCTCGGCGCTGTGCGCGGTGGCAGCGTCGACGACCATGCTCGTGCTCTTCCGGGTGCTGCAGGGAGTCGGCGGCGGGATGCTCATGCCGATCGGCCAGCTGATCATGGCGCAGGTCGCCGGTCCCAAGCGCATGGGCCGCGTGATGGGCATCGTCGCGATGCCCGCGATGCTCGCGCCGATCCTCGGACCGGTTCTCGGCGGAGCGATCCTGCAGTACCTGCACTGGTCGTGGATCTTCCTCGTGAACGTCCCCATCGGCGTGTTCGCGTTCGTCCTGGGCTGGCGCATGCTGCCCCACACCGACTCCGGGCACGCCGGGCGCCTGGACGTGCTCGGCCTGGCGCTCATGTCGAGCGCGTCGACCGCCCTGGTGTACGGGCTCAGCGAGCTCGCCACCAACAGCGACCTCGCCGCCCCGCTGGTCGTGTGGCCGGTCGTCGCCGGCGTCGTGCTCGCGGGTGTCTTCTGCTGGCACGCGCTGCGCGTCGCGCACCCCCTGCTGGACGTCCGGCTGTACGCCAACCGCGTCTTCGCCGCCGCCTCGCTGACCACCTTCGGCCTCGGCGCGGCGCTGTTCGGCGCGATGATCCTCGTGCCGCTGTACTACCAGGAAGTCCGCCACGAGAGCGTCATCGTCACCGGGCTGCTGACCGGCCCGCAGGGGATCGGCATGCTGCTGGTGATGCCGCTCGCCGGGCGTCTCAGCGATCGCTTCGGCGGGGGACGGGTGGCGCTTGCGGGCGTGTCGGTCCTGTCGCTGGCGACGGTCCCGCTCGCGTTCATCGGCGCGGGCACGTCGATCGTGTCCATCTCGCTGGTGCTCGTGCTGCGCGGCGTCGGCATCGGCTTCTCGTTCATGCCGGCGATGACCGCCGCGTTCGCCTCGCTGCGCCCCGCACAGCTGCCCGACGCGACCCCCCAGCTGAACGTCCTGCAGCGCATCGGCGGCGCGATCGGAACGGCGGTGCTCGCCGTCGTGCTGCAGCGCGCGGCCCTCCACGCGCACTCGCTCGGCAAGGTCGCCGGCGCGTTCGGCACCGCCTTCTGGTGGTCGTTCGCGATCTGCCTGCTGTCCCTGATCCCCTGTCTGGTGCTGCTCCGCGCCGAGAGCCCAAGCGCGCGACTCGACCGTGCGGCAGCCAGCGCGGAGGCGAGCGCCGAGCCCCTCGGCGTATAGACGAGCGCGCGATGAGCAGCCCCGCCATCCTCGAGTCCTCCGACGAGCAGACCGCGCCCGGCGAGTCGACCGCGCAAACCGAGCCCGGCGCGACCGCCGAGGCGGCCGCGCCGCCCGCGCCGCCCGCGACGCGCGAGGCGCAGCTGACCGACCTGGGTATGGCGTTTCGCCGCGTCTTTCGCAGCTTCAACCGACTGCGCGGGCGCGACACGCACCTGGGCGCGAGCGAGCTCAGCCACGCCCAGTTCGAGCTGCTGATCGAGCTGCACGAGCGTGGCGAGCTGGCGGCGGGAGAGCTCGCGACGGCGGCCCGGCTGACGCCGGCGACGGTCACGCAGATGCTCGACCACCTCGCCGAGCAGGGCCACGTCGAGCGCGTGCGCTCGCAGACCGACCGGCGGGTGGTCGTCTCGCGGCTCACGCGCCAGGGCCGGCGGGCGATCGAGGCGAAGCGCGAGGCCTGGAAGAGCCGCTGGGAGCAGGCGCTTGCGGGCCTGGAGATCGACGAGCTGCGCGCGGCCACGCGCGTGCTCGAGCGCCTCGCGGCGATGGTCGAGGATGCGCCCGCGCAGGAGTCGTGCGGGGCGCGCGAGGAGCACCCCGACGCGCCGGGCGCCGCGGGCAGGAAGCCCGTCTAACGCGCAGAATCCCTCTGCTATAGTCGGGACCGCGTCGCGGGTGGACGCAGCGCACGCGCGTGCTCCCCGCGGACTCGGCAATCAAGATGGAGACCTCGAGCAGATAACGACGCGGACCGGTCCACACAAGACCAGCTGCGCGCGTGGGCCCGAGGGGCCTATTTTTTTGCCCGCGCAGCCGCCAAGCACCCAACCCCCACCCTCACAGATGCCACGCAAGTTCTCACTCCAAAACACCCGCAACATCGGGATCATGGCGCACATCGACGCCGGTAAGACGACGACGACCGAGCGCATCCTCTACTACACCGGGCGCACGTACAAGATCGGCGAGGTCCACGAGGGCGCGGCGGTCATGGACTGGATGGAACAGGAGCAGGAGCGCGGCATCACGATCACCTCCGCCGCCACCACCGCGCAGTGGAAGGACCACCGGATCAACATCATCGACACGCCCGGGCACGTCGACTTCACGGTCGAGGTCGAGCGCTCGCTGCGCGTGCTCGACGGCGCGATCGCGCTGTTCGACTCCGTCGCCGGCGTCGAGCCGCAGTCGGAGACAGTCTGGCGCCAGGCCGACAAGTACCACGTGCCGCGCATCGCGTACATCAACAAGATGGACCGCATCGGCGCCGACTTCGACAAGGGCGTGCAGACGATGATCGACCGCCTGGGCGCCCACCCGGTGCCGATCCAGCTGCCGATCGGCTCGGAGGGCGACTTCCTCGGCGTCGTCGACCTGGTCGCGATGAAGGCGATCGTCTACAAGGACGAGATGGGCAAGGAAGTCGATGAGATCGACATCCCCGAGAACCTGATCGAAGCGGCGGGCGCCGCGCGCGAACACCTGCTCGAGGAGGTCTCCCACTACGACGACGCGCTGCTCGAACTGATGCTCGAGGAGGCCGAGGTGCCCGCGGAGGTCCTCAAGAGCGCGATCCGCTCGGCCACGCTGTCGACCAAACTGACGCCCGTGCTGTGCGGCTCGTCGTTCAAGAACAAGGGCGTGCAGCCGCTGCTGGACGCGGTCATCGACTACCTGCCCTCGCCGCTGGACGTGCCGCCGGTCGTCGGCACCGAACTGATCAAGGGCGAGGAGCAGGAGCGCGAGGTCGTGCGCAAGGCCGACGACTCCGAGCCGTTCGCCGCGCTCGCGTTCAAGATCGCCGCCGACCCGTACGTCGGCAAGCTGACGTACTTCCGCGTGTACTCCGGGAAACTGGAGGCGGGCGCGCGCGTGCTGAACGTGGGCACCGGACGCACCGAGCGGATCGGGCGCATCCTGATGATGCACGCCAACGAGCGCGAGGAGGTCACCGAGGTCTACGCCGGCGACATCGCGGCCGCCGTGGGCATCAAGCAGGTGATCACCGGCGACACGCTCGCCGCGCCCGACCACCCCATCCATCTCGAGAACATCGTCTTCCCCGAGCCGGTCATCAAGGTCGCGGTCGAGCCCAAGACGAAGGTCGACCAGGAGAAGATGTCGACCGCGCTCGGGCGCCTGGCGGAGGAGGACCCGACGTTCCAGGTGCGCACCAACGAAGAGACCGGCCAGACGGAGATCTCGGGCATGGGCGAGCTGCACCTGGAGGTGCTGGTCGACCGCATGAAGCGCGAGTTCGGCGTCGAGGCGAACGTCGGCCGTCCGCAGGTCTCCTACCGCGAGACCGTGCGCGGGCACGTCGAGAAGATCGAGGGCAAGTTCGTGCGCCAGACGGGCGGCTCGGGCCAGTTCGGCGTCGTGTACATCGACCTCGAGCCGGCGCCCGGCGAGGGCTTCGAGTTCGTCAACAAGATCAAGGGTGGAGCGATCCCCTCGGAGTACATCCCGGCCGTGAAGAAGGGCATCGAGGAGGCGCTGGAGAACGGCGTCAAGGCCGGCTACCCGATGGTGGACGTGCGCGTGACGCTGGTCGACGGCAAGTACCACGACGTCGACTCCTCGGAGATCGCCTTCAAAGTGGCGGGCTCGTACGCGATCAAAGAGGCCGCCAAACGCGCCAAGCCGGTGCTGCTGGAGCCGATCTTCGGGGTCGAGGTCGTCGTGCCGGAGGACTTCCTCGGCGATGTGATCGGCGACCTCAGCCGCCGGCGCGGCCACGTCGAAGGACAGGAGCGCCGCGGCAACGCGCTTGCGGTCACCGCCAAGGTGCCGCTGAGCGAGATGTTCGGGTACGCGACCGACCTGCGCTCCAACACGCAGGGACGCGCCACGTACACGATGCAGTTCGACGCCTACCAGGAGGTTCCGCCGAACATCGCCGAGAAGATCGTCGAACAGCGAACGGGGGAACCGGTCCCGGCCTAGACGGCTCGGACTAGGTCGGGTAGCAGCCAGAGCGGACTTGCACGGCAGCAGGCAGCAGTCAAGGAAGATCGCATTTAGATAGATTTCTGAGGTTCGCCTCCACAGAGGCGGGCATACAAGTCGATACAGGAGCGAGTAAAAAGTGGCGAAGGAGAAGTTCGAGCGCGACAAGCCGCACGTGAACGTCGGGACCATCGGTCACATCGACCATGGCAAGACGACGCTGACCGCCGCCATCACCACGGTGCTGGCCGAGAAGGGAGGCGCCGAAGCCCGCAGCTTCGCGGAAATCGACAACGCGCCCGAGGAGAAGGAACGCGGGATCACGATCGCCACCTCCCACGTCGAGTACCAGACCGAGAACCGTCACTACGCGCACGTGGACTGCCCCGGTCACGCCGACTACGTCAAGAACATGATCACCGGCGCCGCCCAGATGGACGGGGCGATCCTGGTGGTCTCCGCCGCGGACGGCCCGATGCCGCAGACGCGCGAGCACATCCTGCTCGCCCGCCAGGTGGGCGTCCCGTACATCGTCGTGTTCCTCAACAAGGCCGACATGGTCGACGACGAGGAGCTGCTGGAGCTGGTCGAGGTGGAGGTCCGCGAGCTGCTCTCCGAGTACGACTTCCCGGGTGACGACATCCCGTTCATCACCGGCTCGGCGCTGAAGGCGCTCGAAGGCGACGAGGCGTACAAGCAGAAGATCCTCGACCTCGCCGCCGCGCTGGACGACTACATCCCCGAGCCTGTGCGCGAGCTCGACAAGCCGTTCCTGATGCCGGTCGAGGACGTGTTCTCGATCACCGGCCGCGGCACCGTGGCGACCGGCCGCGTCGAGCAGGGCATCGTGCACACCGGCGACACGGTCGAGATCGTGGGCGTGCACGACACCACCTCGACGGTCGTCACCGGCGTGGAGATGTTCCGCAAGATCCTCGACGAGGGTCGCGCGGGCGACAACGTCGGCTGCCTGCTGCGCGGCACCAAGCGCGAGGAGATCGAGCGCGGCCAGGTGCTGTGCAAGCCCGGGTCGATCACCCCGCACACCAAGTTCAAGTCCGAGGTCTACGTGCTCAAGAAGGAGGAGGGCGGCCGTCACACCCCCTTCTTCACGGGCTACAGGCCTCAGTTCTACTTCCGCACGACCGACGTCACCGGCGTGGCCAAGCTGCCCGACGGCGTCGAGATGGTCATGCCCGGCGACAACGTCCAGATGGAGATCGAGCTGATCCAGCCGATCGCCATGGACCAGGGCCTGCGTTTCGCCATTCGTGAGGGCGGTCGCACGGTCGGCTCGGGCGTGGTCAGCGAGATCATCGAGTAGCACCAACGTCGGCGACGCCGGCGTATTGCAGTCCGATACGACGAGTGAACCCGCCTCGAGCGGGCCGGGGGTGGATTCTGCTCACACGGATCCGCCCCCCTCGCACGCTTCACCCAACATAAGAAGGCAACTGAGAACAAATGGCAGCGACCAACCAAAACAAGATCCGCATCCGCCTGAAGGCGTATGACACCTCCGCCATCGAGTCGGCGGCGAGGGAGATCGTCGAGACGGCCACGCGCACTGGCGCGAGCGTGTCGGGACCGGTGCCGCTGCCGACGGAGAAGAACGTGTACTGCGTGATCCGCTCGCCGTTCAAGGACAAGGACTCGCGCGAGCACTTCGAGATCCGCACGCACAAGCGCCTGATCGACATCCACCAGCCCACGCCCAAGACGGTCGACTCGCTCCAGCGCCTGGATCATCTGCCGGCGGGCGTCGACATCGAGATTCGCCTCGCGACCTGAGCCACGATGCCCGCGATCCTCGCCAAGAAGCTCGGCATGACCCAGGTCTTCCAGGAGGACGGCAGCGTCGCGCGCGTGACCGTGCTCGAGGCCGGGCCGTGCCCCGTGACGGCGATTCGCACGAGTGAGCGCGACGGCTATGACGCCGTGCAGCTGGCGTTCGGACAGACGAAGGAGAAGCACCTGTCCAAGCCTGAGCTCGGACACCTGAAGAAGGCCGATGCGCCGCCGATGCGCACGCTCGCGGAGTTCCGCGATGTATTGGATCCCGCCCACCCACTCGCGCTCGGCGACGCGGTGACGGTCGACTCGTTCGAGGTGGGCGCGCGCGTGAAGATCTCGGGGACCTCGAAGGGCAAGGGCTTTCAGGGAACGATCAAGCGCCACAACTTCGCCAGCGGCCCCAAGTCCCACGGCTCGCACAACGTTCGCGCCCCCGGCTCGATCGGCGCGTCGGCGTGGCCCGCGCGCGTGATGAAGGGCATCCGCGGGCCGGGACAGATGGGCAACAAGCGCGTCACCCAGAAGGGCCTGGAGGTCGTGCGCGTGGACGCCAAGGAGAACCTGCTGATGGTGCGCGGCTCGGTGCCCGGTCCGACGGGCTCGCTGGTGGAGGTGAGGACCGATGCCTGACGCACCAATATTGGGGTCCCACCCACCCGCCGCCAAGAAGGTCAAGCTCGACGAGTCCGCGTTCGGCGCCCGCTTCTCCGGTCCGCTGGTCCACCAGAGCGTGCGCGCGGAGCAGGCCGCGCGCCGGCGCGGAACCGCCGCCACGAAAACCCGCGGCAAGGTCTCAGGCGGCGGTGCCAAGCCCTGGCGCCAGAAGGGAACCGGTCGAGCCCGCGCGGGCTCCAACCGCTCGCCGATATGGACCGGCGGCGGCACGGTGTTCGGGCCGCAGCCGCGCTCGTACACGTTCAAGGTCAACCGCAAGGAGCAGCGCGCGGCGCTGCGCAGCGCGCTGTCGCTGCACGCCGGCCGTGGCTCGATCGCGATCCTCGACGCGAGCATCTTCACCGCGCCCAAGACAAGCCAGGCGTTCGAGCTGCTCGATGATTGGGAGCTGCCCACCGGCGAGGTCAGCCCGACGCTGGTGGTGCTCGCACCCGAGGAGTCCTCGGCGGCGCTGTCCTTCCGCAACCTCGCGCGCGTGGCGGTGCTGACCGCTGAGAACGTGGGCGTCGCCGACCTGCTCGGCGCAGCCACGCTCGTCATCTCCGAGCCGGCGCTGCAGGCGCTCACCGCGCGCACCGGCCCGCCGCGCACGGGCGGGGAGGCGAAGGCCTGATGGAGCACACGCAGGTGATCATCCGCCCGGTGGTCTCGGAGAAGAGCTACGTGCTCTCGGCCGCCGACCGCTACACCTTCCGCGTGCATCGCGACGCGCACAAGACGCAGATCCGCCAGGCGGTGGAGGCGCTGTTCGACGTGCACGTGGTGGACGTGCGCACGATGAGCGTCAAGTCCAAGCCCAAGCGCCGCGGCAGCACCGCCAAGGGCGGCACGCGCGAGTGGAAGAAGGCGATCGTGCAGGTGCGCTCGGGCGAGTCCATTCCGATCTTCCAAGGCCTAGCGGCCCTCGAGGCCTGAGATGACCGTGAGCGCTTCGCCATACTGCGTCCTCGTTCGCTCGCGTGCGAAGCACGCCACGCTCGCTGCGTCCTTGTCTGGCTCGACTCACGACCTTCTCAGGAATTAGATATGCCGATACGCAAACCACGCCCGACGAGCCCCGGCAGACGCTTCGTGTCATACCCGGACTTCGCGGAGATCACGAAGTCCAAGCCGGAGAAGACGCTCGTGGAAGGGTTGAAGAAGAGCGGCGGGCGCAACGTGTTCGGGCGCAAGACCGCCCGCCACCGCGGCGGCGGGGCCAAGCGCGCGTACCGGCGGGTGGACTTCAAGCGCCGCAAGGACGGCGTCGACGCGCGCGTCGCGGCGATCGAGTACGACCCCAACCGCTCCGCGTACATCGCGCTGCTGCACTACGTGGACGGCGAGAAGCGCTACATCCTCGCGCCGCAGCGGCTGACCGTGGGGATGATCGTGTCCTCGGGCGAGACCGCGGACATCGCGGTCGGCAACTGCATGGAGCTGGCGCGCATGCCGGTGGGCACGGTCGTGCACAACATCGAGCTGGCGCCCGGCCGCGGCGGCCAGATGGCGCGCTCGGCGGGAGCGTCGGCGCAGCTGATGGCCAAGGACGGCGACATGGCGACCCTGCGCCTGCCCTCGGGCGAGATGCGCATGGTGCGCGCCGAGTGCAGGGCGACGGTCGGCACGATCGGCAACGCGGAGCACCAGAACGTGAAGGTCGGAAAGGCGGGACGCAAGCGCCACATGGGCGTGCGCCCGCAGACGCGCGGCGTGGCGATGAACCCCGTCGACCACCCGCACGGCGGCGGCGAGGGCTCGACCACCGCCGGACGCCACCCGGTCACGCCATGGGGCGTGCCGACGCTCGGCTACCGCACGCGCAAAAAGAACAAGACCTCCAGCCGCTACATCGTGCGCGGTAGGCGTCGCGGGAAGGGCAAGCAGCGATGAGCCGCTCGAGCAAGAAGGGGCCGTGGGTGGAAGAGCGCCTGATGCAGCGCATCGAAGCGCTGAACGCGGCGAACAACAAAAAAATGCTGCGGACGTGGTCGCGCGCGTCGACGATCTTCCCGGAGATGGTCGGTCACACGATCGCGGTGCACGACGGCAAGAAACACGTGCCGGTGTACATCAGCGAGTCGATGGTCGGTCACAAGCTCGGCGAGTTCGCGCCCACGCGCGTGTTCCGCGGGCACGCGGGCTCGGGGAAGGTCAGGTAGATGAGCGCCGACGAGGAGAAGGACGGCCAGACGCCGGCCGAGCCGGGCGACGCGAAGGCGCCGGCCGCGAAGAAACCTGCCGCGGAGAAGAAACCCGCCGCGGAGAAGAAGCCGGCGGCTGCGAAGAAACCGGCGGCGGAGAAAGAGCCCGCTGCCGAGAAAAAGCCGGCCGCCGCGAAAAAACCGGCCGCCGCGAAAGAGCCGGCCGCTGAGACAAAGCCTGCTGCGGAAAAGAAACCGGCGGCCGAGAAGAAACCGGCGGCCGAGAAGAAACCGGCCGCCGAGAAGAAACCGGCATCGGCGAAAGAGCCCGCTGCCGAGAAGGCCGTGGAGAAACCGGCCAAACCGGCCGCCGCTCCTCGCGCCGCCAAAGGCACCGCGAAAGCTGCTCGCCGGCGGGTCGTCGCGGCGCACGCGCGCTACGTGCGCACGTCGGCGCGCAAGGCCCGCATGGTGTGCGGGCACCTGCGCGGCAAGTCCGTGCAGGAGGCACGCGCTATCCTCGCGTTCACCCCTCGTGAGGTGGCACGCGACTGGAGCAAGCTGCTCGAGTCGGCTGTGGCGAACGCGGAGAGCAACCACGAACTGCTCGAGGACGACCTGATCGTCCGGGAGGCGTACGCCGACGAAGGGCCGACGATCAAGCGGTTCCGGCCGCGCGCGATGGGACGCGCGACGCCGATCCGCAAGCGCACGAGCCACCTGACGATCACGCTGACCCCGCGCCCCGAGCCGGGGACCACCAAGAGAAACCGCTGAGAGACGAGAAAATGGGACAGAAGGTTCATCCAGAGGCAATGCGCGTGGGCTACATCCACGACTGGAAGTCGAACTGGTTCAACGAGAAGAACTTCGCCGAGTACCTCGCCGAGGACGTGCGCGTGCGCGAGCACATCGTCAACAAGCTCGCCCACGCGGGGCTGTCGGACATCACGATCCGCAAGGACGCGAACGAGCTAGAGGTCAACATCCACACGGCGCGGCCGGGCATCGTGATCGGCAAGTCGGGCACGGAAGTGGACGCGCTGCGCCGCGATCTGCACCGGATGACCAAAAAGCAGATCAAGGTCAACATCCTCGAGATCAAGCGCCCGGAGCTCGACGCGAAGCTGGTGGCGCAGTCGATCGCCGAGCAGCTGCAGAACCGCGTGGCGTTCCGCCGCGCGATGAAGCGCGCGCTGACCAGCGCGATGCGCTCGGGCGCGAAGGGCGTGAAGGTGCAGGTCGCCGGGCGCCTGGGCGGCGCGGAGATGGCGCGCACGGAAAGCTACTCCGACGGGCGCGTGCCGCTGCACACGATGCGAGCGGACATCGACTACGGCTTCTACGAGGCGCGCACGACGTTCGGCCGCATCGGCGTCAAGTGCTGGGTGAACAAGGGCGAGATCATGCCCGAGGGCTACACCGGCGCGGACCTGACGGACATGACGGCGCCGGCGCCGCCGAGCTCCGAGCGCGACGGTCGCGGCGGAGGTCGTGAGGGCCGCGAGGGCGGCCGCGGCAGGGGTCGCGGGCCAGGCGGGGCGGGTGGGTCCGGCGGTCGTGGCGGCGGTCCCGGCGGCGGCGGGCGCGGCGGGCATGCGATCGGCATCGCCTACGCGATGGCGCCGGCAACCGTGCCCACGCCCATGTTCACGGCCGGCACCGCGGGGCCTGGTGGCGCGGCAGGCAGCGGCGCGCCGGCGAGCAGCAAGGGAGCTAGCGGTGACGCTGGTGTCTGCTGGGACTTTAGCAAGAAGGCTGCGTGCCAGTAGCAGCGCACGTGCTGCCGATGGCGTTCGGAGCCGTCCAGCGGAC
>JBKQHH010000184.1:0-3605 GCA_052148875.1 Solirubrobacteraceae bacterium
GCGCGGGGGAGGGGCCCCAGACGGACACGCGCATGTTGACCAGCTCGAGCTCGGCGTCGTCGTCGCGATAGCCGTAGCGCCGCTCGTGCGCCCGCGCGAACGCCGCGCGCAGCCCGCCGGGGTCGAGTCCCGCCGATCGACGCTCGGCCGGCTCGCGCGCGCCGGGCTCGAGCTCCTCGTCGACGGGAAGCTCGAACGATTGGCCGCGATAGCGCAGCTCGTGGCGAACGCGCACGCGCGTCGGGATCGTCGAGAGCGCCGCGCCGGCCTCGGCGACGAGCGCGTCGCGCTCCTCGGACAGCAGCCGCGGGGACAGGGGACGGCCGCCCGAGCTGCCCAGCATGACCGTGCGCGCGGCGTCCCGTCGGGGGGCTGCCGCGGCGAGGCCGAGCGCGCACAGCACGCCGGAGGCGCGCGGGCACAGCACGCGCGAGATGCCGAGCTCGCGCGCGAGCGCGGCCGCGTGCAGGGGCCCGGCGCCGCCGAACGGCATCAGCGCGAGGCCGCGCGGGTCGATGCCGCGCGCGATGCTCATCACGCGCAGCGCTCCCAGCATCTCCGACTCGGCGACGCGCACGATCCCCTCGGCGCACGCGATCGGCTCCAGCCCGAGCTCGCGCGCCAGGCGCGAGATCGCGCGCTCGGCGGCGCTCCCGTCCAGCGACAGGCCGCCCGCCAGCGGCGAGTCCTCGAGCAGCCGTCCGAGCAGCAGGTTGGCGTCGGTGACGGTCGCCTCCCGCCCGCCGCGTCCGTAGCACGCGGGCCCGGGGTCGGCCCCCGCCGAGGCCGGGCCCACGCGCAGCGCGCCGCCGGGGTCGCGCCACGCGATCGAGCCGCCGCCCGCGCCGACCGTGTGGATGTCGAGCGCAGGCAGCGACAGCGGCCGTCCGGCGATCGTGCGTTCGGCCGTCTCGGGAACCTGACCGCCGTCGATCAGGCAGACGTCGCACGAGGTCCCGCCCATGTCGAAGCAGAGCACGTCGGCCTCGTCCGCGAGCTGCGCCAGCGTCAGCGCGCCGCGCACGCCGCCCGCGGGACCCGAGAGCACCGTCAGCGCGGCATGCGCGCCCGCGCGCGCCGGCTCGGTGAGGCCGCCGGAGGACTGCATGATCTGCGGCTCGCACACGCCGAGCGCGCGCGCGTCGCTCGACAGCCGGCTCAGGTAGGAGGCGAGCAGGGGGGAGAGGGCGGCGTCGAGCACGGTCGTGGCCGTGCGCTCGTACTCGCGGAACGTGCCCACCAGATCGCAGGAGAGCGACACGTGGGTGCCGGGCAGGAGCTCCGCGAGGAGGGCCGCGAGCAGCCGCTCGTGAGCGGGGTCCGCGTAGGAGTGCAGCAGCGAGACGGCCACCGCCTCCGGCGCGGCGCCCGCGAGCCGCTCGATCAGCTCGCGCGCCGCGGCGGGGTCCAGCGCGCGCAGCGGGCCGTCGGGTCCCATGCGCTCGGGCACGGCGAACCGCAGCTGCGCCGGCACGAGCGGCGCGGGCGCGGCCTCGCACAGCCGGTAGAGGTGGGGCCGGTTCTGGCGGGCGAGCTCGATCACGTCGGTGAAGCCGGCGGTGGCGAGCAGCGCGGTTCGCGCCGTGCGGCCCTCCAGCAGCGCGTTGGTGGCGACGGTCATGCCGTGCGCGAAGCGCTCGACGTCCCGCGCCCGCGCGCCGGCCCGGGCGAGCACCAGTCGCACCGCGTCGAGCACCGCGACGGACTCCTCGGAGGGCGTCGATGGGACCTTGGCGGTGTGGACGGCCCCGTGCTCGTCGAGCAGCACCGCGTCGGTGAAGGTGCCGCCGACGTCCACGCCCAGGAGCATGCCCGGGAGCCTACGTCAGGCTGACGCCGCGGCAGCTCGCGTATGCGCTGGCGGGCTCGCCTGCGCGGCGGCCGGCCGCGGTTCACGCGGCGGCCAGCTCGCGGTTCTCGGTGTCGGCGAGATGCTGGTGGGAGGGGCAGTAGCCGTTGTGCGGCAGGGGCGTGCGCTGGCAGGCCGAGCCCTTGCGGGTGGTGGCGCGACACTGCGGCGGGGCGCCGCTGACTGCGGTGTAGCCCTCGTGGGGGTGTTCGGCCAGGAACAGCTGGGCGAAGCCGATGTAGCGGCTGATCACCTTGTGGACGTGGCTCTGGGCGGACATCGGGAAGTAGGTGCGGACGTCGAGGAACAGCGTGCGCGCGGGATGCGCGAAGTAGTGGCGATCGGTGGCCAGGCGGGTGATCACCTGCTCGCACGAGCGCAGGACCGCCGTCTGGTTGCTGGTCGCGGGCGCGCCGGGTGGCGGAGCCTGTATCTGGGGCGCGAGCTCCCGGTAGATGGCTCTACTGAACTGGTACATGGTGACTGCTCCTCGCCCTCTTTCGCTCGATCTGATGGTCAGAGAGCACACCCGCCTGTTCCTGGAGACTCCGTCGGCCCCGGGAACTTCCACAAGCATCAACACGTTTGCGATTCGAATGGATCGCCAGATGAAGAATTCGAGGAGAACTTCCGAACTTCTTATGAAAGCGTCGCCACGAGATCCGGCTCGGCGGCCGCGCGCGCGGGGCCTGTCAGTGCCAGGTCTCCCAGGAGATCGCGTCCTCGCCCGTGACGAGCGCGTGGCGGAAGTCGAATGCGGGGTCGCGCTCGGGGTGGTCGGCGCGCAGGTGCGCTCCGCGGCTCTCGGTGCGCGCGAGCGCGCATCTGCGATCGTCCGGGCGAGCGGGTGCGGGTCGGTGAGCAGGCGGCTGAGGCCCTCGGGCGTGCGCACGACGCCCGCGTCGCGCCATAGCGCCTCGCGCGTCGCGCGCTCGGCGATCGCCGGCGCGGGGATCTCGCGCAGGCGCTGAAGCTCGCGCTCGCTCGCCGCGGGGAGGGCCTGAGCGGGCCGCGACAGCGCGTTGGCGACGGCGCGGCGGGCGAACACGAAGCACTCGCTGAGCGAGTTGGAGGCGAGCCGGTTGGCGCCGTGCAGGCCCGTGCACGAGGACTCGCCGACGGCGTACAGGCCGGGGAGCGTCGAGCGCGCGTCCAGGTCGGTGACGATGCCCCCCATCATGTAGTGGGCGGCGGGCGCGACGGGGATCAGCTCGCGTGTCGGGTCCACGCCGGCCTCGCGCAGCGAGGCGACGACGTTGGGGAAGTGGGCTGGATCGATCGCGCGCATGTCCAGACCCACCGATCGCTGCCCCGAGCGCTCCAGCAGCGCCTGGATCGCGCGCGAGACCTCGTCGCGGGGGGCGAGCTCGTCGACGAAGCGCTCGCCGGACGCGTCGTGCAGGGTCGCGCCCTCGCCGCGGATCGCCTCGGTCACGAGGAAGCCCTCGCGCCCGGGGATCCCGATCACCGCCGTGGGGTGGAACTGCAGCAGCTCGAGGTCCGCGAGGGTGGCGCCGGCGGCGTGGGCGAGGAGCAGGCCGATGCCCTGCGAGCCGGGTGGGTTGGTCGTGCGCGCCCACAGCGCGGCGGCGCCGCCGGTGGCGATCACGACCGCGCGCGCGGCGATCACGCGGCCGTCGTCGCAGGCGACGCCGCGACAGCGGGGGTTGGTGGGGTCCGCATCGGTCCACAGCGCGTGTGCGCGCGCGCCCTCGAAGACCTCGATGCGCGGCTCTTCGACGGCCAGCGCCGAGAG
>JBKQHH010000185.1:0-4655 GCA_052148875.1 Solirubrobacteraceae bacterium
CGCCCGGCAGATGCACCCGGGGACGGTCGGCGAACAGCGGAAAGTGCATGTCGTTCAGCACGAGCTTCTCGAGCTCTTCGCCGGTGTAGCCGACGGCGACCAGCGCCGCGGTGATCGCCCCCGCCGAGGTCCCCGCGACGCACGCGGGGCGATAGCCCTGTGCGTAGAGCTCGAAGAAGGCGCCCGCCAGGCCGATCCCCTTGACGCCGCCGCCCTCGAATACCAGGTCGCACGGTCCGCCCATCTGCGTCGGCCTCCTATTTATTGGTGCTACAGGTCAGACAAATTCGACTGTCTCGCGCTCCGAGTGCCGAACTCTAGCGCCACGACGCCGACGCGCGCCCGGTCACTTCCTCGAGCGTGCGCTCGGGCACGCCGCGCCTGCGCCGATGCCTGTTCTGCGCGTCGAGCATCTGCCCGATGTCGCCCAGCTCGAGCTCGACTTCCCGCTCGGGGGAGCGCGTGGGCTTCCAGTCGAGCAGCGCCGCGTAGCCGTCGCGGTAGAAGTGCCCGGCGAGCAGCGCGATGGACAGGAGCAGCAGCGGCACTCCCAGCACCATCGCGAGGAAGTACGTCTCCATCATCGCTTCACGCGCCCTCCGGCGCCGGGCGCAACGGCGGTCGCGCTCGAGGCGCGCGCCGGCTCGCGGGCTTGGCGCGCGGCTGCTTCTCCTCGACTGTCTCCCGCTCGCCCGCGACCTGATCGCCGCCCAGCTGGTCGATCGCCGCCTGGACACTCGCCAGGCGGCGCACCAGCGTGGTTCGCACCTGCTCGAGCTCCGCCGCGTCGAGCAGCGTCGGCCCGATCCCGCGGCGGGCGGGCGCGCTCGCGGGCGCGACGCCGGGATGCTTGGCTTCGATCTCCGCGAGCGTGCGCTCGAGCACCGCGATCTGCTCGCGCAGCGCGCGCCGGCGCGCGGCCGCGTCGTCGGCGGGCCGGGGGGGAGCGCCGGGGGATACGTACAGCGCGGCCGCGATCTCGCGCGGGTCGACCCCCGTCTCGCGGGCTTCGCGGGCGGCGTCCGCCGCGATGCTCGCGACCGTCGACGGCCGCTGTGGCGTGGAGGCGACGAACGTGCCGCTGCCCTGCTGGCTGTCGATCAGGCCCTCGTGCTCCAGGCGCTGGTAGACGCTGCGCACGGTGTTGACGTTGACGCCCGTCGCCTCCGCCACCTCGCGCAGGCCGGGCAGGCGCTGTCCGGGCTCGAAGAAGCCGTCGCGGATGCGCGAGCGCAGCGCCCACGCGAGCTGCACGCCGATCGGGATCTCCGCGTCGCGATCGACGGCGATGTCCAGGCCGGGCGACCCAGCCGCAGACGATCCAGCTGCGTCGTGGCTCATGCCGTCAACTGTAGCCCGCGGGGACCACGTTGCATAGTGTGCTGGTGAACTAGTACACTAGATCAGTGCGGCGCGGCGACGCCATCTCAGCCCTCCCGAGGCGGACATGGATCCCGGCGAGGAACCTGCTGGAGGAACTCGGCGACATGATGCTGCTCACCGGCAGGACGATCTCCTCGGCGCTGCTGCCCCCGTACATCTACGGCGGCGAGCTGGTCTCGCAGTTCCTGTTCGTGCTGCGCCTCGTGTGGTTCCCGCTGCTGGTGTCGACGATCGCGATCGACTACGGGGCGCCGGGCCTGCAGGCGGCGAACTTCCTGAAGCTGTTCGGCGCGCTGGACTTCCTGGGCGGCTTCTTCGTGATCGAGGTCGTCCGCGAAATCGGCCCCCTGATCACGGCCACCGTGGTCGCGGGGGTGGGCGGCACGGCGATCACCGCGGACCTGGGCGCGCGCAAGGTGCGCGAGGAGCTCGACGCGCTGCAGGTGCTCGGCGTCGACCCCGTCAAGAGCCTCGTCGTGCCGCGCTTCCTGTCGCTGATGCTCGTCACCGGGCTGTTCAACGTCTACTCGATCCTGTTCGGGCTGTACGGCGGCCTGCTCGCGGAGGTCGAGAACGGCGGCACGCTGGGACCGTTCTGGCACACGCTGTTCGCCAACGCGTCGGTCACCGACCTGTGGGGATCGGTGCTGAAGACGTCGATCTTCGGGGCGATCATCGCGATCGTCTGCTGTTACAAAGGCATGACCGCATCAGGCGGCGCGGAGGGGGTCGGGCGCGCGGTCAACGAGGCGGTGGTCGTCTCGTTCCTGGTGTTCGGCGCGTTCAACTACGTCTTCACCCAAACGCTGCTGGCCACCCATCCGCAGATCCTGGTGATCAAATGAATGAGCTGCTCGCGCTGCCGCGCGAATGGCTCGCCGCGACGGGCGAGATCGGCGGCTTCATGGGCGAAGTGCTGCGGGAGGTGTGGAGCCTGCGCGTGCTGCGCTTCTTCGGCGAGTCGCTGCGTCAGGCGGGCATCCTGATCGTGGGCTCGACGGGCGTGATCTGGGGGCTGGTGTTCATCACCGGCCTCGGCCCGTGCGGCATCCAGGCCGCGTACTTCAACGAGGCGGCCGGCGCGCCCGGCTACGCGGGCGTGTTCTCCGCGTTGTGCAACCTGCGCGAGGCGGTGCCGCTGATCTTCGGCTACATGATGTCCGCGAAGGTCGGCACCGGGATCGTGGCGGAGCTCGGCGCGATGCGCATCTCCGAGGAGATCGACGCGCTGGAGGTGATGGGCGTGGACTCGATGACGTTCCTGTGCGCCACACGTCTGCTGGCGGCGTGGCTGGTGCTGCCGTTCATGTACGTCGGCGCGACCGGCGTCGCCTATCTGGGCTCGTACATCGCGATCGTGCACCAGGTCGGCTACATCTCCTCGGGCGGCTACCTGCTGATCTTCTGGCAGTTCCAGAACCCCGGCGACTATCTCTACAGCGTGATCAAGGGCATGACGATGGCCACGACGATCGTGCTCGTCGGCTGCTACTACGGCTACAACGCAAGCGGCGGACCCGTGGGCGTGGGCCAGGCTACGGCCAAGTCGATGGCGCTCAACCTGGTGCTCGTGAACGTCATCGACGCGCTCGGCACGCAGATTTTTTGGGCCACCAACGCGCGTGCCCCGATCGGCGGTTAGCTGGAGCGCGCATCGGGAAGCTAGCCTGCAGCGCATCGACCCGACGGTCCTCACGGAGATCGCCCCCGGCCTGCTGCGCTGGAGCGCGCCTCACCCCGACTGGGATCCCCAGGCGGTGCCGGGCAGCTCGAGCGACTGGCAGCCGATGGTCGGCTCCGTGCTCTACGAACCGCCCGGCACGGTCGTGCTGATCGATCCGCTGCTGCCCTCCGCGGAGCGCGCGCAGTTTCTGGACCTGCTCGACGAGCGCGTCGCCGGACGGCCGGTCAGCATCCTCACGACGATCCACTGGCACCGCCGCGATCGCGGCGAGCTCGCCGAGCGCTACCGCGCGAACACCACGCGCGCGTGGAACTACGTGCCCCCGGGCGTCGAGCAGCGTCCGCTGCGCGGCGCCGGCGAGACGCTCTTCTGGCTGCCCGCCGTCGCCACGCTCGTCGCCGGCGACCGCCTGATCGGGGATGAGCACGGCGGCGTGCGCGTCTGCCCGCAGAGCTGGCTTTCCCAGGTGCGGGCGAACCGCGCCGACGTCGCGGGACTGCTGCGCCCGCTGCTGGAGCTGCCGATAGAGCGCGTGCTCGTCTCCCACGGAGAGCCCGTGCTCGGCGGCGGGCACGCGGCGCTCGCGGCGGCGATCGCCGAGGCTGAGGCGGGCTGAGGCGGGAGTGCTTGTCGCGGGCCTGGAGAGATCCGGCTATCGGGACGATTGCCCGATCGCAGGCGAACGGGCGCTGCTAGTGTTGAGCGCGATCGAGGGTGCGCTGATCCTCGCGGCCGCAACTTTCTCCTGTTCAACACGTTTGAGTGGCCGTCAATCCATCTGCTTGGGGGGTTTTGAGCATGCGAGCTGTTGCCAGGAATCACATGACGGCGGTTGTGCTGGGTGTTCTGATCGCGTTGATCGCATTTGCCGGCGTGAGCGCCGCCGCTGTGAACGTCAGCGACTCCGGCTGGTCGTGGGGCAACCCCACGCCACAGGGCAGGACCTTGCAGGGGATCGCCTTCTCCGGCGGCGTCGGCTACGCCGTGGGCAACGGCGGCACGGTGCTCTCGACCAGCAACGCCGGATCGTCGTGGAGCGGCCTGACGACCGGGACGACCGGCAACCTGGAAACCCTGCAGGTGCTCTCGCCCTCGACCGTCGTCGTGGGAGGCGGGGGAGGCTGCATCACGCGCATCTCGAGCAACGGCGGACAGACGTTCACGCGGATCTTCAACGTCGCCGAATCCAGCTGCCCGGAACCGGTCGCGTCGTTCAGCTTCGTCTCCCCGCAGGTCGGCTTCCTGCTGCTCGCCAACGGCACGCCCGAGGCCACCACCGACGGGGGCGAAACGTTCGCGCGCAAGACCGGGATTCCGGGAACGTCCGCCTCCAGCGGCGGCGGCAGCAGCGTGGGGGTCGCGCTGCACTTCCTCACATCGAGCGTCGGCATCGCGTTCGTAACCGCACCGGGCTCCGGGCTCAGCTCCGCATACGCGACGCCGGACGGTGGCGTGTCGTGGACTCCGATCACGCTGCCGGCCGGCTCGAAGGTCACCGCGGTGCACTTCGTCGACGCCAAAGACGCATACGCGATCGGGCCGAACACGCTGCTGCGCTCGACCAACGGCGGCGAAACGTGGGAAGCGC
>JBKQHH010000186.1:0-9479 GCA_052148875.1 Solirubrobacteraceae bacterium
ACGGGTGCACGACCTGCATCGGCAACTCCGGGCCACTGCCCGACGAGATCTCCAAGGCCGTCAACGAGGCCGACCTCGCGGTTGTCTCGGTGCTCTCGGGCAACCGCAACTTCGAGGGCCGCATCCACCCCGACGTCAAGATGAACTACCTCGCCTCGCCGCCGCTGTGCGTCGCCTACGCGCTCGCGGGCACGTTGGACGTCGATACCGTCAACGACCCGCTCGGCCAGGACGAGCACGGCGAGGACGTCTACCTCAGGGACATCTGGCCCTCCGCGCACGAGGTCGCGCAGACCGTCGGCGAGGCCGTGCGCGCGGACATGTTCCGCCGCAGCTACGGCGAGGTGTTCGCCGGCGACGAGCGCTGGAGCGGCCTGCCGGTCCCCGCGGGCGAGCGCTTCGCCTGGGATGCCGACTCGACGTACGTGCGCCTGCCGCCCTACTTCCAGGGCATGCCCGCCGAGCCGCAGCCCGTCGGCGACATCCGCGGCGCGCGCGTGCTCGCGCTGCTCGGCGACAGCGTCACCACCGACCACATCTCCCCGGCCGGGTCGATCAAGCGCGACGGGCCCGCCGGCGCCTATCTGCAGGCGCAGGGCATCGCACCGCGGGACTTCAACTCCTACGGCGCGCGCCGCGGCAACCACGAGGTGATGGTGCGCGGGACCTTCGCCAACATCCGCCTGCGCAACCTGCTCGGCAGCGGTGGTGGCAGCGGCAGCGGCGGCGGGGGCGGCGGCGGTGGCGGCAAAGGCAGCGGAGGTGGCAGCGGCAGCGGGCCGGGCCGCCTCGAGCCACTGCCCGAAGGCGGCTTCACGCGCTACCTCGCCGACGGCTCCGACGAGCAGATGTCCATCTACGACGCCGCCATGCGCTACATCGACGCGGGCATCGATCTGGTCGTGCTCGCCGGCAGGGAGTACGGCACGGGCTCCTCGCGCGACTGGGCGGCCAAGGGCACCAAGCTGCTCGGCGTGCGCTCCGTGATCGCGCAGAGCTTCGAGCGCATCCACCGCTCGAACCTGATCGGCATGGGCGTGCTGCCGCTGCAGTTCCCCGAGGGACAGAGCGCGCAGTCGCTCGGCCTCACCGGCGAGGAGACCTTCTCGATCGCCGGCCTCGCCGAGGCGATGGCCGCCGGCGGCGGACCGCCGCGCGAGGTGCGCGTGCGAGCCGAGCGCAACGGAGGCGAAAGGGGCCCCGGCGACGGGCAGGGCTCCGACGGCGCGGTCGAGTTCGATGCGCGGGTGCGCATCGACACCCCCCGCGAGGCCGAGTACTTCCGCCACGGCGGCATACTCCAGTACGTGCTTCGGGGACTGCTCGCGCGATGAGCGACGCCGCGCGGGCAGCCGCCGGCGGGGGCCCGGCCGCGGACGGCGTGCCGCAGGTGCTGCTCGACCTGCTCGCCGCGCGCGGGCCCTCGGGCTACGAGAGCGCGCCGGCCGAGGTGTGGCGCGCGGCGGCCGGAGCGTTCGCCAGCGTCAGCAGTGACGTCGTGGGCACGCCGCTCGCGCTCGTCGAGCCCAGGCACGGCTACGAGAGCGCCGCACGGCGGCTGCTGGTGATGGGGCACATCGACGAGATCGGGCTGATCGTCACGCACATCGACGACGACGGCTACCTGTGGTTTCGCGGCGTCGGCGGCTGGGACGCGCAGATCCTCGTCGGCCAGCGGGTGGTGCTCGACACGCGCGCAGGCGCCGTGCCGGGGGTGGTGGGCAAGAAGCCGATCCACCTGCTGCGCGAGGAGGACCGCAAGAAGGTCGCCGACATCCGCGAGCTGCACATCGACGTCGGCGCGCGCGACGGCGCACAGGCGCGCGAGCTGGTGCGGATCGGGGACGTCGCGGTGATCGACGCCGCGCCCGTCGAGCTGCCCAACGGACGGCTGGCATCGCGCGCGCTCGACAACCGCCTGGGCTCGTTCGTCGCCCTGGAGGCTGCGCGGCTGGTGGCCGAGGCCGGCGGCGCGCAGTGGGAGATCGCGGCGGTCGCGGCCGTGCAGGAGGAGACCACCTTCGGCGGCTCGCGCACCAGCGCGTTCGCGCTCGAGCCCGACGCGGCGATCGTCATCGACGTCACCCACGCGACCGACGCCCCCGGCATCGACGTCAAGGAGGCCGGCAAGCACGAGCTCGGCTCCGGTCCGGTCATCAGCCGCGGCTCCAACCTCAACGCCGGGCTGTTCGAGCTGCTGCACGACACCGCCGAGGCCGAGAAGATCCCGTTCACCGTCGAGGCCTCCGCGCGCGCCACCGGGACCGACGCCGACGCCGTGCACATCACTCGCGGCGGCGTCCCCACCGGGCTCGTGTCGATCCCGATCCGCTACATGCACTCCCCCGTCGAGCTCGTCCAGCTCGAGGACGTGCGCGCGTGCGCGCGCCTGATCGCCGCCGCGGCTCTGCGCCTGGACTCCGAGAGCTCGTTCGCCGCTCAGGGCTAGGCTGCGGTGCCGAGCTCGCTGAACGGCGCGATCTTGTACGGCTCGCCGGGGCAGCCGCCGATCACGAGCATCTGCAGGCCCTCAGGCCCCGAATGCACGCGGCGCTTGGTACCCGGCCCGATGCGCACGAACGTGTCCTTGTCTAGCTCCACGCGCTTGCCTTCGACCTCGATCCATCCGGAGCCCTCGAGCGCCACGTAGACCTCCTCCTGTCCGTCCGCGGCGTGATCGTGCTCGGGGTAGTCGTCGTAGCTCGGGGGCATCCTGATGACCTGCATGCCGAACGAGCTCACGCCGAGCTCTGCCCTCGCCTTGACGAAGCCGCCGCCGAAGGCGGCCTCCATCTCGTCTATGCGCTTGGCGGTGTAGTCGGCCATCGGTGACGCGAGAGCCTATCGCTCCGGGAACGGGGCCGCCGCCTGGCTGACCGGTTCACCGCGTCGCACGCGGGCTCACTACTTGGAGAATGGGATCACGATCGCGAGCTGGCGCGACTGCGCCAGCAGCGTGCCGTCGCTCGCCCAGATCGCTCCGTCCTCCACGAAGAAGCCGTCGTGGATCAGCTCCGTGCGGGTCATCGCCAGGCACAGCTCGAGCGGGTCGGGCTCTGACCCGTCGGCGCTCGGGCGGGGTGTGCGCTCGCGGAAGTGGACCGTCAGGTCGATCGTCGGCACCGCCTCCGGCTCGGTCAGGTGCATGAACGGCGCCGGTATCAGCGCGTCGCTGAAGAACGCCAGCGACAGCGCGTCCACCGGGCGGGGCTCGGCCAGGCCGATCCAGCCGCGGATCTCCATCGGCTGTCCGGCGTCCGCGAACGGCTGGCCCTGCATGCGCGGCTGCAGGACGATGTGGCGCGCGAATTCCGGACCGCCGTGCTCGATCAGCTTGATGCCCTCGCGCGAGGGATCCGGCGGATCGACGTCGGGCATCCGCACGTCTGAGCGCTCCGGCCCGCCCCACGGCAGCGAGAACGCCGCGAGCACCAGCGCGATCAGCTCCTCGCCCTGGTGCATCCGCGCGGAGAGCGTGCTCAGCGAGCGTCCCTGTCGCTCGATCGCCGTGCTGATCCGGACCGGGCCGGGCTCGGGCGCGCGCGCGTAGTGGATCGTCAGCGAGCGGGGCGCGCGGTCCTCGTCGGCGACGGACTCGACCAGCGCGCGCAGCAGCATCGCCGCGAGATAGCCGCCGTGCGGCCCGCGCCCGGCGCGCCAGTCGGGCGCCACCTCGGCGCCGAACACCGTCTGGCGGCCGGCATCCGCCCGCTCCGCTCCGTCTTCGCGCCACACGGCCGTGTCGCGGTCGAACTTGCCGAGCGACGCGGCCGGCTCGTCGGCGACGGACGTGCCGCCGGAGTCGACGGACGAGCTGCCGGACGACGGGTCAGCCACGGACGAGCCGCTTGTAGGTGATGCGGTGCGGGCGGTCGGCGGCGGCGCCGAGCAGCGCGTGGCGGTGCTCCTCGTAGGCCTCGAAGTTGCCCTCGAACCACGTCACCTGCGAGTCGCCCTCGAAGGCCAGCACGTGCGTGGCCACGCGGTCGAGGAACCAGCGGTCGTGGGAGATGACCATCGCGCAGCCCGGGAATTCGAGCAGGGCGTTCTCGAGCGCGCGCAGCGTGTCCACGTCGAGGTCGTTGGTGGGCTCGTCCAGCAGCAGCAGGTTGCCGTTGCTGCGCAGCAGCTTGGCGAGGTGCACGCGGTTGCGCTCGCCGCCGGAGAGCTTGCCGATACGGGCCTGCTGGTCTGAGCCTTTGAAGTTGAAGCCGGCCGTGTACTGGCGCGAGTTGACCTCCCGATCGCCGACCTTGATGTGGTCGTACCCTTCCGAGATCTCCTCCCAAACGGTCTTCTCGGGATCCAGCGAGTCGCGCGACTGATCGACGTACGCGAGCTTGACCGTGTCGCCGAGCACGAGCGTACCGCTGTCAGGCTTGTCCTCGCCGGTGACCATCCTGAACAGGGTCGTCTTGCCGGCGCCGTTGGCGCCGATCACTCCCACGATGCCCGCGCGCGGCAGGTCGAACGACAGCGACTCGATCAGCAGGCGATCGCCGAACCCCTTGGAGACGTCGGTCGCCGTCAGCACCTTGTCGCCGAGGCGGGGACCCGGCGGAATGTGGATCTGGACATCCTCGAGCTTGACGTTGCGCTCCTCCGAGACGAGCTCCTCGTAGCGCGCGAGGCGCGCCTTGGACTTCGCGCGTTTGCCCTTGGGGTTCGTCCGCACCCATTCGAGCTCGGCGGCGATCGTGCGCTCGCGCCCCTTCTCCGAGCGCTCTTCCTGCGCCAGCCGGGCCTGCTTCTGCTCCAGCCAGCTCGAGTAGTTGCCCTGATAGGGGATGCCCTTGCCGCGGTCGAGCTCGAGGATCCAGCCGGCGACGTTGTCGAGGAAGTAGCGGTCGTGGGTGACCGCGACGATCGCGCCCCTGTACTCGGACAGGTGCTGCTCCAGCCACGCGACCGACTCCGCGTCGAGGTGGTTCGTGGGCTCGTCCAGCAGCAGCAGGTCGGGCGCGCGCAGCAGCAGGCGGCAGAGCGCCACGCGCCGGCGCTCGCCGCCGGAGAGGGTGCTCACGTCGGCGTCCGGCGGCGGCAGGCGCAGCGCGTCCATCGCGTATTCGAGCTGCGTGTCGAGGTTCCACGCGTCGGCCGCTTCGATCTTCGCCTGGATCGCCCCGAACTCCTCGGCCGTCTCGTCGGAGTAGTTGGCCGCCAGCTCGTTGAAGCGGTCGAGCAGCGCCTTCGTCTCGGCGACGCCGTCCTCGACGTTGCCCTTGACGTCCTTGCTCTCGTCGAGCTGCGGCTCCTGCTCGAGCATGCCCACGGTCGCGCCCGGCGCCAGCGCCGCCTCGCCGCGGTACTCCTGGTCGACCCCCGCCATGATCCGCAGCAGCGTCGACTTGCCCGCGCCGTTGTAGCCGAGCACGCCGATCTTCGCGCCCGGATAGAACGCGAGCGAGACGTTGTCGAGCACCGTCTTGTCCGGGGGGTGGAGCTTGGACAGGCGGTGCATCGTGAAGATGTACTGAGAGGACATTCGCACGCAGGATAGAGCGGAAGAGGAATCCCGCCCGCCCTCGCTAACGTTGTCGGGTCATGCCGACCACGGTCCTCGACGTCGAGCAGCATCTGCTCCTGCTGGAGCTCGAGGCGCCGTTCACCAAGCGCGACGTGCAGCTCGCGCGCCGGCGCATGGCCAAGCGCTGGCACCCCGACGTCGCACCCCAGGGCCGGCAGTTCGAGCACGAGCGCCACCTGAAGGCGATCAACGAGGCGGCGGACCAGCTGGAGCGCCTCGCCGAGGGCTCGCGGGGCGGGAAAGTCACGGCGAATGCCGTCAAGGTCAGCGCCGCCGCCGCGCGCAGGGAGCGCGAGGAGGCCGGCAGGCGCGCGTACGAGGCCGAACAGCGCGCGCGCGCGATGGCCAAGGACCGCGCCGAAAACGACCCGTTCGGCAGCCGCGTGCCCGACCACTCGGTCGTGCACCGCTACGCGCGCTGCCTGTCCTACCCCGAGTGGGGCGTCGGGACCGTCGCCGGCATCTACTTCTCCTCCGATCCGGTCGGAGCGGGCGAGGAGGTGCAGCAGTGGGCGCGCGTGAAGTTCAGCCACGGCATCCGCACGGTACCCGCCGGCAGCATGAAATTCGTCGACTTCTCCAAGCCCGACCCCGCCGAGGAGCGCGTCGAACGCTTCCTGCTCGCCGCCCAGCGGGCGATGGCCGAAGGCGAGTACCTGCTGGCCGCCCAGCGCCTGATCTACGCCCGCGACGCCGAGCCGCGCAACGTCGCCGTGCTGCGGCTGATGACGCTCGCGTTCTGGAACGCCGGCAAGCTCGACGAGGCCGCGCGCGCGGTGCGCGACTGGGCGCGCGTGGACGGTCGCCGCCCCGCCGCCCACCGTTTCGCCGCGAGGATCTACGAAGACATGGGCGCGATCGACCTCGCAGAGGAGGCCGCCGAGCGCGCGGCCAAGCGCGGCCCCTCCGACGCCGGCGCGTGGGAGCGCCTCGGGCGGCTGCGGCTGGCGCTGATGGACCGCGAGGGCGCGCTGGAGGCGCTCAGGCGCGCGCTCGCGCTCGGCGCCGGCCAGGACGTGCACGAGCTCGTCGCGAAGGCGCTTGCGATCGAGCCGAGCATGGCCGGCTGACCCGTCGGCTGGCGTTACACCGGCTGGCGTTGGTCTCTGAGCCGTGTAGCCATCGCGATACAGCTCGGCGCCGCTATACCAACCGGATCGAAAGCTACAATCGCGGCTATGGGAATCGTTGTGCCAATCGTCTTCGCGGTTTCGGCCGCTGCCGCCGGCTCCGCCGGGCGGATTATTGCCGGCGCTATTGCGTCGCGGACGGGTCACTCGAGGAGACAGGCAGAACTCGCTGCCGGTACTGCCGGCCTGAGTCTTGTTGCACATGAGCGCCAGAGCTCCAGGGGCCATCACGACGCTCCCGCACACGCTCCCGCGCTCTAATCTCGCGCGACCTAGGCATCGGCTTGTGGCAGCCGCTCCATCTGACGCACATATAGCGCTTGCCGGCGCGGGAGGCGCCCTCATTTGGGTGCTCGTCGTATATGGCCTGCCGCTTGCTTGGAAAGCATTTCACGGCCAGATCACATGGACGCCCGAATTGCAGAGGGTCTCCGGGCTGGTGGCGTTGCTTGCCATCTGGCTCGCCTCGGGAGCGGCGGCGGCTTGGCTGACGGGAGCGGCAACCATCAAGGACGCGGTTATCCACGGCATGGGCTGGCAGGGCATCTTCGGACGCTTTATCAGGCCGGCGACCGACCCGGCAGCGAGTCACAACGGTCCCGCTGGTCCCGCTGAGCCCGTTGCCTAGCTTCCTCGCTCTCGCGCCGCCTGCGGATCGTGGCGACGCTCAGAGAATGTTCACCGCGCGCGAGACGACCAGCCCGATCGTGACCAGCGAGACGATCGACTGCACGCCCATGATGCTCTTGGCCATCGGCGTCAGCGGCATCGTGTCGGTCGGCGAGAACGCCGTCGCGTTCGTCAGCGACACGTACAGGTAGTCGATGAACCGCGGTCGCCAGTAGAGCGGCTCGATGCGGTCGTCGGACATCTGCGGGAACAGGAAGTCAGGCGGTCCGTCGTGGCCGGCGGCGCGACGGCCGGGCCCGCCCCGGTCCATCTCCCAGTACCACAGCGCGAAGATTAGGAAGTTCGTCAGCCAGATCAGCATGCCCGAGACGATCAGCTCGGGGCCGTTGGTGGGTAGTTTGCTGTGAAGCAGGTAGTGCGTCAGCTCTACGAGCGAGAACACGTTCGCGGCGCTGACGAACGCGGTGAGCGCGAGCGCCGTCCGCCGGCGTCCGGTGTGCTCGTGCTCGAGCTGGCGCGGCGTGGCCACCGACAGGCCGATCAGCAGCACGCCCTCGAGTGCCGGCACCAGCCACGACGGCCCCACGGTGAGGCGCTCGGACAGCCCGATCTGCAGGCCGATGGCGACCAGCACCGTCGCCTGGACCGGCCAGAACGCCTCCGCGCTCGCCGGCGGCGGGTAGGGACGACCGGGCTGGATCGCGGATGCTTCGGCCACGAACCGAGAGGGTAGGGGGCCGGTCGGAGGTGATCGGCGGGCACCGTGGCAGATCCAGCCGACGCGCCATATGGGCCGCGCCGGAAGCGGTGCGCCTGGTAGTTTCGACACCGATGGCCTTCGCGACAGCCCTCAGGCGCCTGATGGCGCCGATCTTCATCGCCGGCCTGATCGGCGTCTTCGGGGCCGCTCCGGCGGGCGCGGCCAAGACACCTGGGCGGCCCTCGTCCTGCAGCTCGTCGGTGGTGTCCGTGGGCGGACTGCTCGGACCCGAACGCGAAGCCGAACCCAAGGAACTTCCCGGGCCTCTGGAAGCGCCCATACTCAGCAGCTTCGCGGTGTTTCGCCGGGCGGCCCAGCCCAGCGATCAGCTGCCCGCGCTGAGCTTGGCCGGGAGTGATCTCGACAGCGAGCTCTCGAGCTACTACCCGGGCTACGTGCGTCAGCTGCTCGAGCTCCCCGACGGCAGTCGCTACTTCGCGATCCCGGCATTCGAACGGCCCGAGATCATTCCGCCGGCCCAGTGCCTGCCCCGGTCGTTGCGATCACAGCGACCGAAGCTGGTCGAAGAGGAGCGTAAGCGAGCGTCCGAGCCGGTTTACTGCATCGTTCGGGTCGGCGGCGGCGCGGACCTCGGCGGCCCTGAATGCGAGCCGTTCGCGGGAGTCGACGAGGGCCTGAGGGTGTTCGAGTCCGCGTTCTCCCAAGCGCCGATCGTCGATCTCGTGCCCGACGGCGTGGCATCGGTGCGGATCCTCTACCGCACGGGAGCTCCCGTCGTGGCGACGGTCGGCGAAAACGCGTTCGTGTTCACCCCTCCCAAGCTGTTGACCCAGCACCTCGAGAAGATCCTCAGTGCCGTCGAGCCTGGGCGCCCCGCCAAGGCCAAGCATCTGACCAAGGCACAGAAGCGGCGCATCGAGTTGGCGTTCGAGAAGCGGCTCGAGCGGGCGCTCGCCGAAGCGGAGCCGACCAAGATCGAATGGCTCGGCGCCGGCGGTGCGCTCCTGCGCAGCATCAGCCCTCCCTCGGCCAAAGGCGTCGCGACCTTCATCAGTGTCAGTGGCTGACGGGGGGAGGGCCGCGAGGTCCGCCCCACACGCTAGGTTCGCATGGTGCGCCTGATCGTCGCCCGCTGCGAGGTGTCCTACTCCGGCCGCCTGAGCACCGTCCTGCCGGAGGCGGTGCGGCTGCTGATGCTCAAGGCCGACGGCACGTTCATGGTGTGGGCCGACGGCGGTGGCTCCAACGTGAAGCCGCTGAACTGGATGGTCGCGCCGACGGTCATCGAGGAGCACGTCGGGCCGGACGGCGCCCTGGAGGGGCTGCTATGCGCAAGCACAGCCAGGAGGAGCGGCTGGAGATCTCGATCGCCGAGGTGCTCTCGGCCGTCGAGCACGAGCTCGACACGCTCGCCTCGCTTGAGAAGGAGGGGCTCGAGCGCGAGCTACAGGAGCTGCTCGCCGATGCGCCG
>JBKQHH010000187.1:0-39475 GCA_052148875.1 Solirubrobacteraceae bacterium
ACATGCTTCGCTACATTGCCGGATTGCTACATCCTCGCATTCCACTTCTGGGCGTGGCGATTACGCTGCTTGTATCCACATCCCTGATCACAGCCGGCCAGGCAGACGCAACCGAATTCTGCACCAAAGTAAAACTCAATCCTGGGGGCACCTGCGAATCCGGCTCGTGGTTCGAATCCGTCACCGTCTTGGAAGGATGGATTACGGGCGGGGGGAAAGGTCAGATCTGCGTGGGGCTCAAAGAAGGCTTCCGCTTCTCCGTCCCTCCTCATTGCGGGGAAAACTTTGTTCAGGTCGGCGGCGTTTTCGCTGAAGGAAGGGCATGGATTGAGAACCCCAGCAGCAACACCGAAGCGCTGACGGTATCCGGCGCGGTCGGTTAAAGGAGCGAACGTTGCGGGCTCACACTCGATGGCGAGCCCGCAACTTCCCCGAGACGGCCTCACGCAACCACAGCGGGAACCTCGGAGAAGACTGTTGAGTGCACGCGCCACACTTCGCTGCAAAGCAGTTGGGTCACGGAACCACCCTAGAGCCACCTACTAGCGAGCGGTCACGCTGTTGGTCCCTGCTTGCGGGCGCGAATGATCGCGGCCGCAGTACTCCTGAGAGTCCGAAATAGTGACCGAGAATCTGCCGCACCCGCTCGTTATTGAGGTCGAAACGTTCTCCGACCTGCTTCAAGGTCAGGCCCTCCACGATGCGAAGCCAGAATATCTCTCGGTTCCGGTCGTCGGGAACGTGCCCGCGCTTGAGCGATAGGCCGTAGCGATTGAGCGCGCATACGGTCTCGAATAGCTCGACACCCGTGCTGAACTCGGGGCGATGGACAAGTTCGCTAGCCGTCCCGAGCTTGTTGACCGCGCTGATGCCGGCCGTGTCCAGTGCCGCTAGGGCATCTTTGCTCAGGCCAAGTTCGTTGACTTTCGTCGGTGGGCGGGGCGTGAACTTCGAGCCGCGCGGACGAAGCTCGATATCCAAGCCAAGCACGTTGACGATCAAAAGCACGGGCATTGGCGGGTTGCGATGGAAGGCGGCCGGCTATGAACCTGGGGCGATCGTTTTGGCGCGCGACGTGCGATGCTATGCTGTCAATGTGACCACTGGGGTGCCCACATGAAGGTTGTGACGGTGCGTGACTTCCGTGACCACGCGACCGAGATGTTTCGCTCCGAGGACGTGATCTTGGTCACGCGCGAAGGGACGCCAGCGGGATTCTTCCTGCCGTGGGACACGCCGGAGTTGCCGGTCGAGGTTCGCAGGGAGGTCTTCCTGCGACTGTCTGAGCAGGTCGGCGCGCAGCTAGCGGCGTCGGGGGTAAGCGAGCCAGAGGTACTGGACGATTTCGCTGCCTCCCGTAGTAGTCGCTGACGCAAACGTAGTCCTGTCTGCGCTGATCGGTGGCCGCGCCCGCCTCGTCATCGCCTCCCCTCAAGGGCCAGAGTGCGTCGCTACGCAAGCGGTTGCCGAAGAGATCGCGCGCCATCTTCCTCGCCTCGCCGCAAAGCGCCACCTCGATCAAGCGCTTCTATTCGCGGCCCTGCAGGTCATGCCGATCGCGTGGAAGCCTACTGCTACCTATGACGATCTACGCGAGGAGGCCGAGCGGCGCATCGCCGCTCGTGACCCCGACGATTGGCCGACCGTCGCGCTGGCGGTAAGGCTCGGGCTGCCGGTCTGGTCCCAGGACAAGGATCTACGCGACGCTGGCATCAAGGTGTTCACGACGGGCGATCTGCTCGACGCCCTAGGTCAACGATGAGGCGGTTCCGCCCAGACCTCGATATCGTCAGATACCTCGGGGGGCAAAGTCCGGGTTTGACCCCCGTCGCTCCCGCGACCTCACTCGCCCGCCACGATCGTCGGCCTCGTCTCCTGCCCGTTGGGCCACGAGATCCGCGCCCGTGGCCCCAACCCGTCTCGAAGACGAAGCAACCCCAGATCACCGCCTGAGCACGAAGTCGCGATCATCCTGATTTGCGCTGAGGTAGTAGTCGGTCCCCGCCCTCGCGCGGACTCACCCCGCCGTTCGAACTCTGCCCCTCAGCGCACGATCGTCGTGTGCGCCGTCAGGTGCTCGGTGCTCGCGCCGGGGTCGGTGATCGTCAGGCGCAGCGTCGCCGCCAGATGTCCGTGGGCCGCCTTCAACAGCGCCCTGCCGGTGGCGTTGAGCTTCACGTCGAGGATCGCGGTCGTGCCCGACGGCACGCTGGCGTGACCGCGCGCGATCACCGTGCCCTTCACCTTCACGGCCGCGCTCGCGACGCACGGCGCCTTCAGCGCCTCGCACGTGACTTCCAGCTCCAGCTTCGACGGGTGGTGGACGACCAGGCGCGCGTACTGCCCCGCCGCCGGTTCGAGGTTGGCGACGTGCAGGCCGCCCGCGTCATCCCACGTGACGAAGCCCTCGCCGTCGGGCGCGAGCGCGACGCGCGCGTTGTCCCAGTCGGCGTAGCCGGAGGCGATGCGCGCGATGTCCTGCGCGCCCGAGAAGTGCACGCCGCCGTCGGTCGAGAGGTACAGGCTCAGCTGGTTGGTGTCGCCCGCCACGTCCGGCCACACAGCCGCCACCTCGCCGGTGGTGTAGTTCTCGCCGAGGCCGCCCGCCGGCCCGCCCGTCCCGAAGTCCAGGTCCTTCACCTCCGCCAGCTGCAGCGGCGCGCCGAAGCTGTGGGTGGCGAGGTCGTAGTGGCGGATGTCCACCGCCGTCGGTTCCGACGCGGGCGGGCTGACCGCGTCGCCGGAGAGCAGGAACAGGCCGGCCGCGCCGCCCGCCAGCCGGGTGAACGCCCCCTGCGTGATCACGGTCGGGCCGCTCCAGTTGGCCGCGCCGCCGGGCCCCAGGTTCTTTTCGGTAGTCGCGCATGGTCCCGTGGGGGCGCTGTAGTGGTAGAAGCGCACCGTCGCCGGGTTGGTGTGGTCTTCTTCGTAGGCCTCGACCTCGTCGCCGGGCTGGGACAGGGCGCACGCGCCCGCGGGGCCGCTGACCCAGCCGAGGCTCGACTCCTCGCCCGCGCCGGCGCCGAAGGAGAAGTGCTGCTCGGGGATCACGCCCGGGACGAGCGGCTTTTCCGGCTGGGGCACGACGCAGCCCTGGTCGTAGAACGCGAACGTCCAGTCGATGTCCGGATTGGCGGAGCTCATCTCGAACTCGAGGTTCGACGCGCTGCCGCCGAGCGTCGTCAGCCCCTGACTCGGGTCGTACTGGCCGCCGTAGGCGTTGAACGGGAGCACGTCGTCGAGGTCGGTCTCCACCTGGCACAGGTAGGCGCGTCCGCTGCCGATCGCCGCTCCGGCGACCCACGGGGCGCCGAAGCTCGCGCCGCCGTCGGTCGACTGCCACATGACCATCTCGTCGGTGTCGTAGCTCGGCGCGACCACGTACACGTCGCCGCCCGGCCCGAGCACCGGGAACGGCGTGCTCGTCACGGAGCCCACTTCCGACAGCGTCACCGGCAGCGTGAGCGGATGCGGGCAGCTGCGCGCGCCGGGCGCGAGCTTGCAGAACATCACCGTGTCGGGGCTCGCCTTGTGCAGCCACGCCACGTAGCCGTTGCCGGCGGCGTCGACCGCGATCGGCCCCATCGAGTCCGCGGCCGGGTCGAGCGTGAACAGGTTGGCCGCCGCCGCGGGACCGGCGAGCGCGCCGGCGAGCACTAGCGCGCCCACGAGCGCGAGCAGAACGGGTCGAACAGAGCGCATCCACGGCCTCCCGAGCGATCGGAGCACGGTTCAACCCTATCGAATCGGGCGCCGCCGCAGGCGATCCGGCCGGGCTGCCTACGCCGCGTCGGGCCAGGTGGCGGTGCCCATGACGCCGTCGCCGTCCCCGGGCTTCGGTCCGCCGATGGCGATCAGCTCGAGCCCGTCGGGGCCGGCCTCGAAGGAGCGCACGACCTCGGGCGCCACGCGCAGGACGTCCCACTGGCGCAGCCCATGCACCTCGCCGTCGAGCAGTACCCGGCCGGACCCGGCGACGACCACGTATGCCTCCTCCTGCTCGCGGTGGCTGTGGGCCATCGGACTGCGCACGTTCGGCGCGTAGCGGAAGAGGCTCACGCCGAGGTCGCGCGAGTCCAGGTGCTTGCGGCCGAAGCGGCCTTCGATCCCGGGAGCGCGATCGCCCACCACATCCTCGAGCTCGAGCAGGTTCACTTTGGCGAAGCGGGACATAGGGCCTCCTCTGACGCGGCGGATTGTTGGCTTGCGTCGCCAACCTTAATGGGATCGGACGGATCGACGCTCGACTGCGCGACGGGCGTGGAGGCCGCGGCCCCGAGCCTGCGCGTCTTCGGCACGAGGAAGCCCGCGAGCAGGCACACCAGCAGGAAGCCGGTGGCCATCAGGAACGTCTCGGTGAAGCCCGTGACCGTCGGCTCGCCGCGGGCGACGTTCCCGGCGATGAACGTCGCCGACAGCTGCCCGCCGAGCGCGCCTCCCAGCGTCCGCATCACCGTGTTCATCCCGCTCGCGACGCCCGTCTGGCGGTTGGAGACGGCCTGCACGATCAGGTTGCCGAGCGCCGCGAACGCCAGGCCGATTCCCACTCCGAGCAGCGCGGCGGCGATCAGCAGGTCGTATGGATGGCGGTGCGCGAGCGCGAGCAGCGCAAACGCGGCGGTCGTGAACGCGGTGCCCGCGAGCAGCGCGCTGCGCGAGCCGAAGCGGGCGGAGATGCGCCCGGCGAACAGGCCCAGGATCGTCATCCCGACCGTCGACGGCAGCAGGTACAGGCCGGACACGACCACCGAGGCGCCGAACCCGAAGCCGGTGCTCTTCGGCAGCTGCGCGAACTGCGGGAAGACGATGAACGACGCGTACATGCCGGCGCCCAGCAGGAACGCCGCCAGGTTGGTCGTCCACACGCCGCGGATGCGCATCATCGTCATGTCCACGAGCGGATGCTCGCTGCGCGCCTCCACCGCGATCCACACCGCCGAGATGGCGAGGCCGGCGAGGACCAGTCCGAGCGTTCTGGCCGATCCCCAGCCCCATGTGGTCGTCTCGCTGACGGCGATCAGCACCGTCGAGAGCCCGACCGTCATCAGCGCCGCCGCCAGCCAGTTGATGCGCCCGGGCACGCGGATCGGCGATTCGGGGATGTAGCGCCAGGTCGCGACCGCCGCCAGCACGATCGCGATCAGCGGGATCCAGAACAGCCAGTGGTAGTTCAGGTGCTCGACGATCACGCCCGAGAGCACGATGCCGACGCCCGCGCCCACGCCCAGGATCGCCGAAAGCAGGCCGATGCTGCCGGCGACCTTCTCGTGCGGGAACTCGTCGCGCACGATGCCGAACGCGAGCGGGAAGATCCCGCCGCTCGCGCCCTGGATGAAGCGCGCGACGATGATCACCACCAGCGAGCTCGACACCGCCGCGAGCAGCGTGCCGGCGGCGAGGATCACGAGCGTCACCAGCAGCAGGCGCTCCTTGCCGTACATGTCGCCCAGGCGGCCGAGGATCGCCGTCCCCACCGACGCCGACAGCAGGTAGGAGGTCAGCAGCCACGCGATCCCCGTCTCGCTCGTGTGCAGCGCGTGCTGCATCGTCGGCAGCGCCGGCACGACCGACGAGCTCAGCATCGCGTACGCCACCCCGCCCAGCGACAGCACCGCCAGGATCAGCGTCGGGTGGGTGCGGTCCTCTGTGGTCATCGCGCAGTGGCGCCGGCGCGGGAATCGCCCCTGCGCAGGCGCAGCCATCACAGTAGCCGCCGCCTGCGGCTCTGTGAGGTCATCGGGGAGCCTACGACATGCTCTGCAGGTGGGCGGCGGCGTCCTCGAGGCGATCGTCGCCCCAGAACAGCTCGCGGTCGACCGCGATCGTCGGCACGCCGATCACGCCCAGCTCGTGCGCGGTGTCGGTGGCCTCGCGCAGCGCCTGCTTGATCCGCGGATCCTGCGTCGCGGCCTCGACCTCGTCGCGGTCCAGGCCCGCGCGCTCCGCCGCGTCGAGCACGCGCGCGGGGATGCTGAGATCGTGGCCGCGCACGAAGGCGTCGCGGAAGGCCTCCAGCGTGAGCTCGCGCCCGCGCCCGACGGTGAAGGCGAACGTCGCCGCGCGCATCGCCATCAGGTAGTTGCCAGGCCACGGGTCCGGCCAGTGGATCGGCGCCAGCTCATAGCTGCGGGCGCGGCGCTCGATCTCTGCCATGCCGGCCTGCCTGCGGCGGTAGTCGCCGAGCGCCCACGAGCTCCGTCCGTTCGCCTTGAACAGGCCGCCCAGCGACAGCGGCTGCCACCGCACCGGCTCGGGCAGCGCGGCAGCGGCCAGCCGCTCGGCGGCGAGGTACGCGTAGGGCGATCCGAGGTCGAAGTAGAACGTCACCTGTGGCACTGGCTGTCCGCCTGCGTTCGTTAGACTGAACGATACGTTCTTCATGATAGACGATCGAACAGGCTCCGACATCCAGCGCGTTCTCGCGGCGAACCTGCGCAGGATGCGCATCGCACGCCACCTGTCGCTGTCCGAGCTCGCGCGCGCAACCGGCATGAGCAAGGCCACGCTGTCGGGCATCGAGAACGGGCGTTCCAACCCGACCGTGGAGACGCTCGCGGGGCTCGCCGGCGCGCTGCGGATCTCGCTCGGCGAGCTGCTGGAAGAGCCTCCGCTCGGCGAGATCCGCATCGTGCGCGCCACACAGGGCGAGCCGGCGTCACGCGACGGGGTGCCGCGACGGCCGCTCGACGCGATCTCCTCGGGCGGGAGCGTCGAGGTGGCGGAGCTGGTCCTCGCGGCGCGCGAGCGCAGCGAGGTCGCGGCGCGCGCGAGCGGCGCTCGCGCGTATCTGTACGTGCGGACCGGCAAGATGCTCGCGGGTCCCGTCGAGCGGCACACCGAGCTGGCGCCGGGCGACTACGCATCGTTCCCCGCCGACGTGCCGCAGGTGTACGAGGCGATGAGGCACCCCGCCCGCGCGCTGCTGCTGACGCTCCTGCCGAGCTGAGGCGCGCATGGCCACGGCATGCGCTTCTCGCTCGAGCGCTCCGCGCGATCTCCTGATTCGCGAGCTCTCGCCGTCTCAGCGCGCGGTGCTCCCATTCGTGTTCGAGCGGCTGGGAGCCCGCTCGCGCCGGCAGCGCTTCCTGGGAGCCAAGCAGCGCTTGCACGACCGCGAGATCGGCCGCCTGATCGACGTCGATCATTGGCACCGCGAGGCGCTGGTCGCGTGGATGCCCGTGCCGCGGGCCCCGGTGGCCGTCGCTCGCTACATGCGCCGCGAGGAGTTCGATCGAGCCGAGCTCGCGATCGCCGTCGTCGACGAGTGGCAGCGGCGGGGAGTCGGGCGCGCGCTGCTGCTCGCGCTCGCCGGGCGCGCCCTGGGCGCCGGCATCCGACACCTGCACTTCTCGACGCTGGCGGACAATCGTGGCGCCGTGGCGCTCGCGCGTCACGCCGGCGCGGTCCAGCTCGTCGATCTCGACGGCGGCGTCGCCGAGATGGTCGTGGACATAGGCTGGGGCACGAGGCAGCTGGAATGAACGACCCCGAGATCGCGATTCGCTGGGCGAGCGGCCCCGATGACGTGTGCGGCGCGTTCGCGGCGAGGGAGCGGGTGTTCTGCGTGGAGCAGGGAGTGCCGCGGGAGCAGGAGCTCGACGAGCGCGACGCGGAGGCGTGCAGGTGCGCCTAGCCGCGCAGCTGGCGGCCACCGGCGTCTACCGCCGGGCGGGCTTCGCCGTCGAGTCGGAACCGTTCGAGGAAGCCGGCATTCCGCATGTGTGGATGGGGCAGCGGATATAGAGCTTGTCGGCGGAGTGATCCAGCCGACGGCTGAGCGACTATGTACGAGAGTGAGCATTGCCACGGTGGATAGTCCGCGCCCTGAGGGCGCCTTCTGGCGGGAGGCCCTTGCTCCGTACGCCAAGCCGCATCTCGGCCGCAGCCTGCTCGATCTCGCGACCTCGGTGGTGCCCTACCTCGCCCTGTCGGTCCTGATGTACGAGCTGCTCGGGGTCTCCTATCTGCTCGTGCTGGCGATCGCGATCCCCGCGTCGGGATTCCTGGTGCGGACGTTCATCCTCTTCCACGATTGCTCGCACGGCTCGTTCCTGCCCTCCAGGAGGGCGAACCTGTGGCTGGGCACGATGTTGGGGCTGCTGGTCTACTCGCCGTTTCTGCGCTGGCGCCACGACCACGCGATCCACCACGCCACGTCCGGCGATCTCGACCGGCGCGGGGGCGGGGACGTGCGCACGCTCACCGTCAGCGAATACCTCGCGCTGCCGGCGCGGGGGCGGCTGGGGTATCGCCTGTTTCGCAACCCGCTGCTGATGTTCGGCATCGGGCCGATCGTCGCGCTGCTCGTGGGCCCGCGCCTGGTCTCGCGCTCGGCCCGGCCGCGCATGCGTCGCAGCGTGATCGGCACGAACGTCGCCCTAGCCGTGCTCGTCGGGGCGCTCTGCTGGCTGGTCGGCTGGCGCGCCTTCCTGCTGGTGCAGGCGCCCACCGTGCTCCTGGCGGGCTCGGCCGGGATCTGGCTGTTCTATGTCCAGCACCAGTTCGAGGACGCCTACTGGGAGAGCGCCGATAGCTGGAGCTACGCCGACGCGGCGCTGCGCGGCAGCTCCTACCTCAAGCTGCCGAGGGTGCTCCAGTTCTTCTCCGGGAACATCGGCCTGCACCACGTGCACCATCTTAGCGCTCGCATCCCCAACTACAACCTGCAGCGCGCGCACGACGAGAACCCGATCTTCCACGAGGTGCCGGTGCTCTCGCTCCGGGACGGCCTGCGTGCGGTGCGCCTGAAGCTGTGGGACGAGAGCCGCGGACGGATGGTGACTTTCGGCGAGGCGTCCGCGGGGCGCTAAGCTGAAGGTATGCTCACGCAGGCAGATCGTGCGGCCGAGAAGCGCCGCGTGAAACTCGAGGACGTTCAGCGACAGATCGAGGAAGGATCGCTGACGATCCGCAAGATGACGGCGGAGGAGCGCAAGCGCTTTCCTCCCAAGGCCGTCGAGCCGCGTCGCAAGCGGCGCGCCAGCTAGGGCCCGTTCTCGGCGCCAGGCCGCCAGGTCGAACCCGCGCTCACGATTGCGCCGGGGCGTCGGCGCGGTCGAGCCGGTCGAGGTAGGGCGCCAGGTGCTTGGCGGCGATCTTGGCGACCGGGGACCACGTGGGCGTGTCGCTGATCTCCGAGCTGAAGCCCTGGCCGCCGGTGATGCGCGCGGTCAGGTAACGCGGCCGATCGCCGGTGAGCAGGATGCCGTGGATCACCGGGTGAAACGGCTCGGGCGTCACGTCGGCGCCGGCCACGGCGGCGATCGATTCAGCCAGCGCGTCGGCCTGCTGGGCGGCGATGCCGCCGAACTTGACCGCGAACTCGGTCGCGTCCCCGGCCGCGTAGATGTGCTCGGCGTCCACCAGCTTGCCGTGCACGTCCACGCGGAAGAAGCCGTGCTCGCCGAGCGGGAGGCCACGCATGCCCGGCCCGTAGAGCTCGGGAAGCGCCACCACCCGGTTGACGCTCAGGTGGTGGTCGCCGGGGTTGACCACGATCTCCCCCGAGCGCGGCACCTCCACGTAGGCGGAGTTGATCGTCTTGACGTGCGCCCGCTCGAGCAGCTCCGCCACCGCACTGCTCGCCGTCGAGCCGAAGATCGCCAGCGGGCTGTCCTCGGGTGTGATGATCGTGGTGGCCAGCTCGACGTTCATGTCGTACGCGCGCGCGGCCATCATCAACGCGAGCTCGTACAGCGGGAACGGCCAGGCCATGCGTCCCGGTGAGATGAACGCCACGCTGCTGACGTAGCCCTCCTCGACGTCCTGGATCAGCCCGTGCAGGGTCTCGTCCAGCTTGCGGTCGTCGATCGTGATCGCGTGCTCGTAGCGGGGCCGCGCGTGGGCGCCCAGCGCCAGCACGAGCTCGTCGTACTCGATCTCCGCATCGGAGGACGTGTGCGCGATTCGCTTCTCGGGATCGACCCACGCGAGCTCGTCGACGATCAGCTCGGCACCGGCCTCGCGCACGATCGGCGCGAGCGGGTAACGCTGCGCCTGGGGATAGGCGAACGGCTCGCGCACGGTCATCGGCCGGTACACGAACTCAGGGTTCGGCGCGATCACGGTGATCGCGGTCAGATCCGGTGCGAGCGCGCGCAGCGCGAGCAGCGCCTCGAGCGCCGCCACGCCGCCGCCGGCGATCGTCACCCGGAGCTTGGAGGGGGAGCCTTGGGTCGTCATGCAGTCAACCTATCGTGCCGAACGTTCCGCCGGCAGCCGAGCAAACCCGCCGTCGTGCCAGTGAAAACTACGGAGACACATCCGTCGAGGCCATCGCGTCGCTCACTCGCCGAACGGGCGGGTGTGGCGGTAGTCCTCGTAGCAGGCGCGGTGGTAGCAGTCGGCCGTGCAGTTCTCGCGCACCGCCTCGACCGCGAGCGAGGTTTCGCGCGCACGCCCGGCGGCCAGCGCGATCAGCGGCTCGTACACCCCGATGACGTCTCCGCAGTGCGCGCAGCGCAGCGGGTCGTTCACGCCCTGCCTCCGAGCAGGCCGCGACGCAGCGCGTAGCCGACCAGCTGCGCCCGCGTGGCGAGGCCGAGCTTCTTGTGGATGTGCGCGCGGTGGGTCTCGACCGTGCGCGGGGAGAGATGCAGCTTGCGGGCGATCTCGACGCTGGTGTGCCCGAGGGCTATCAGTCGCAGGACCTCGACCTCGCGAGGCGTCAACGCGTTCTCGGTGAGCGAGCGATGCAGGGCCTCCAGGCGGGCGGCCACCTGCGGGCTCAGGTACTGCTCGCCGCGCACCGCCGCGCGCAGCGCCTCCGGCAGCTCGCTGTCGGCGCGGTCCTTCGTCACATAGCCGGTCGCTCCCGCCGTCAGCGCGCGCTGCGCGAGGATCGGGCTCTCCTCCATCGTCAGCACGACGATCTGGGTTCCCGGGACCCGCTCGCGCAGCTGGCCGATCGTGTCGATGCTCGACCCCTCGGGCAGGCCCAGGTCGAGCACGAGCACGTCTGGCCGCTCGCCCTGCACGTGGCTGCTCGCGGACCTCAGATCGGACGCCTCCGCGACCACGTCCACGTCCAGCTCATCCTCCAGCATGCGCCGCAGGCCGCCCCGCATGAGCGCGTGATCGTCCGCCAGCACCACCCGGATGGGCGGTGAGGCCGGCGCCGGCGGGGACACACCGGGGCTCGGCGCCAGGTGCAGATGTGACGGCATACCCCGACGCTACGCGCTCACCGGTGCCCTCATCTACCGTAAATACCTCCGGTTCTCTTGTGGCAAAGCACGGACTCGCCCCACGGCTGCGGCCGTTCCACCGCCGCGTGCGTGAAAAACCCGGATGGCGGCGCCACGCGCCTGGCGAATGCTGCACTCATGCGTCGACCCCGTCCATCTCAGACCCCGCTTGACCCGCACGGCATCGATGCGCGTGGCGACCCGGCTGCCACGGCGATCCACACGGAGGGGCTGAGCAAGCGCTACGGGGACACGCTCGCGCTCGATCGGCTCGACCTGACGGTGGCGCGCGGCGAGGTGTACGGCTACCTTGGTCCGAACGGCGCCGGCAAGACGACCACCATCCGGCTGCTGCTTGGGCTGCATCGGCCCACCGCGGGCAGCGGCGAGCTGTTCGGCGTCGACGCCTGGCGCGATCCGGTCGCGGCCCATCGTCGCGTCGCGTACGTCGCCGGGGAGCCGTTCCTGTGGCCCGCGCTGACGAGCGCCGAGACGTTCGAGTTCCTCGCGCGCGTGCACGGTGGCACCGACGTCGCCTACCGCGACGTGCTCGTGCAGCGCTTCCAGCTGGACACGCGCAAGAAGATCCGCGCGCTGTCGAAGGGCAACCGCCAGAAGGTGCAGCTGATCGCGGCGCTCGCAACGCGCGCGGAGCTGCTGCTGCTCGACGAGCCCACCGCCGGCCTGGACCCGCTCATGGAGATGACGTTCCGCGAGTGCGTCGAGGAAGCGAAGCAGCGCGGGCAGACGGTCTTCCTCTCCTCGCACATCCTCAGCGAGGTGGAGGCGCTGTGCGACCGCGTCGGCATCCTCAGGAAGGGCAGGCTGGTCGACCAGGGGACGCTGCAGGAGCTGCGCCACCTGGCCGCGCAGACCGTCGAGGTCACGTTCGCGGGTGGGACGCCGGAGCTCCCGCCGCTGGCGGGGGTGCACGTCGAGAGCGCCGGTCCCAACGCGTTGCGGTTCGAGGTCTCCGAGAGCATCGGCCCGCTGATCGCCGCGCTCTCCGTGACGGGCGGCAGCTCGATCAAGACGCTCACGAGCCGCGAGCCGTCGCTCGAAGAGATCTTCCTGCACCACTACGACGGCTCCGACGGCCGTGTCGATGGCTAGCGCGGCGGTGTCGGTGGCGAGCGCGCCCGGCTCGAGCGCCGGCGCGGGCCTCGGGGCGGCGCGCGCGCTCGCGCGGCGCGCGTTCCGCGACGCGCGGGTCCGCACGATCGCGTTCGCGTACCTGTTCGCGCTCTACGCCTACATCCAGCCGGTCGGCTACCGCCACGCCTATCCGACGCTCGCCGGCCGGCTGGCGTTCGCGCACAGCTTCGCCGGCAACGCCGCCATACGCCTGTTCTACGGCTACCCGTACGATCCGGTCACGGTTGCCGGCTACTGCGCCTGGCGCGTCGGCGGGACGCTCGCGATCGTCGCCCCGGTCTTCGGGCTGCTGGCGGCCGTGCGCGCGCTGCGGACCGAGGAGGACGCCGGGCGCACGGAGCTCGTCCTCGCCGGCGGCGTGGGACGAGGGACCGCATATCTCTCGGCGATGGCGGCGATCGCGGCGGGCATGCTGATCCTGTGGCTGGCGGAGTTCGCCGGCTTCCTCGCGGGGGGGCTCGCCGCCGGCGGGTCGGCCTACCTCGCCCTGGCGACGACGTCGCTCGTGCCGGTGTTCGTGGGCGTCGGCGCCCTCGCCAGCCAGCTCGCGCCGACGCGCCGCATCGCGCTGGAGCTGGGGAGCGCGACGATCGGACTGTTCCTGCTGCTGCGGGTCATCGCCGACACCTCCAGCGGCGCCGGCTGGCTGCGCTGGGCGACGCCGCTCGGATGGGCGGAGGAACTGCGCCCGTTCACCGGCGCCCGTCCGCTCGTCCTGCTGCTGCCGGTCGCGGCGAGCGCGCTGCTGCTGGCCGCGGCGGCGCGGATCGCCGCCGGGCGCGACGTGGGCACCGGTGTGATCCCGTCGCGCGACAGCGCCGCCCCGCGCCTGCGGCTGCTCTCCTCCCCGATCGCGCAGGCGCTGCGCGGCGAGCGCGGCGGCCTGACCGTGTGGCTGACGTGCACGGGCGCGTTCGCGCTGGTCCTCGGCATGGTCTCGGCGAGCATCTCCTCGGCGGGGATCTCCAAGAGCATTCAGCGAGAAATCGCCAAATACGGCTCCGGCTCGATCGCCACGCCCACCGGCTATCTCGCGTTCGTGTTCATCTTCTTCATCCTCGCCGTCAGCCTGTTCGCGTGCGCGCAGATCGGCGCCGCCAGGCAGGAGGAGGCCGACGAGCGGCTCGAGACGCTGCTCGCCCAGCCGGTCGGCCGACGCGGCTGGCTCGGCGGGCGCCTGCTGCTGGCGGCGAGCGCGTCCGTCGCGATCTCGCTGGTGGCGGGACTGCTGACGTGGGCGGGTGCCGTCTCCCAGGGCGTGCACATCTCGCTGCCGCGGATGCTCGAGGCCGGCGCGAACTGCCTGCCCGTCGCACTCCTGTTCCTCGGGATCGCCGCGCTCGCCTACGCCGTCGTGCCGCGGGCGAGCTCCGGCATCGCCTACGGGCTCGTCACGGTCGCGTTCCTGTGGGAGCTCGTCGGCTCCCTGCTGGGGGTCCCGAAATGGCTCGTGGAAGTGACCCCGTTCCAGCACGTCGGATTCGTGCCCACGCAGGCGTTTCGGCCAGGCGCCGCAGCGATCATGGTGGGGATCGGCGCGCTCGCCGCGGCCGTCGCGCTCGGGGTGTTCGCTCGGCGCGATCTGGCCGGGAGCTGAGGAGAGCTCACGGTGCTCCAACAGGTGACAGTCGGACGCTGGTCGCTCGATGCCTACGAGGGCATCGCGCCCGGCGCGATCCTGCAGGAGCTGCGCGAGCTCGCCGAGCGGCTCTCCGGCGCCCGCATCCTGAATGTCAACGCGACCGCCTACGGCGGCGGCGTGTCCGAGCTGCTGCGCTCGAGCATCCCGCTGCTGCGCGACCTCGGGCTGTCCGTCGACTGGAAGGTGATCGGCGGCAGTCCCGAGTTCTTCCGCGCGACCAAGGCGCTGCACAACGCGCTCCAGGGCTCCCCGCATTCGCTCACGGACGCCGATCAGGCGGCGTACCTGGATTGCGCCGTCGAGAACGCCGCGACGCTCGACGGCGGCTATGACTTCATCGTCGTGCACGACCCTCAGCCGGCGGGGCTGCTGAGCGTTCACGGCCCCGGGAGCGCGCGCTGGGTGTGGCGCTGCCACATCGACACCAGCGAGCCGAACCCCGACGCGTGGCGCTTCATGCGGCCCTTCCTGGAGGGCTACGACGCCGCCGTGTTCACGATGCGCGAGTTCGTGCCGCCCGACCTTCCCGTCGCGCGTGTCGAGACCGTTCCTCCCGCGATCGACCCGCTCAGCCCCAAGAACATGGAGCTCGACGCCGGCACCGCGAGCCAGATCCTCGATTGGATCGGCGTGGACCTGCCCGGACGGCTCGTCACGCAGGTCTCGCGCTTCGACCCGTGGAAGGACCCGCTCGGCGTGATCGACGCATACCGTCTCGTGCGCGAGGAGCTCGGCGATCTGCAGCTCGCGCTCGTCGGCTCGATGGCGCTCGACGACCCCGAGGGCTGGGACGTCTACCGCGAAGTCTCGGAGGCCGCCGCAGGCGATCCGCTGATTCACGTCTACACCAACCTCACCGGTGTCGGCAACGTCGAGGTCAACGCCTTCCAGCGCCTGTCGGAGGTGGTGCTGCAGAAGTCGATTCGCGAGGGCTTCGGCCTGGTCGTCTCGGAGTCGCTGTGGAAGGGCACCCCGGTCATCGCCGGCCGCGCCGGCGGGATCCCCATGCAGATGCCCGAGGGCGTCGGCGGCAGGCTGGTCGGGAGCACCGAGGAGTGCGCTCACGCGATGCTCGAGCTGCTGGCGGATCGCGACCTCGCAAGGACGCTCGGCCACAGTGGCCACAAGCACGTGCGCGAGCACTTCCTGCTGCCGCGGCTGCTCAGGGACGAGCTGCGCCTGCTCGCCTCGCTGCCGGCGGCGTAGGGCCGCTCGGTACTTTCCCGCACGATTGATGGGGACACGGGCTGATTTGGTCGCGGCCGCCACGCCTTAGGTTCATGGCGTGAACACCCTGGAACTCGCCCGGCTTCAGTTCGGCGTCACCACCATCTTCCACTTCATCTTCGTGCCGATGTCGATCGGCCTGGCCGTGTGGGTCGCCTACTGCCAGACGCGCTGGTACCGCAGCGGCGACGAGATCTACCTGCGCATGACCCGCTTCTGGGGCAAGTTCATGCTGATCTCGCTGGCCATCGGCGTCGTCACGGGAATCGTGCAGGAGTTCCAGTTCGGCATGAACTGGTCGGAATACTCGCGCTACGTCGGCGACATCTTCGGCGCGCCGCTGGCGATGGAGGGTCTGATGGCGTTCTTCCTGGAGTCCACGTTCCTCGGGCTGTGGCTCTTCGGCTGGGGGCGCCTGTCGCCGCGGGTGCATCTCGCGACTGTCTGGCTCACGGCGTTCGGAGCGGTCCTCTCCGCGTACTTCATCCTCGCCGCCAACTCGTGGATGCAGCACCCGGTCGGATACACGATCAACCACGTCACCCACCGCGCCGAGCTGACGAGCATCTTCGCGGTGCTCACCAACTCGACGCTGCTGCTGGCCTTCCCGCACACGATCTTCGGGGCGCTGTGCACGGGCGGGTTCCTCGTGCTGGGGATCTCCGCCTACGGCCTGCTGCGGGGTCGCGACGCGGACGTGTACAAGCGCTCGGTGCGCCAGGTGCTGCCGATGGCGCTCGTGGCGGCGGTCCTGACGGGGGCGTTCGGCCACACGCAGGGCATGCTGATGGAGAAACAGCAGCCGATGAAGATGGCCGCCGCCGAGGCCCTCTACAAGACCACCAAGGGCGCGAGCCTGTCGATCTTCGCCGTCGGCCCGTTCGAACACTTCCCCCAGCGCCTGAACACCGACATCCGCATCCCGCACCTGCTGTCGATCCTCGGCACGGCCTCCTGGAACGGTGAAATCAAGGGCGTCAACCAGCTCAACGCCGAAGACCAGAAGAAATACGGGCCGGGGGACTACGTCCCGATCCTGGGCGTCACCTACTGGACGTTCCGCATCATGGCCGGCGTCGGCGTGCTGCTGCTGCTGATCCCGCTGCTCGGCCTGCTGCTCCTGCGCCGCAGGACCTTCGAGCGCTCCCGCCGCTTTCTGCGGGTGGCCGTCGTCGGTGCGTTCCTGCCGCCGCTGGCCAACCTGACCGGCTGGATCTTCACCGAGATGGGGCGCCAGCCGTGGGTCGTCTATGGCCTGCTGAAGACCAGCGACGCGCGCTCGCCGCTGGTCAGCTCCGGCGACATCATCCTCAGCCTCGTCGGCTACACGCTGCTGTACGGCATCCTGCTGATCATCGGCGCCCGGCTGTTCCTTCGCGAGATCGCCCACGGCCCCGAATCCGGGCCTGCCCGCGAGCCCCACGGGGGCCCCGAGGGCTCGCCCAAACCCGACCTGGTCCTGGCCTACTAGAGAGCGAGGCGACGGCGATGCGCGATCCCAACTTCCTGCAGACGCTGTGGTTCGGACTGATCGGCGTGCTGTGGATCGGCTACTTCGTGCTGGAGGGCTTCGACTTCGGCGTCGGCATGCTGCTGCGCGTGCTCGCCCGCGACCAGACCGACAAGCGCATGATCATCCACACGATCGGGCCCGTCTGGGACGGCAACGAGGTGTGGCTGCTGACCGCCGGCGGGGCCACCTTCGCCGCCTTTCCCGGCTGGTATGCGAGCCTCTTCTCCGGCTTCTACATCGCCCTCTTCCTGATCCTCGCGGCGCTGATCATCCGCGGCGTCTCGTTCGAGTTCTGGGGCAAGGAGGACTCGCCGCGCTGGCGCGCGACGTGGGAGTGGACGGCTGTCGTCGGCAGCTTCCTGGCCGCGCTGCTGTGGGGGGTCGGCTGGGCGGACATCGTCCACGGCGTGCCCATGAACGCCCAGCACAACGTCACCGCCTCGCTGTGGGACCTGCTGCACCCCTACGCGCTGCTCGGCGGCCTGACGACGCTCACGCTGTTCCTCGGCCACGGCGCGATCTTCCTGTCGCTGCGCACCAAGGGCGACCTCCGCGAGCGCGCCCGCACGCTCGCGCGCCGCGTCTCGGCGCTCGCCGCGGCGCTGCTGGCGGGCTTCCTGATCTGGACGACGATCGACCAGTCCAGCCCCGGCGGTGTGAAGATCTCCGCGCTCGTGCTCGCCGTGGCGGCCGTACTGCTCGCCGGCGCCGTGCCGGCCGTGCTCGCGGGCGATCGCGAGGGGCGCGCATTCGCGCTCAGCGCCGGCGCGATCGCGCTGCTCTTCACGAGCCTGTTCGTGAGCCTGTACCCCGACGCGCTGCCATCCACCACCAGTCACGCCTACGACCTGGCGCTGACGGCGGCCTCCTCGACGCACTACACGCAGACGGTCATGACCGTGGTGGCGATCGTGTTCGTGCCGATCGTGCTCGTCTACCAGGGCTGGACCTACTGGGTCTTCCGCCATCGCCTCGGGCGCGACGACTTCGAGGGCACGCCGACGCCGCTGGCCGTCCTCGAGCATGCCCGCGCCGGTCGATCGTAGGCTGCTCGCCGAGAGCCGCCCGGCGCGGACGCACCTGGCGCTGGCGGGCGCGCTCGGGGTCTGCTCGGCGGTCCTGATCGTCGCGCAGGCGGCGCTGCTCGCGTTCGTGATCGATCGCGCCGCGATGGACCGCGCCACGCTCGCCTCGCTGCGGGCGCAGCTGATCGCGCTGGCGGCGGTGCTGTGCCTGCGCGCGCTGGCGGGTGGCGCGTTCGAGCTGTCGGGGCGCTGGGGCGCGGTCCGGGTCATGTCCGAGCTGCGCGGCCGACTGGCGCAGCGGCTGCTGCTGGCCAGCCCCGAGCGGCGTCCCGAGGCGGGGCGCACGGGTGAGCTGGCGAGCACGGCGGTGCAGGGCGTGGACGCGCTCGAGGCCTACTTCGCAGGCTATCTGCCGCAGCTCGTGCTGGCGGCGGTCGTGCCGCTCGCCGTGATCGCCTGGGCGATCGCGCTCGACCCCATCACCGCGGGCATCCTCGCGCTGACCGTGCCGCTGCTGGTGGCGTTCATGGTGCTGATCGGCAGGGGCGCGGGCGCCCAGGCACGAGGGCGCTGGCAGGCGCTCGCGCTGCTGGGCGCGCACTTCCTGGACGTCGTCCAGGGCCTTGCGACGCTGCGCGCATACGGACGCGAGCACGCCCAGGAGCGCACGCTCGCGGAGGTCGGCGAGCGCTACCGCGCGGAGACGATGGCCACGCTGAGGATCGCGTTCCTGTCGGCGCTCGTGCTCGAGCTGTGCGCGATGATCGGGACCGCGCTGGTGGCCGCGACGATCGGCGTGCAGCTCGTCGACGGCGCGCTAGGCCTGCAGGCCGGCCTGACGGTGCTGCTGCTCGCGCCCGAGCTGTACGCGCCGCTGCGGCTGGTGGGCCAGCAGTTCCACGCGAGCACCGACGCGAGCAACGCCTCCGAGCTGATCTTCGACGCGCTCGACGCGCCCGCGGCGATCGCGCGGGCGAGCGGGGCGGGTGGGGCTCCGGTCTCCACGCCGGACCCGGCGCTCGCGCCGGTGCGCTTCGAGGGCGTCGCCTACGAATACCCGCAGCGTCACGGCAGGGTGCTCAGCGACATCGACCTCGAGCTGGAGCCCGGCCTGATCACCGCGCTCGTCGGGCCGAGCGGGGCGGGCAAGAGCACCGTCGCCACGCTGCTGATGCGCCTGGCCGATCCGACCGAGGGACGGATCACGTGCGCCGGCGTGGACGTGCGCGCGCTCGACCCCGAGGACTGGCGCGCGCAGATCGCGTGGGTGCCCCAGCGCCCCACGCTGTTCAGCGGGACGGTCGCCGAGAACATCGCCCTGTACGCGCCCGGCGCGTCGCGCGCGCGGATCGAGGAGGCGGCGCGGGCGGTCGGCGCCGACGAGCTCATCGGCGGGCTGCCCCAGGGACTCGACACTCCCGTCGGGGACGGAGGCCGGCGGCTGTCGGCGGGGCAGGCCCAGCGCCTGGCGCTCGCGCGCGCGTTTCTCGCCGACCGGCCGCTGCTCGTGCTGGACGAGCCCACCGCGCACCTCGACGAGGACAGCGCGCGCGCGCTCGCCGGCGCGATCGAGCGGCTCGCGCGCGGGCGCACGACGCTGCTGATCGTCCATCACCCGGTGCTGAGCGAGATCGCCGACCGCGTGCACGCGATCCGCGACGGGCGCGTGCTCGCGGAGGCGCTGGCATGAGTCGCGCGGACACGCGCGCGCTGCTCGCGCTCGCGCGCCCGCAGCGTGGCGAACGCGCGCGCCTGGGCCTGAGCGTGGGGCTCGCGGCGGGAGCGGCGGCGGCCGCCATCGGCCTGCTCGCGACCTCCGGCTATCTGATCTCGCGCGCCGCGCAGCGTCCGCCGATCCTGATGCTGATGGTCGCGATCGTGGGCGTGCGCGCGTTCGGGATCACCCGCGCCGCGTTGCGTTACGGCGAACGGCTGGCATCGCACGATCTCGCCCTGCGTCAGCTCGCGCGGCTGCGCCTGCGCTTCTACCGGGGCCTCGCGCCGCTCGTGCCGGGCGGGCTGGGCGCCCGCAGCGGCGATCTGCTCAGCAGGTTCGTCGCCGACGTGGACACGCTCGAGGACGTCTATCTGCGGGTCGTGATCCCCGGGCTGGTCTCGCTGCTCGTGATCGCGGGCGCCGCGCTGGCCGCCTCGATGATGCTGCCAGCGGCCGGGCTGACGGTGCTCGCCTCGCTGACGCTCGCCGCGCTGGCGCTGCCGTGGCTGAGCGCCGCCGCGGTCGCTCGCGCCGCGCGCCGCCAGGCGCCCGCGCGCGCGCGGCTGACGAGCGAGCTGGTCGAGGGCATCGACGGCGCGAGCGAGCTCGCCGTGTCGGGACGCGCCGCCGAGCACGTGCGGCGTCTGGCGCGCAGCGACGCCTCGCTCGCGCGCATCGCGCGCGGCGACGCCCTCGCCGTCGCAGCGGCGCAGGCCGCCGGCGGTGTGCTCGCGGCGGGCGGGGTGCTCGCGCTGCTGCTCGTCGCGATCCCCGCGGTGCACTCGGGCGCGCTCAGCGGCGTGCTGCTCGCCGCGCTCGTGTTCCTGCTGCTCGCCGCATACGACAGCGTGCTGCCGTTGTCCGCCTCCGCTCGCGGGCTGCGCATGTGCGCGACAGCCGCGGGACGCCTGCGCGAGATCACGCTCGCTCGCCCCGCGGTCGCGGACCCGGTCTCGCCGCGGACGCTCACCGGCGCGGGAGCTCTGTGCGCGGAGGGCGTGGGCTTTCGCTACGCGCCCGGCCTGCCGTGGGCGCTCGAGCACATGGACCTGCGAATCGCGCCGGGCGAGCACGTCGCGCTGATGGGTCCCAGCGGAGCCGGCAAGAGCACGCTCGCCGAGCTGCTCGTCCGCTTCCACGACCCCGACCGCGGACGCGTGACGATCGACGGGGTGGACCTGCGCGAGCTCACGCAGCGCCAGATCCGAGGCGCGGTGGTGCTGTGCGGACAGGACTGCCACATCTTCAACACGAGCATCCGCGAGAACCTGCTGCTCGCGCGCCGCGACGCCGGCGAGCAGGACGTCCTCGCGGCGCTCGCCGCGGTCGAGCTGGACGAGTGGGCGGCGGGTCTGCCGCAGGGGCTGGACACGCTCGTCGGCCGCGATGGCGAGCTGGTCTCCGGCGGCCAGCGCCGGCGAATCGCGCTGGCCCGCGCGCTCTTGGCCGGCGGGCGCTTCCTGATCCTCGACGAGCCGAGCGCCCATCTCGACCCCGCGCTCGCCGCGCGCGTTCTCCACAACGTGCTGCGCGTGTGCGACGATCGAGGCCTGCTCGTGATCACCCACGACGCCATCGCACTGGAGGACTTTGACCGCGTCCTGAGCCTGTGAGCTTCGGGATCCTCGTCCTGATCGTGCTCGCCGGCCTGGGCGGTCCCCTGCTGGGCGTCGCGACGCGGCGGTTCATCCCGGTGGTCGTCGGCGAGATCCTCGCGGGGATCCTCGTCGGCCCAGCCGTGCTGGGCACGGTGCACCCCGCCAACGTCACGATCTCGACGCTCGGGGAAATCGGCTTCGCGATGCTGATGCTCACCGTCGGCATGCACCTGCCGCTGAGCGATCGGCGGCTCGCCTCGGCGGCACGGAAGGGTGGGCTGCTGGCGGCGATCGTGTGCGTGCTCGCGCTGCCCGCGGGGCTGCTCGCGGCGAGCATCGCCGGGACCGGCCACGCGGCCGTCTACGCCGTCGTGCTCGCCTCCGGCTCGGCCGCCGTGCTGCTGCCCGCGATCGAGGAGACGCGCCTCGCCGGCGCCGAGGTGCTGACGGTGATGGCGCAGGTGACGATCGCCGACATAATCACGATCCTGGCGGTCCCGATCGTGCTGCAGCCCTCGCGTGTGGGCCACGTGGCGCTCGGCGGAGTGCTGGTGGCGGGCGCGGCGGTGCTGCTGTTCGCCGTCGCGCGGCTGCTGGCCGGCCACGAGTGGGTGAGCCGCGTGCGCCGGCTGTCCAAGCAGCGCCGCTGGGCGCTCGACCTGCGCCTGTCGCTGCTCGTCCTGTTCCTGCTCGCGTGGATCGCGCAGAAGGGCGGGACGAGCATCCTGATCGCCGGCTTCGGCGCCGGGGTGATGGTGGCGGTGATCGGCGGGCCCAAACGCCTGTCGACCCAGGTGCGCGGCATCGCCGACGGGTTCTTCGTGCCGCTGTACTTCGTCGTGCTCGGTGCGCAGCTGGACCTGGCCGGGCTCGTGCGTCATCCGGCGATGCTCGCGCTGGCGGGCGCCCTGGCGGTCCTGAACGTCGCGATCCACCTGCTCGCCACGCTGCTCGTGCGCCAGCCGGTGGCCGGCGCCCTCACAGCCACGGCGCAGCTCGGGGTGCCGGCGGCGGTCGCCTCGCTCGGGCTCGCCGAGCACATCCTCTCGCCCGTGATCGCGACCGCGATCGTCGCCTCCGCGCTCGTCAGCCTCGGCGTCTGCACCGCGGGGGTCGAGATGCTCAAGCCGGCGCCGGCGCCGGCTCCTGCTCAGTGAGCGGCACGCCGGCCGCCGCGTAGGCCTCGGGTGCGTCGAGCGTCTCGGCCTTGAGCAGCGCCTGGGCGAGGCCCTCGAGCTGGTCGCGATGCTCTTCCAGCAGCTGCGTGACCTCCTGGTGGGCGCTTTCGACGATCGCGCGCACCTCCGCGTCGACGACGCGCTGGGTCTCCTGGGAGGTCTCGCTGACGCCGGGCAGGAACATCCCCTGGCCCTCCTCGGGGAGGACCGCGATCGGGCCGATCGCCTCGCTCATGCCCCAGCGCCCGACCATCTGGCGCGCGATCATCGTCAGCTGCTGGATGTCGGACTCCGCGCCCGTGGTGATTTTCCCGTAGACGACCTCCTCGGCGACGCGCCCGCCGAGCGCCACCCGGATCTTCGCCTGCAACTCTTCCAGCGAGTAGGACACCCGATCCGTGTCGGGCGTCGACAGGGTCACTCCCAGGGCCATTCCGCGCGGGATGATCGAGACCTTCCGCACCGGATCGGCGCTGGGCGTGAGCATCCCCACCAGCGCGTGGCCGGACTCGTGGTAGGCGGTGCGCTCGCGGTCGGCGGGCTCCAGCAGCAGGCCGCGCGGGGAGCCGAGCATGATCTTCTCCAGCGAGTCGGTCAGGTCGCCCATCTTCACCTTGGTGTGCCCGCGGCGGGCGGCGAGCAGCGCGGCCTCGTTGGCGAGGTTGGCGATGTCCGCCCCGACCATGCCGGGCATGCTGGACGCCAGCGCTTCGAGGTCGACGTCGTCGTCGAGCGGAATCGAGCGCGTGTGGACCTTGAGGATTTCGACCCGCCCCTTGCGGTCGGGGGCCTGCACGGTCACCCGCCGGTCGAAGCGCCCGGCGCGCAGCAGCGCCGGGTCGAGCACGTCGGGGCGGTTGGTCGCCGCGAGCACGATCACGGCCTCGGAGGATTCGAAGCCGTCGATCTCGGTGAGGATCTGGTCGAGCGTCTGCTCGCGCTCGTCGTTGGCGCCGGTCACCGACACCTGCCCCTGGCGCGAGCGCCCGATCGCGTCGAGCTCGTCGATGAAGATGATCGCGGGCGCCGCCTCCTTGGCCTTGGCGAACAGGTCGCGCACGCGCGAGGCGCCGACGCCGACGATCGCCTCGATGAACTCGGAGGCGGAGATCGAGAAGAAGGCCGCGTGCGCCTCGCCGGCGACGGCGCGGGCGAGCAGCGTCTTGCCGGTGCCGGGCGCGCCGGAGAGCAGCACGCCGTGGGGCATGCGCCCGCCGAGGCTGCCATAGCGGTCGGGGTTGCGCAGGAAGTCGACGATCTCCGACAGTTCGGCCTTGGCCTCGTCGATCCCGGCGACGTCGTTGAAGGTCACGCGGATCTTTTCCGGGTCCACGCGGCGCGCCTGCGAGCGGCCGAAGCTGCCGAGCGCGCCCATGCCGCCGGCGCTCTTGGCGGCGCGTTTGTAGATCAGGACGAACAGGCCCACGATCAGCAGCGTCGGGCCGAAGCCGAGCACCAGCTCCTCCAGCAGCGACGTGCTCGTGGTCGTCGATTCGGCCTTGATCTGCACCCCCTTTTCCTGCAGCAGCGCCGACAGCTGGCTGCCGTTCCAGAAGCTCGGCACCTGCGTGGCGAACAGCTTCGTGGGCGTCGCCTTCTTTTCGGTCGCGGGGTAGCGCTGCTTGGCCTTGAACTTGCCCTGGATCGTGTCGCCCTTGGACGAGATCGTGCTGACCGTGCCCGCCTTGACCTGTTCCAGGAAGTACGGGCTGAACGGCACGGTCACGCGTTCTTCGCCGGTGGAGGGTTGGAAGAAGATGACCGACAGCCAGTTGAGCGCGACCAGCGCCAGCAGGAAGTACCAGAAGCCGCGCATGCGGTGCGGCGGCGGGCCGGTCTGGGCGTGTTCGGGCATGCCGCGGCCGTCGGGGGCGGGCGAGACCGACCAGCCGCGCTTGTCGCGCGGCAGCGGCGGGTGCGCTTCCGAGCGCTCGCCGCTGCCGCGATCGGCTCCGGTGGGAGCTTCTTCTGGCACGACGTCAATGCTACGGCAGTAGGCGCGTCTCGAAGGCATCGGCTGCGGCGCAAACGGATAGTGGTGGAGATGATCCAGGTCCCACCCGGCGCCACTACGCCAGCAGCGCTCTGACCTGCCGCGCGATCTCGATGTCCTCTCGCGCGGCGATCACGAGCGTTCGCACATCGGCTCCGTCGCCGCCGATCTCCGCGTCGCCGTGCGCGGCGTCGTTGCGCGCGCGGTCGAGCTGGACGCCCAGGAACGCGACGCCCGCGGCCGTCTGCTCCCTGACGGCGGCGCTGTGCTCGCCGACCCCGCCGGTGAAGACCAGGGCATCCAGCCCCCCGAGGGACGCGGCCATCGCGGCGATTCCGGCACGCAGGTGGTGCACGTAGACGTCCAGAGCAAGGCGGGCGCGCTCGACGACCTCCGATCGGTCCCGCCCTCCCGCGCGCTCGACGACCTCGCGCATGTCGGCGCAGCCGGCGAGTCCGAGCAGCCCCGAGCGGTGCTCGAGCGCGTCCGCCAGCTCGGCCGCGGAGAGCTCCTCGCGCTCCATCAGCCACAGCAGCATCCCCGGGTCGACGCTGCCCGAGCGCGTGGCCATCACCAGGCCCTCCAGCGGCGTGAAGCCCATCGTGGTGTCCCGCGAGACGCCGTCCGCGATCGCGCACAGCGACGCGCCCGCGCCGAGGTGGCAGCTGACGATTCGCAGTCCCGAGGCGTCGCGCCCGAGCAGCTGGGGCGCGCGCCGTGCGACCCACGCGTGAGAGAGGCCGTGAAAGCCGTAGCGGCGCAGCCCCCAGCGCTCGCGCCACTCGGCCGGAAGCGCATACGTGGCCGCGGCCGCGGGCAGGGTCGCGTGGAAGGCGGTGTCGAAGCACGCGACGGCGGGCAGCCCGGGGAGCTCTTTGCTGACGGCGTCGAGCGCGGCGAGCGACTTGGGCTGGTGCAGCGGAGCGAGGTCGACCAGCGCGCGCAGATCGGCCTCGACCCCGGCGTCGATCCTCACGGCCTCGCGGAACCGCTCGCCGCCGTGCACGATGCGATGCCCGATCGCGTCCGCGTTGCCGAGGTCTTCGTGCAGCGCCTCGTGCAGCGCCTCGGGGTCCACCTGGGCGCGCGGGGCCGCGAGCCCCTGTGCCCGGATCGTGTTGTCATCTGCGTCTAGCAGCGTCAGCTTGAGGCTGCTCGAGCCGGCGTTGACCACCAGGACCCGCATCGAGTCCTAGCCGTCCTCGCCCGGCCAGGTCCAGTCGCTCAGCTCCGGCGGGTCGTCGCCGTGCTCGCGCGTGTACGCGCGGTGGCGCAGGCGCTCGTCGGTCATGTGCTGGCGCAGGTGCGCGGCGCGCTCGAGCAGGCCGGGCACGCGGTCGATGACGTCGATCACGATGTGGAAGCGGTCGAGGTCGTTGAGCATGACCATGTCGAACGGCGTGGTGGTGGTGCCCTCCTCCTTGTAGCCGCGCACGTGGATGTTGTGGTGGTTGGCGCGGCGGTAGGTGAGGCGATGGATCAGCCACGGGTAGCCGTGGTAGGCGAAGATCACCGGCCGCGAGGTCGTGAACAGCGCGTCGAACTCCTCCTCGGACAGGCCGTGGGGGTGCTCGCTGTCGGGCTGCAGGCGCATCAGGTCGACGACGTTGACGACCCGCACCTTCAGCTCTCCCAGCTCGCGTCTGAGGATCGCCGTGGCGGCGATCGTCTCGAGCGTCGGCACGTCTCCTGCGCACGCGAGCACCAGGTCGGGCTCGGCGCCTTCGTCGCTGCTCGCCCAGTCCCACACGCCGATGCCCCGCGTGCAGTGCGCGATCGCCTGCTCCATGTCCAGGTAGTCGAGCGCCGGCTGCTTGCCGGCGACGATCACGTTGACGTAGTCGCGGCTGCGCAGGCAGTGGTCGGCGACCGACAGCAGGCAGTTCGCGTCGGGCGGCAGATAGACCCTGACGATCTCGGCCTTCTTGTTGACCACGTGGTCGATGAAGCCGGGGTCCTGGTGGGAGAAGCCGTTGTGGTCCTGGCGCCAGACGTGCGAGGAGAGCAGGTAGTTCAGCGAGGCGATCGGCCGGCGCCAGGGGATCTCGCGCGTGACCTTCAGCCACTTGGCGTGCTGGTTGAACATCGAGTCGACGATGTGGATGAACGCCTCGTAGCAGTTGAACAGCCCGTGGCGGCCGGTGAGCAGGTAGCCCTCCAGCCAGCCCTGGCACAGATGCTCGGACAGGACCTCCATCACGCGCCCGTCGGGGGCGAGGTGGTCGTCGCTCGCCAGCGTTTCGGCCTCCCAGACGCGGTCGGTGACCTCGAACACCGCGCCCAGCCGGTTGGACGCGGTCTCGTCGGGGCCCATCAGGCGGAAGCTCTCGGGGTTGCGGGCGATCACATCGCGCAGGAAGCCACCGAGCAGGCGCGTGGCCTCGCTCGTGCTCGCACCCGGCCGGGGGACCTCGACGGCGTGCTCGCGAAAGTCGGGCATCTCCAGGTCGCGCAGCAGCAGGCCGCCGTTGGCGTGCGGGTTGGCGCCCATGCGCCGCTCGCCGTCGGGCGCGAGCTCCGCGAGCTCGGGGCGCAGGGCGCCACCCTGGTCGAACAGCTCCTCGGGTCTGTAGGAGCGCAGCCATTCCTCGAGCTGGCGCAGGTGCTCGGGGTTGCGCTGCAGATCGGCGAGCGGAACCTGGTGGGAGCGAAACGAGCCCTCCGCGGGGAGCCCGTCGACGACCTTCGGGCCGGTCCAGCCCTTCGGCGTGCGCAGCACGATCATCGGCCAGCGGGGGCGCTGCCGCTCGCCGCCCACGCGGGCGCGCTGCTGGATGGCGCCGATCTCCGCCGTGACGTCGTCGAGCGTGGCGGCCATCAGCTGGTGCATCTCCCGCGGGTCAGAGCCCTCGACGAACCGGGGGGCATAGCCGTAGCCCTCGAGCAGCGAGCGCAGCTCGGTCTCGGGAATGCGCGCGAGCACGGTCGGGTTGGCGATCTTGTAGCCGTTGAGGTGCAGCACCGGCAGCACCGCGCCGTCGCGGACGGGGTTCAGGAACTTGTTCGAGTGCCAGCTGGCCGCCAGCGGGCCGGTTTCCGCCTCGCCGTCGCCGACGACGCAGCAGACGAGCAGGTCGGGATTGTCGAACGCGGCGCCGTAGGCATGCACGAGCGCGTACCCGAGCTCGCCGCCCTCGTGGATCGAGCCGGGCGTCTCGGGGGCGACGTGGCTGGGAATCCCGCCTGGGAACGAGAACTGGCGGAACAGGCGGCGCAGGCCCTCCTCGTCGTGGCCGATGTGCGGGTAGAACTCGCTGTAGGTGCCCTCGAGGTACACGTTCGCGACCAGCCCCGGGCCGCCGTGGCCCGGGCCGGTGACGTAGATCGCGTTGAGGTCGCGCTCGCGTATCACGCGGTTCATGTGCGCGTAGACGAAGTTCAGGCCCGGCGTCGTGCCCCAATGGCCGAGCAGGCGCGGCTTGGTGTGCTCGATCCGCAGCGGCTCGCGCAGCAGCGGGTTCGCCAGCAGGTAGATCTGGCCCACCGACAGGTAGTTGGCGGCGCGCCAGTAGGCGTCGAGCAGCTGCAGCTCGGACGGAGCCAGCGGAGCGGGTGCGCCTGTCGCGGATTCGCTGTCGATCACGAGACGTCGTCCGTCACGAGCGTACTGTCCTAGGATCGTGGGCAACGATCCAAGGAGAGACGCATGTTCGAGAACGTGCTTGTGGGAGTGGACGGCAGCAGCAACGGACGCGACGCGATCGCGCTCGCCTCGAGGCTGACCGACCCCGACGGGAAGCTGACCCTCGCCCACGTGCGCCCCGGTGAGCTGCATCCCCTCCACGCCATCACCCCGGGCCTGCTCGCCGAGGAACGCGACGCCTCGCTGCAGCTGCTCGAGCGCGAGCGCGCCGACGCCGGCGTCGAGGCCGAGCTGATCGGCGTCGTCGCGGCGGCTCCGGGCGCGGGCCTGCACCGCCAGGCCGAGGAGCAGGGCGCCGACCTGCTGGTCGTCGGCTCGTGCAGCCACGGCGCGTTCGGCCGTACGATGCTCGGCGACGACACGCGGGCGGCGCTGAACGGGGCGCCGTGTGCCGTCGCGATCGCCGCTCGCGGCTACGCCGGGCAGGCGGGCGGGGCGGGCAGTCCGATCGCGAAGGTCGGCGTCGCCTACAACGGCTCGCTCGAGAGCGAGCGGGCGCTGGCGAAGGCCAGAGAGGTGGCCGAGCCGACGCGGGCGAGCATCGAAGCCCTGGAAGTCGTCTCGATACCGAGCTACGCGTTCACCGGCCTGATGGCGCCCGCGATCGGGGACAGCATCGACCTGATGATCTCCGAGGCGAACGCGCGCATGAGCCAGCTGCCCGACGTCGTGGGCCGCGCCGTGTACGGGCTCGCGGGCGAGGAGCTGGCCGCCTTCGGTGAGGACCTCGATCTGCTGGTCGTCGGCTCGCGCAGCTACGGCCCGGTGCGTCGCCTCGTGCTGGGCAGCACCTCCGACTACCTCGAGCGCCACGCGCGCTGCTCGCTGCTCGTGCTGCCCCGACCGGCGGACGCCGACGCAGACGGCGGCGGGCCGGCCTGATCCAGCCGTCGCTCCGCTGCGCCAGGCGATAACTTCATGCCCATGAGCGACCCAGACACGCAGCCGACGGACACGGAGGGCGAGGCCGAGGGCGAGGGCCAGGCGAGCGACGGCGGGTCGATCCGCATCGTCCTCGCGGACGATCACGCGGTCGTGCGCGCCGGCCTGCGGCTGCTGCTCGACAGCGAGAGCGACTTCGAAGTGGTGGCCGAGGCCAGCGACGTCGACAGCGCCCGCCGCTACGTGCGCGGGCACCACCCGCTGGTGCTCGTGCTCGACCTGAACATGCCGGGCGGCTCGAGCCTCGAGGCGATCCCCCTCCTGCGCGAGGAATCGCCCGAGACCCAGATCGTCGTGCTGACGATGCAGCAGGAGCCGGCGTTCGCCCGCGAGGCGCTCGGCGCGGGCGCGCTCGGCTACGTGCTCAAGGAGGCGGCCGACGACGAGCTCGTCGAAGCGGTGCGCCGCGCGGCGGCCGGCGAGAGCTACCTGAACCCGAGGCTCGGCGCGCGCATCGCGGCCGAGCCGCCTCCCGGGCCGCCGGACGACCTATCGGAGCGCGAGGTCGACGTGCTGCGGCTGATCGCCCTCGGGCACACCAACGCCGAGATCGCGCAGCAGCTCTACCTCTCCGTGCGCACCGTCGAGACGCACCGCTCGCACATCCAGCAGAAGCTCGGGCTCTCGACCCGGGCGGATCTCGTGGGCTACGCGCTGGAGCGCGGGCTCATCGCTCACTAGCCGCCGGCGTCGGGCGCGGCGCGCAGGGGCGGGGGGCTCGGAGGCGGCGGGCTCGTCGCCCGGTAGTGCTCGCGCCAGATCAGCTTGTAGATCGGGATCTTGCGCGGAAGGTCGCGCACGCCGGGGATGAACGGTATGCAGATGAACGCGAGGCTGAGGACGCCCATGATCATCATCACGAGGATGTCCGCGTTTTCAGATTCCTTGAAGGGTTCGATCTGGTACCAGAAGGCGTACAGCCACAGCCACGCCTGGCCGGGGTAGCTCCCGGTCTCGTTCATCATGCCCCATTCGTCTCCGCCCAGGTGCTGTTCTTCGGCGCGTTTGTCGAGCAGTCCGCCATCGGCCATGAACAGCAGCGGCTTGGTGTAGTCGGTCTGGAAGAACTGCCTGCTGGTCAGCAGGCTGCCGTCCAGGCCGCCGCTCTTGGCGAGGCTGAGCAGGCTCGTCATCATCGTCGGGACCGGACCGGTGCCGCTCGCCTGGACGCTCACCGTTCCCGTCGCCGGTTCCACCGTCACGGTCTTGGGCAGCGGCTTGCCTTCTTCTTCGGCCGCCGCATATTCTTCTAGCGGCTTGGCGTACGCTTCGCCCCAGGCCTTCTGGGTCTTTTCGGGGGCGGCCTGGTATTCGGCGAGCGCGCTTCGCAGCGCCGGGTCGTTGGGGATCGTCTTCAGCGGATCGATCACGTAGTCGTCGGCCGTGTTGATCGGATGGCTCACGCCCAGCCATTTCTGGAGGTAGATGAAGGCGGCGTGCTGGCCTTCGCCGTTGTGGTTGTAGGGAGGCCCGTATGTGGCGGTGCCGCTCGTGCCGTCGAGCTCGGTGGCCGCCGCCGTCACGAAGTCGACCGGCAGCTGGTTCGACCACTGCGCGATCGTGCTCGGTTTGTCATCGGGAGATGAGAACAGCACCGTGGCCACGATCGCCAGCAGCGCGATCACGCCGACGGCGACGCACGCCTCCTTGACGAGGTCATACGGCTGGTAGCCGCCCGTCCACGGCTTGGTGTCGTCCTTGGGACGCAGCAGGCTCACGAGCCGGCTCCCGCTGCGGCGGGTGGAGGCGGCGGAGCCTCACCGGCGGACGCCGTCGCGAGGCGTGCGTTCAGCTCGATGGGCGGCACGACGCCGTGCCGGCGCACGAGCAGCACGTGCGCCGACACGAGCACCACCACGGCGATCGGGAGCAGCAGCACGTGGTAGCTGTACATCTGCCCGAAGTTGGTGACGTTGAAGAACGCGCCCACGCCGACCGAGTTGAGTCCGTCCTTGGCCTGCGTGGAGATCCACTGGGCGTCGAAGTTCTGCTGGGAGACGTAGCCGGTCAGCGCCGTGGGCACGGCGACCAGGAACGTGATCGCGCCCGTCACCCACACGCGGGCGCGCCCGCCGCGCCAGGCGGACATCCAGTACTTGCCCCACAGGTGTACGACCATCACGAAGAAGAACAGCTCCACCGACCACATGTGGATGCCGTTGAAGAAGTGCCCGACGCCCGTGTAGTGCCACCAGGCCGGTCCCTTCAGGGCGAGGATCGTGCCCGAGGTGATGATCACGACGAGCGAGGCGATGCTCGCGACGCCGAACACGTAGATCCACGAGGCGACGTACGTCGGCTGGCCGTCCGGCAGCAGCTTCTCGGGCGGCAGCGCCTCGACGGCTTTTTCGCGGACTTTGACGGTCCAGGAGCTCTCGGGTGCGCCGCTCATGAGGCGCCTCCGCCCCGACGCGCGGCGGCCCGACGCGCCGCGCCGGGGAACGGCAGCGCGATCGCCACCGCGAACGCCACCAGCATCAGGGCGATCACGATCACGTTCGCGAGCGGCAGCTTGATGAAGTGCCAGTGCACGACGTGCGCGGGGTGATTCAGGTTGAACACCGCGCCCAGCACCGCGGCCGCCGCTGCGTGAATCACGACCGGCCTCCTGTGATCGGTGGACACACCATCTCGCCGGAGCGTAGGTGTTGGCTCGGTCGGTACGCCATGCCGGGCAGCCTACGAGTGCGCCGGCTTCGTCCGCATCCGTAGGTTCACGCCGTAAGCCGTCAGTAGTTTCCCCGCAGCGCTTCGTCTGCGCCGGCGCGACCCGCCAACGACCGCGGGACTCCTCCGTGATCCGCCCGCCAGGGGGCGCTACGCTGCGCTGCGTGCGTTCGCTGCCGACAGCCCCGCTCGCGGCCGGCTCGCTGATCGCGGGCTACGCGGTCGTGGCGGGCACCGGCTCGCGCCCGCTCGGCGGGGTCGTGCTGGCGATCGGCGGCCTCTGCTGCATCCGCATCTGGGCGCGGCGCCACGGGGCGCGCACGGCGGCGAGGCTCGCCGCCGTCGGCTTCGCCGCGTTCGTCGCCTCGCACGTGCTCGCGCTGGCCGTCGGGGCGTGGCCGTCGGTGCTGATCGTCGCGGCCGCGACCGCCGCCGCGACGTGGGCGCTGGCCGACGCCCGCGCCCTCGCGCCGGCACGAGGGCTGGCGCTCCGCCCCCCGACCCGCTAGATTCGCGCAATGGCACATGCCGCCGTAACCGCGCCGGGTGCCGCCGTCGGCGACGGGCCCCCCGTCTCGATCGAGCGCCCGGACTTCCAGATCGTGCCCCGCGCCGGGCTGCCGATCGTCGCCGTCGTCCTCGCGCTGCTGATCGCCGGCATCGCGGTCAACGAACTGTGGCCGTTGGAGTTCCTGCACGTCGTCGGCGGCGCCGCGTGGACGGTGATCGACCTGTTCCTCGGCTTCGTGCTCGGACCGATCATGGGCAGGCTCTCGATCCCGGCGCGCGTCGAGTTCACCACGCGGCTGATGCCCAAGATGGTGCTGATCATGCCGACGGTCGTGACCGTCACGCTCGCGGCCGGCTGGCAGCTGTCGACGCATCTGGGCACAAACCAGACGGGCTACGCCCTGCACGGCTGGGTTGTCGCGAGCTTCATCGTGGTCAGCGTCATGGCGGTGATCGCCCTCGGCCTGCTCGAGCCGGCGAACATCGCGGTGCTGACGGAGCTGAAGAAGCCCCAGCCGAACCCCGCGATCATCGAGCGCCTGATGAAGCGCTTCATCTACTCGGCGGGAGCCACCGGGCTGATGCAGGTCGCGACGCTCGTGATCATGACCAAGCTGGCCGCCGGATGAGCGAGCGCCGCCTGCCGCCGGTGACGCAGCTCGGCATGCTCTCGCTGGGGCTGGTGCTCGTCGCCGGCATCTACCTCTCGGCCCACCTTCCCCAGCACGTCTCGCTCGGCCCCGCGGTGGGCCTGCTGGCGGCGTCGGCGCTGGTGCTCGCCGGCAACCTGCTCGCGCTCTCCCGCGCCGACGGCTTCCCGTGGCGGCGCTTCCTCGAGGTCGCCAGGTGGGCGCTGCTCGCCTACGCGATCATCGCGGGCATGATCGAGTACGTGTTCCTGCGCAACCACACCAGCGGTGGCGCGCTGGTTGTGCTGACGCTGTCGCTGGTCGTCTTCGCCGTGAACGTGCCCGTGCTGATCGCGTTCACGGTCGCCCGCTACGACTGATCAGCCGCTCTTGAACCGCGCGGCCTCCTCGGAGCCGCCGGTGGCGTTGCCCTCGCTGTAGGAGTGCGCTCCTGCGCCGGCGAGATGCCCGCCGTCGACGATCAGGTACTCCTCGCGGATCGGGCGCCCGTCGAGGAAGCACTCGAGGATCTCGCGCGCGCCCGCCGCGTAGCGCGCCTGGGCGGAGAGGCTCGTGCCGGAGGTGTGCGGGGTCATGCCGTGGTGGGGCATCGAGCGCCACGGGTGGTCCCGCGGCGGCGGCTGGGGAAACCACACGTCGCCCGCGTAGCCCGCGAGCTGGCCGCTCTCGCAGGCGGCGGCGACCGCGTCGCGGTCGCAGATCTTGCCGCGCGCGGTGTTGATCAGATAGGCGCCCCGCTTCATCTTCGCGAGCAGCTCCGCGTCGAACAGATTCTCGGTCTCCGGGTGAAGCGGCGCGTTGATCGTCACCACGTCGCACACCTCCACCAGCGACTCGACGTTCGCGTGGAACGTGACGCCGAGCTCGCGCTCGACGTCCTCCGGGAGGCGGTGGCGGTCGGTGTAGTGCAGGCCGACCTCGAACGGCTTCAGCCGCCGCAGCACCGCCGAGCCGATGCGCCCGGCGGCGACCGTGCCGACCTGCATGCCCTCCAGGTCGTACGAGCGCGAGACGCAGTCGGCGATGTTCCAGCCGCCGTCGATCACCCACTGGTAGGAGGGGATGTAGTTGCGCACGAGCGCCAGGATCATCATCACCACGTGCTCGGCCACGCTGATGCTGTTGGAATACGTCACCTCGGCGACGGTCAGGCCGTGCTCGATCGCCGCCTGCAGGTCGACGTGATCCGAGCCGATGCCCGCCGTCAGCGCGAGCTTCAGCTTCGGCGCGCTGGCGATCCGCTCGGCGGTCAGGTAGGCGGGCCAGAACGGCTGGGAGATCACGACCTCGGCGTCCGGCAGCGCGCGCTCGAACACGGAGTCCGGGCCGTCCTTGTCGGAGGTCACGACCAGCTCGTGGCCGCGACCCTCCAGGAACTCGCGCAGCCCGAGCTCGCCCGAGACGCACCCCACCAGCTCGCCCGGCCTGAAGCCGAGGCCCTCGGGCGTGGGCGTGCTCTGGCCGTCGTGGTAGCGCTCGATCTTCGGCACCCCGTCACGGGCGTAGGCCGGCGGGTAGCCGTCGACCGGATCGTCGTAGAGCACGCAGAGAACCTTCGCCATGGCCTGATCCCTCCCTCGATGTTTGCCCGTCCGGCCCGCTGGGTCGCGAACGCGATCGGATGATTATGAGCCAGGCGCGGGGCCCGTTGTATGGCTGCGCGCCCCACAGGCGCGGGGCGCGTTGTATGGTCGATGCACGTGCCCAGCGACGATCGAGCTCCGCAGCCGGCCGAAGAGGTTCGCCACCCGATCTTCGCGCGCGTCTACGAGCGGCTCGCTCGGGTCGCCGAAGGCCGCGGCGGAGGCGAGCACCGACGCGCGCTGCTGCACGGCTGCGCCGGGCGGGTGATAGAGATCGGCGCCGGCAGCGGCGCCAACTTCGCCCACTACCCGGACACGGTCAGCGAGGTGATCGCCGTGGAGCCCGAGGCGAGCCTGCGCGCGCGGGCGCACGAGGCCGCCGAGCGCGCCTCCGTCCCGGTGTCGGTGCGCGACGGGAGCGCCGGCAGCCTGCCCTGCGAGACGGCCGGCTTCGACGTCGGGGTCGCCTCGCTCGTGCTCTGCACGGTCCCCGATCAGCGGCGGGCGCTCGCGGAGCTCTTCCGCGCGATCCGCCCCGGCGGGGAGCTGCGCTTCTACGAGCACGTGCGCGCCGTCAGGGTGGGGGAGGTGCGCATCCAGCGCATCGCCGACGCGACCTTCTGGCCGCGCATCGCCGGCGGCTGCCATCTCGCGCGCGACACGCGCGCGGGGATCGAGCAGGCGGGGTTCGAGATCGAGCGGTGCGAGCGCTTCGCGTTCAGCCCGGCCCCGTATCTGCCGCCCGCGCCGCACATCCTCGGCTCGGCTCGGCGACCGTGACGGCCGGCGACCCTGACGGCCGACGGCCCGAGAGGCCTCCGCCGAGCCCGCGCTGAGCGTGGCGCGCTCCCCGCGGGTGGCTCCTCGGACATAATCCCTGACAATGAGAGCCATCCAGATAATCGAGGAGTCCGGTCCCGACAGCGCGCTCGCGCTCGTTGAGCTGCCCGAGCCCGAGCCCTCGCACATGCTCACGCCGGGGACGGGCGTGGTGGTCGAGGTGCACGCCGCCGGCGTGTCCTTCCCGGAGCTGCTGCAGACGCGCGGCCAGTATCAGATGAGACCGCCGCTTCCATTCGTGCCGGGCAGCGAGGTGGGCGGCGTGGTTCTCAGCGCCCCGGAGGGGGCGGCGGTCAAGCCCGGCGACCGTGTGGCCGCGTTCTGCGCGCTCGGTGGATTCGCCGAGACGGCCGTCGCGCCGGAGTTCTTCACGTTCGCGCTCTCGCCGGAGCTCGACTTCGCCCAGGGGGCGGCGCTGATCCTCAACTACCACACCGCGTACTTCGCGCTGCTGCTGCGCGGGCGCCTGTCGCAGGGCGAGACCGTGCTCGTGCACGGCGCGGCGGGAGGCGTGGGGACCGCGTGCCTGCAGGTCGCCAGGGCGCTCGGCGCGAAGACGATCGCGCTGGTCTCGAGCGAGGCCAAGCGGGCGGTCGCCGAACAGGCGGGCGCCGATCAGACGCTGCTCCTGAGCGACGGCTGGAAGGACGAGGTGCTCGAGCTCTCCGGCGGCGGCGTGGAGATGGTGCTCGACCCGGTGGGCGGGGACCGCTTCACCGACAGCCTGCGCTCGCTGCGCGAGGGCGGGCGCCTGGTCGTCGTGGGCTTTACCGGCGGCTCGATTCCCGAGGTGCGCGTCAACCGGCTGCTGCTGAGGAACACCGAGGTGATCGGAGCCGGCTGGGGCGCCTACGTGATGGGCAAGCCGGATATCAACCGCGAGATCGGCGCCGCGGTGAACGGGATGGTCGACGCTGGCTTCATACGCCCGATCATCGGCGAGCGCTTCCCGCTGGAGCGAGCCGCCGACGCGCTGAAGACGCTCGACGAGCGCCGTGCGACCGGCAAGATCGTGCTGGACGTGCGCGCGGCCTGAGGCCATCCCCAGCTCGTGGTGGGGGGACAGCCCCCGCACGCTCGGTGGCCGCCCGCATCGACAACGGCGCGCGCTCCGTTCACGATCAGAAGGGCATGAGCGCCACCGCCGGACCGGTTGCCGGACCCCAGCCCGTGGAGGATCGGGCCGGCGAGCAACTCATCGCGCCGCCGAGCGAGCCGCCGCGCGCCGCCGAGCAGCGCCACGGCCCGACGCCGGAGGAGATCCAGGAGCCGGTCCTGGAGAATCTCGACCGCGCGATCACCGGGCTGATCACCTTCGTCCCGCCACTGCTGCTCGTGCTCGCCGCTTGGCAGATGTGGAACCACGAGCTGCGCTGGCGCGACATCGCGATCTTCCTGATCATGTACGTCCCCACCGGCCTGGGAGTGACGGTCGGCTTTCACCGGCTGCTCACGCACCGCAGCTTCAAGACCTCGCCCGCCCTGCGCGGAGTGCTGGCGGTGCTCGGCACGATGGCCGTCGAGGGGCCGGTGATCTCGTGGGTGGCCGACCACAGCAAGCACCACGCCTACTCCGACCGCTTCGGCGACCCGCACAGCCCGCACGTCGACCGCGGCGGCGGCGCCCTGACGGGCACAGGCTGGCGGGGGGCGCTGCGCGGCCTCGCCCACGCGCACGTGGGCTGGCTGTTCGACCACACCCAGCGCGGATCGCGCGAGCGCTTCGCCCCCGACCTGCTCGCCGACCCGGTCGTGTCGTTCGTCGACAGGACGTTCGTGCTGTGGGCGCTGCTGGGCTTCGCGATCCCGTTCGGGCTCGGCGCGCTGCTGGGCGGCACGGTGGACGCGGGGCTGGAGGGCATGCTGTGGGGTGGTGCGGTGCGCATGCTCGTGCTGCACCACGTCACCTACAGCATCAACTCGCTGTGCCACTTCTTCGGCCGGCGGCGGTTCGCCACCGAGGACCATTCCCGCAACCTGCTGTGGCTGGCGCCCTTCTCGTTGGGCGAGGCGTGGCACAACAACCACCACGCCTTTCCCACCTCCGCATTCCACGGGATGGGCCGCGGCGAGCTCGACATATCGGGTCTGGTGATCGCGGGTCTGGAGCGCGTCGGCCTGGTCTGGGACGTGCAGCGCGTCGGCGCGAGCAGACAGGCGGCCAGGGCGCTCTGAGCGCCGCTCGCGCCGCTGGCGTTGGGGAGGCTCACAGTCGGATGACGGCACGCAGCTCGTTCGCCGTGGCCGACAGTGTTCCATGGACCAGCTCCAGACGGGCGCGCAGGACCGTCAACCGCTCGCGAGCGATCGGACGCGTGCCACCGTCAAGGATGATCACCAGCTCGTGTCCGGCGGGCTCGCCACGAACGACGATCGAGCCTGCGCTTCCGAGGACGTCGAGTGCTTCCTCGACAACTCGGTAGACGATCGTCTCGGCCTCTGCGCTGAGGCTGCTGATGCCTTCGAGCGCGACGGTCATCCCCGTGAAGCCGCCATCACGCGCCTTGGCCGCCAGCGCCTCCAGTGCGGCCTGGAGTCCCAGCTGGAGCACAGGGGGCCGGAGGCTGACGGCGAGCGAGCGCAGCGTGCGCAGCGTGCTGTCGACGTCCGACCGCAGCGTGTCCAGCTTTGGTGCAGCCAGATCGGGGTCGAGCTCCCGCTCGAGTGCCCGCAGACCGAGGAGCACGCCGGCCAGTGTCTGGGCCGCCTGCTCGTGCAGCTCATCCGCGACGTGGTGGCGCTCGGCCTCGTGGCTGGTGATCAGCGCGCGCAGCTGGTGCCCCTGTTCAGCAAGGTCGCTGCGGGCGTCGTGCAGCTTCGTCCGCAGCGCGGCTCGCTCTCGCGCGTCCTGGAGCAGGCGTTGGCTCTCGGCCGCCACCGCCGCCTGAAGGGTCAGGATCCCGAGCGTCACGCGATCCTCCGGGCTGATCGTGCCGTCAGCGCCCACCGAAAGAGTTCCGTATCGAACCCCCCGCGTCTCGATCGGAACACGCTCCAGATGCCCCTCGATGACGCCTGACTCGACGGTCGCGCCATCGATCAGCTCAACGCGCGCCCCGCGCGAGCGGAGAAGCGTGCGCGCATCCTGTGCAAGCGTTGCGGGAAGGTCCTTCGCACGGGTCAGATTGGCCAGTGCCAACCCGGACTCCAGCAGCAGAGACTGGCGCCGCTGGATGTCGCGCATCCGGTCGCTGAAGCGGCCAGCCACGGCGCCGACGGCGAGGTAGGACGCGCTGCGCGTGAGCAGCCCGACCGCTTCGAGGCCGGTGTGCGTGGTGAGCCCCCACACGGTCACCAGACCCATCGCGAACGCGGCGCAGGCCACGCCCGCGATCAATCCCAGCTCGACCGCCACGAGCAGTATCGGGATCGCGTACAGCAGCGCGATGGTGTCGGCGACGTTGCTGCTCGTCTGGCACAGCACGAACACCGCGGCGAACAAAGCCGCAGCCACCCCCAGCACCACCACGCGCGCCTCGATCCATCCACGCACCGGCAGCTGGGACTCGCCGTCCACCGCTTGAGCCCACCCTGCCCGGCGGGCGATGAAGCGCCGCACGGCCTCTGGCAGAAGCTCTATTCCCAGAGATCTCATGGCGGCAAGCGCTTACGAGTCACTCAATCACCTTGCAGGCGGAGACGAACTGCGCCAAGCCGACGACATGCTGCTCGATGCCGGTCAGGCCGCGATCACGCAGCGCTCGCGTCAGCTCGTCGCGGGCGAAGATCCGCACGCCGCTCAGGCTCCGCACGACCGCGTTGGTGGCGCCGGCGGGCAGCGGGCCGCGGTTGCAGCTCGACAGCAGCGCCACTCGACCGCCCGGCGCGAGGACGCGGGCGATCTCGTCGAGTGCTCGCATCGGCTCCTGGATCAGGTACAGCGCGGCGAAGCAGCAGATCGCATCGAAGCTGCCGTCGCGAAAGGGCAGCGAACAGGCGTCGCCGCGCACGTAGGCGAGGTTGGCGCTCTCGGACCTGCGCACGGCCACGGCGAGCATCGTCTTCGAGGCATCGATTCCCACCGCCAGGCCCTCGCCCGCGGCGTGAGCGAAGCCCCGGGTGAAGTTGCCCGGGCCGCAGGCGACGTCCAGCACACGGTCGTTGGGTGACAGGTCCAGCATCTTCAGGGCCATGCGGCGCTCCTCGCGCGTCCCGGGACCCGCCGCTCCCATCAGCAGACGTCCGCCGAGCGGGCGCCACAGGCGCTCATAGATCAGTGCCAGCGCGCTGCTCAGCATCAGCCGTTGCCCGGGATGCGCCCCAGTGGGATCCTCCTCGCCGAGCAGATCGAGGTAGCCGTCCTCGACGCGCGCCACCGCCGGCCGGCGAGCCGGCTCGAACAGCGCCAGCGTCTGCTCGATCGCAGGCACGGGCGGGGCGGTCGTCGATTTCATCGAACGGGAGCT
>JBKQHH010000188.1:0-9888 GCA_052148875.1 Solirubrobacteraceae bacterium
TTCCCAGCAGCACCTTTAGGCGTTTTCGCCGTGATTTCCGTCGCCGAGACAACCACCACCGACGTCGCTTCTTCCCCAGCCAACGTCACCTTCGCACCCGACACAAAATCCGAGCCTTTCAACGTGATCGCCGTCCCACCTTCCGTCGAACCTTCCGCCGGACTCACCGACGTCACTTTCGGCGCCGCGTTGTACGTGAAGTCCGGACCGGCGCCGTTGACGCCTTTGGAGTCCGTCACGATGACTTCGTCTTTGCCGACGGCGGTCGCCGCGGTCTTCGCCGTCAGTTCGGTCGCGGACTTGTATTCCACTTCGGTGGCGGCGCTGCCGATTTTGACGAGCGCGCCTTCCGTGAAGCCGGTCCCGGTGATCGTGACGACCGTGCCACCCGCCGCGGGCCCTTCAGACGGTTCGACTTTCGTGACCGTCGGCGGGGTGAGGCCCGTATCGGGCGTGACGCCGCCTTCGTAGAGGACGCCGTCGAACGGAGCCGCAACGAGGTCGAGCGGACCCGCGATCACGACCTGGCTCTGCGTAGCGGCGGACGCGACACCGGCGAAGATCGCCAGCAGCGCAGCGGCGAGCGCGATCGAGAACGCCAGCGCCCTGACGAGGGACGCCCCCGGTGACGTGTGCTGCGCATTCGCGCCTCGCACCGTTGCGCTACTCACGAGCACCTCACTCCGCTTGAACACCATGCGCCTCCTGGCCAGTTGACAGTTCGCTCGGCTATCGGCTGCACGGTCGGAAAGCTTGACCTGCGCACGAACCGGTTCGACTCATTCGACGGTTCGCCGACGCGGGGACGATTCCTGCCCCTGGATGGCGCTGTGCGCCGGCTTGCAACCGACTCAGGCGCTGCAGGCGACGCTAGGAGGCGTGCCGGCCGGCGCGGACCCAGTGGGCGAGCAGCGGGTCCACGACCGTGTACCCGCCGGGCGCGTCTCGATCCTCGACGAGGGTAGGGCGAGCTACGCGGCCAACGCTGGCCGAAGCGCGCTTGCCTCCACGTGGGCCGGCGGCCACGTGAGCTTCAGCTCTCCATCGCGCTCGAGGGCACCGCGCACGCCCATCAGCTCCAGCCCGACGATCGCCCCGTGCTCGTCGTATTCGACCGTGTGCCCCTCGGACGTCTCCAGCGCCTTCGCAGGCGGCCCATTCGGCTGCCCCAGGTGCAGGTAGAGCACGTCGCCACGCTCGTCGTAGTCGTGGTAATCGAAGTCTATGCCGGCGATCGTGATCATCATCGCGCTATCCACGGGGATCATTGTCCTGTACTACGACGGTCACGACCCACGCGGGATCCTCGCTGAAGTCTACGACGACCCGCAGCCAGCGGTTCGGCTCGATGTGCTGGCGGTAGAAACGCTCGCGACCGGGGACCGGGTCCAGGACACGATGGTCGGGCCGCGCGATCGTCCCCATGATCACGTCGATGTGATCGAGCAGCCAGGGACGCCGATAGGCAAGATGCAGTCGAGAGCCCGCGTCAAAGACCACCAGCCGACCGTCGGGGTCGGTTGCGTTTGGATGCTTGTCGGCCACGATCCCTGACCGTACGCGCGGACGGGGACACTACGCTCGCTCGGCCTTCACTCCCGGTGGCTGGTCTAGGAGGCGTGCCGGCCGGCGCGGACCCAGTGGGCGAGCAGCGGGTCCACGACCGTGTACCCGCCGGGCGCGTCTCGATCCTCGACGAGCTCGCCCACGTCGAGCAGGGCGCGGATCGCATGCTCCATGCCTCCGCCGCGCGAGCCGCCCACCTGGCGCTGCGTGGAGCGCGCGTACGGCGCCTGACCTCGCGAGATGGCCAGCAGCGCTCGTCGCTCCCCCGCGTTCAGCGCAGCCCACGTCGCCCGTAGCTCCTCGGCTGCCTCGACGTCGAGCACGCGCGCGAGCGCCGTCGCCCACGTCTCGCCGGTTGCCTGGCCTCGCGCAGGTGTCGCCTCCCACAGGAAGTGAGCCAGCAGCATCGAGCGCTGGGGGTGGCCGGCCGCGAGCCCCAGGAGCGGCGCGAGGGCTTCGCCGACGCCCTTGCCGCTCGCCTCGAAGCGAGTCGAGATGAAGTCCGCCACGTCGTTCTGGTCGAGCGCAGGGAGGTCGACCTGTCTTGCCTGGGCATAGAACGCGCGCCGCTTGTCGGTGAACAGCTCGCGCATCATCCCGACATGCGATCCGGCGAACACATAGCTCGCGGCGTCCCCGTGGCGCTCGATCTCGCTGCGGATCACCGCGTCGATGCGATCATCGGCCGTGAGCGCGTCCTGGAACTCGTCGAACGCGATCAGGCAGCGCTTCCCGTGCTTCTCGAACAGTCGCCGAGGTAGCGCGAGGCGCTCGAGCAGCGGCTGCTGGGCACGAGCGTCCACGCTTACCTCGGCGCTCGCCGGCACCGGTCCTCCGCCGACTCGGAAGGTTGCTCGCACACCGTCGAACCATCGCGCCAGCGGACCGCTCAGCTGTTCGGCGTACGCGGTCTCGATCCGGTCGGCGATGTCGGCCGCCGTCACGACGCCGAAGAAGTTGACGTAGACGGGGACCATCCCGAGAAGCTCCGACTTCGCCTGCGCGGCGTGTAGCAGCGAGCTCTTGCCGTAGCGCCGGGGAGCGACCAAGCGGCCGTTGTGCCCGCCATCGGCGAGATCGAGCAGTTCGGTCAGCGCCTGCTCGCGGTCGATCATGTCCGTCGGATCGACGGGGCTGCTGTATCGGAACGGGTTCGGCATTGGCTCTGGATTATAGAGCCAAATGGCTACGTGATCTAGAGCCAGCTAGTCCGCGTAATGCCGAGGTCGCGCAGACGGCTGTCTCACGAACGTCGTCCTCAGCTTCGGCCCGGGTCTCAGGCCACCTCAGCCGGCAAATCCACCACCGTCAGCTCCACCCCGCCCATCAGCCGTCGCGCCTCGCGCGGGTCGATCAGCCCCGCCCCCAGGCGCGCCGTCGACTCCGCCCCGCAGGCGACGCCGAAGCGCAGGCACTGGTCGGGCGCGCGGCCTTCGTAGCGCGCCGCCAGGTAGCCGGCCAGGAAGGCGTCGCCGGAGCCGCTCCTGGCGACCGGCTCGCGCAGCTCGATGCGGGCACGCTTCAGCAGCCGCTGGCCGTCGACGAGCACCTGGGCGTAGCAGCCGTCGGGGAGCGTCATGATCGCTTCACGCGGGCCGAGCGCGGCGACCTCCGCGACCGCCAGCGAGCGCTCCTCCTCGCCGGCGAACTCGTGCCCGACGAGCTCCTCCGCCTCCAGCACGTTGGGCGAGACCACGTCCGGCTCGGCGCGCACCGCCTGACGCAGCGGCTCGCCGTCTGTGTCGATCACCGTGATCACGTCGAGGCGCTCGAGGTCCCTGATCAGCGCCGCGTAGATGTCGGGCTCGACGCCGCGCGGCAGCGAGCCCGCGAACACGACGATCGCCGCCCCTCGCGCCAGGTACAGCAGCTTGTCGCGGAACAGCTCCACCTCGCGCGCCGACACCGCCGGGCCGCGTTCGTTGATCTCTGTCTGTTCGCCCGTCGTGGGGTCGAGCACGGAGGTGTTCGTGCGCGACTCCTCGCGGATGCGCACGAAGTCGTTGAGGATCGACTCCTCCGTGAGCTGCTCGACGATGTGCGTGCCGGTGGCGCCGCCGGCGAAGCCCGTGGCGATCACCGGCTGGCCGAGCGCCTTCAGCGTACGCGCGATGTTGACGCCCTTGCCGCCCGCCATCGTGCGCTGATCGACCGTGCGGTGGCGCCGCCCGAGTCGGAAGTTCGGAACCGCCAGCGACTTGTCGATCGCCGCGTTGAGCGTCACCGTGATGATCATCCTGGCCCTCTACCCACCTTCCGGCGCGCCTGAACGGCAGAAGATGCCCTGGCGTGCACGACACAAAGGCTAGCGGAGATCAGAAAGCTCCCAGGCTGTCTCTCGCAGGCGCTCCGCCTCGGCGCGCGCCGCCGCCGCCGGCTCTCCACCCAGGGTCCGGTGGGCGCCCGCGATGCTGCGCGAGGCCGACACCAGACCACCGGCGCGACCGGGCGCGAAGGCCGCCGCCAGGTCCTCCACGCGACCGCCCTGCGCCCCCACCCCGGGCAGCAGGAAGATGGCGCTCGGCATCAGCTCCCGCGCCCGCTCGAGATGGCCCGGCTCGGTGGCGCCGATGACCGCTCCCACGTCGCTGAGGCCCGCATCGCCCACCCCGGGGACGCCGAGCTCGTCCACCAGCGCCGCGATCCGCTCCCACACGGTCCCCGAGTCAGCCAGCCGCAGGTCCTCGATGTCCGCGGCGCCGGGGTTGGACGTGCGCACGAGCACCAGCACCCCGGTGCCCGCCGCGCGCGCCGCGCTCACGAACGGCTCGACCGCGTCCCTGCCCATCAGCGGGTTGACCGTCGTCAGATCGGCGCCGATGCCCTCGATCCGGCCGAACGGGCTGTCGAGGCCGCCGATCAGGGCGGCCGCGTACGCGGCCGCGGTCACGTCGATGTCGCCGCGCTTGCCGTCCGCGATCACCAGCAGCCCCAGCCGGCGCGCGTGCTCCGCCACCGCTTCCAGCGTCGCCCAGCCGGCGGCGCCGAGCACCTCGAAGCGAGCGAGCTGCGGCTTGACGGCCACACAGGCATCTGCCGTCGCATCCATCAACGCGCGGCAGTGCGCCAGGACCGCGGCGGCGGCGGCCTGCGCCGGCGTCAGGTCAGCCGGCGCCTCGAAGTCGCTGCCCGGCCACAGCGCCGCGGGATCGGGGTCGAGGCCGAGCACGATCTGCGACTCGCGCTCGGCCACCCGCGCGGCCAGTACGTCGCCGAAGCAACGCGCTTGGCTCAGCGCCCCTTCACCGCGCTCTTCAGACCGCTGCCCGCCGTGAAGCGGGGCACTCGCGACGCCGCGATCTGGATGCGCTCGCCCGTGCGCGGGTTGACGCCGACGCGGGCGCCGCGCTCGCTGACATGGAACTTGCCGAACCCCGATACCGTCACCTCGCTGCCACGGCGCAGCGCGTCCTCCACGGTCGCGAGCACCGCCTCCACCGCCCGCGAGGCATCCTGCTTGGTCAGATCGGCGCGATCCGCCACCTGGTCGACCAGCTCGGACTTTGTCACTTCGCCCTCCTCGTTCGTGAAACTGTTGTAACCGTTGTAACGAAGCTAACAGTGCGTGCGGACAGGCGCATCCGCAACAATACGCCGATGGCGATCACCCGCATCGCATGGCTGGTGACGGTGCTCGTGGCGCTGATCACCGCGCTGCTGCTCGCGCTGTCCGGCTACACCGGCTACGCCGGGCTCGGCGTAGCCGTGGCCGCTTCGGCCGCCATCAACCTGCTCTGAGCCACTCCAGCAGCGCCCGCGCGGCGCGGCCGCGGTGGCTGATCGCGTCCTTCTGCTCGGCCGACAGCTCGGCCATCGTCGGGGCGGGCGCGCTCGCATCCCCGGGCGGACCGTCGTCGGGCACGAACGCGGGGTCGTAGCCGAACCCGCCCTCGCCCCGCGGCCGCTCCGCCAGCCGGCCGCCGCAGCGGCCCTCGAAGACGCGCTCGACGCCGCTCGCCGGATCCACGTACGCGATCGCGCACACGTACTCCAGCGGACTGCCAGCGGGCGCCTCGCGCAGGAGCTTCTGCAGGTTCTGCGCGTCCGTCGCCCCCTCGCCCGCGTACCTCGCCGAGCGCACGCCCGGCGCTCCGCCGAGCGCCGCCGCGGCGATGCCGGAGTCATCGGCGACGCTCACCCGGCCCGTGGCCGCCGCCGCCGCGCGGGCCTTGCCGAGCGCGTTCTCGGCGAACGTCTCGCCGTCCTCCGGCGGCAGAAGCACGGCGGCGGGCAGCGCGTCGATCTCACAACCGCCGCCGCCGGCGAGCTCGAACAGTCGCTCGAGCTCGCGGCGCTTGTGCTCGTTGTGCGTGGCCAGCAGCAGCTTCAAGGCGTCGCGGCGATCGCCTGCTCCTGGGCGGCGCGCAGGCGCTCGACGCCCGCGGCGGCGAGCGCCAGCAGCTCATCCAGATGCGCCCGCGACAGCGGCGTGCGCTCGGCCGTCGCCTGCACCTCCACCAGGCCGCCGCCGTCGGTCATCACCACGTTCGCGTCGACCTCCGCGGTCGAGTCCTCCGAGTAGTCGAGGTCGAGCAGCGCCGCTCCGCCGATGATCCCGCACGAGACCGCCGCGACCGACCCGTTCAGGGGGCTGCGCTCGAGCCGGCCTTCGGCCCGCAGCCGCGCGCACGCCAGCGCCAGCGCCACGTACGCGCCCGTGATCGACGCGCAGCGGGTGCCGCCGTCGGCCTGCAGGACGTCGCAGTCGAGATACACGGTCCGTTCGCCGAGCGCCTGGAAGTCGACGACCACGCGCAGCGAGCGCCCGATCAGGCGCTGGATCTCGATCGTGCGCCCGTCCTGGCGTCCGCGCGTGGCGTCGCGCTGCTTGCGCTCGCCGGTCGACGCCGGGAGCATCCCGTACTCGGCAGTCACCCAGCCCTTGCCCCGCCCGGTCATCCAGCGCGGCACGGACTCCTGCGCGGAGGCCGTGCAGATGACCCGCGTCTCGCCGACCGAGATCAGCGCCGAGCCGGTCGCCGTGCGCATGAACCCGGGCTCGATCGCGATCGGACGCAGCCCGTCCGGCCCGCGGCCGTAGCTGCGCTCAGTTGGCCCGCCTTGCACGCGCGCCATCATTCCAGAGCGCTACGGTCGGGGCATCTTGCGCGCGCTGGTGGTCTCCAACATGCTTCCCGACGCCGCCCACCCCGAGCGCGGGCGCTTCGTCCGCGACCAGGTCGCCGCGCTGCGCCGGCTCGACGGAGTCGAGGTCGAGCTGCACGAGTTCGAACCCGGGGCGCGTGCGCTCGCCGGCGCCGCGCTCGAGCTGCGCCGCCGCTTCGCCGGGCGCTTCGCCGGGCGCTCCGCCGGGCGCTTCGACGTCGTGCACGCGCACTTCGGCCTGACCGCCTGGCCGGCCCTCGCGGTCCCCGCCCGCGTGCGCGCGCTCACGGTTCACGGCACCGACGTCCGCCATCCGCGCACGCGGGTGGCGACCGCCGCGGTGCTGCCGCTGATCGACCTGCTCGCCGCCGTCTCCGCATCGCTCGCGCGGGAACTGCCCGGCCGAGCGGCGCGGCGGCGCGCGCAGGTGCTGCCCTGCGGCGTCGACCTCGAGCGCTTCCATCCGATTCCCCGCGAGCAGGCGCGCGCCGAGCTGGGCCTGGATCCCGAGCGGCCCTATGTCCTGTTCGCGGCGGACCCCGCCCGTGCGGAGAAGCGCCACGACCGCGCGCTCGCGCTCGCGCAGGCCGCGGGCGTCCAGCTGCTGGAGCTCGGCGCCGTCGACCCCGAGCGCGTGCCGCTGTGGATCAACGCGGCCAACGCCGTGATCGTGCCGTCCGAGCGCGAGGGCTTCGGGCTGGCCGTGCTGGAGGCGCTCGCCTGCGACGTGCCGGTCCTCGCCACCCCCGTCGGCATCCATCGCGACGCCCTCGAGCAGGTGCCCGGCACGCTCTGCGCGCCGTTCGACGTCGAGCGCTGGCGGACCGCGCTCGAAGCACATCTGCGCGAGCCGGACCCGCGGGTCGCCGGGCGCGCGAGCGCGAGCCGCTTCTCGGCGGCGGAGATGGCCGCCCGCGTCGCCGGCGCGTGGCGCGACGCGCTTGCGCAATCGGGGCAGCGGTCTGGGTAGCATGGATCGGGCGTGAATCAGATATCCGGCACCATCCCCACGGACGCGCCCGCGCAGGCGCAGGATCAGGCCCCGCCCGCCCCGCCCGCGGACGCCGCACCCGCGGACGCCGCACCCGCGCCCGAGGCCCCCGGCTTCCAGGCCCGCGGTCGCGCGCGCCGGCGCGCGCGCTTCCTGCGCAAGGCGCGCGAGCTCGCCTACCGCGACCTCGGCGGCCTGGTCTTCAACCTGCACCGGTTCGGGCAGCGCAACGACGCGCTCGTGCTCGCCAAGCTGACGACGCTCGGGCAGATCGACGCCGAGCTGCGCGCGATCGAAGGCGCGCTCGGCGAGCGCCGGCCGATCACCGTTCTGCGCGAGGCCGGCATCACCGCATGCCCCCGCTGCGCCGCGATCCACGGCAGCGAAGACAGCTTCTGCCCCAACTGCGGGCTGTCGATGGGCCGCCACGTCGACCTGCCGATCGCGGGCGCCGCCGCACCGCAGCCCGTGTCCGCGCCTCGAGCCCCGACGGTCCAGCCAGCCCCCGCCGCGATGGCACCCGCCTCGTCTCCCACATCGGCCCCTGCGCCGGCCCCCTTCCAGCAGGCCGCTCCGGCGGCGCCCACACCCGCCGCTGCCGCCGCTCCGGCCTCGCCCGCCCCGCCTCCCCCGCCCGATCCGGCGCGGGCGCCGGCCCCCGCGCGCCCACCCGGCGCGGCGAGCGCACCGCAGCCCCCGAGCGCAGCGCCGGCCGGACGCTCCCCGGCGCCGCCGGCCAGCACCGGGACCGGCGCCCCATCACCGCTTTCGCCGGCGCCCGCCGCTCCGATCGCCGACGACGAAGCGACCGAGATCCTCAGTCCCCCGGCGCCGGGCTCGTGAGCGTCGCCACCCCGCCGCCCGCCGGCGCCGGCGGGCCCGCCGCCACGCCGGCGCACCCGCCGTCCGGCGAGGCGTGCCCCCTCTGCGGCGCGCCGCTGCACCCCGAGCAGGAGTGGTGTCTGCGCTGCGGCGCGGCCGCTCGCACGCGCCTGGCGGCATCTCCCCGCTGGAAGGGCCTGATCGCCACGCTCGCGGTCGTGGTCGCGCTGTCGCTGGGCGTGCTCGCCGCCGCGCTCGTCAAGCTCGCGGGGAACTCCGGCTCGGCGGCGCCCGCGACGACGCGGACCGTCACCACCGCGGCGGCGGTCGCACCGGCGACGACCACTGCCGCGCAGGGTGCCGTCCTCCCTGGAGCCGGCACGTCGGGAGCGACCACGGCGACGACGACCGCGAAAGCGACGACCCCGACGGTCGCGTCCACCGGGACGAGCGCGACAGGCTCGACAGGGACGACCGGGACGGGCTCCACCGGCGCCACCGCTCCCGGAAAAGCGAAAGCGAAGAAGAAAGGGCGCCTCGGCCTCGGCCGGGCGCTCGAAGAACGGCTGCGCGAACGCGGGAAGCTGCCCGCCGCGGGAACCGGGTAGGGCACCCGACAACCGCCGCCGGCGGGCCGGAGCGGGGCCGCGCGTCGCGGCCAGATACGGTTCCCGCGATGCCCGTCCTTCCCTCGGCAGGGACCCACGAGGCCGACGTCGCCGTGGTGGGCGCGGGCGCGGCCGGCCTCTACGCCGCGCTGTGCGCCGCGCGCGAACGCGCCAGCGTGGTGCTCGTCTCGGCCACGCCCCTGGCGCAGACGGCCAGCTACTGGGCGCAGGGAGGTCTCGCGGCGGCGCTGGCGGCGGACGACAGCTTCGAGCTGCACCTGCGCGACACCGAGCTCGCGGGCCGTGCGCTGGTGCGGCGCACCGCCGCCGAAACGCTCGTGCGCGAGGCGCCCGAACGGGTCCGCGACCTGCAGGCCCTCGGCGTCCGCTTCGACGCCGACCGCTTCGGGCACCTGGCCCTCGGCCTGGAGGGCGGACACTCGGTCAGGCGGGTGGTGCACGCCGGCGGCAGCGCCACCGGGCGGCGGGTCGTCCGCCAGCTCTCGGCGCTGGCGGTGGAAGAGCCGCGGATCCAGGTGTTCGAGGGCGCCCGGGCGCAGGCGCTGTGGACCGATGCGGACGGCACCCGCCACCGCTGTCGCGGCGTGGTCTGCGACGACGGCCGCGTGATCGCCGCGCGCGCGGTCGTGATCGCCACCGGCGGCGCCGCCGCGCTGTGGGCACGGACGACCAACCCGCCCGGCTCCCAGGGAATCGGCCTGCTGCTCGCCCACGCGGCCGGCGCCACCCTGGCGGACCTGGAGCTGCTGCAGTTCCACCCCACGGCGGTGACCG
>JBKQHH010000189.1:0-24306 GCA_052148875.1 Solirubrobacteraceae bacterium
GCGGCGTTCGGCGGCCTCGGCGCCGCGCTCCCGCTCGGCCTGCGCGAGCACATAAGCCGAGTACCCGCCCTCGGCGGAACGCACCTGGCCCCGGTCGACCTCCCAGGTCCGCTCGCACACCGTGTCCAGCAACCAGCGGTCGTGGCTGACCACGATGACCGCGCAGCCCCGATCGCGCAGATGCCTGCCGAGCCAGTCGATAGCCTCGATATCCAGGTGGTTGGTGGGCTCGTCGAGCAGCAGCACGTCCGCCGCGGTGGCCAGCGCGCGCGCGAGCGACGCGCGCGTGAGCTGGCCGCCGGAGAACGTGTCGAGGTTCCGATCGAGGTCGGACTCGCGGAAGCCGAGGCCGTGCGCCATCGCCGTGGCGCGAGAACGCCACAGGTAACCGCCGCGCGCCTCCAGCCGCGCCTGCGCGCGCGCATAGCGAGCGTAGGTCGCCTCGTCGCTCGCGCCGCCCGCCATCTTCGCCTCCAGCTCGCCCAGCTCCGCCTCGATCCGCAGCTCCTCCGCGCAGCCCGACAGCAGGTACTCGCGCAGCGCGATCCCCCGCTCCCGCGGCGGGCGCTGGTCGTGCAGCGCGATCCGCACCCCCTTGGCGACGCTCAGCTCGCCGCGATCGATCGCCGTCTCGCCCGCGAGCATCCGCAGCAGCGTCGTCTTGCCCGCGCCGTTGCGCCCCGCGATCGTCATCCGTTCGCGGCGCTCGAGCTTGAACGACACGCCGCGCAGCAGGGGCTGCCCGGCCATGTCCTTGTGCAGGTCGGATGCGATCAGCAGGGCCATCGGCTGCTGATGGTAGGCGCCACGCTCCGCGTGCTCCGGTAAGATCGTCGCCGCCGATGCGCAACCGCCTGCTCGCAACGCTCATCCCGCTCGCGCTGCTCGCGTCCCTGGCCCTCGCTCCGGCCGCCAGCGCGTACAACGACGGGCGCGGCTTCTACGGGGCCACCAACGACAAGGTCGTCACCGACGCGGGCTTCATCCTGGTCATCTTCTTCCCGACGTTCATCTTCCTGGCGAGCATGCTCCAGCGCCATCTGGAGAAGCGCAAGGAAGCGCGCAAAGCCGCGCACAAGGCGCTGATCGCGGGCGGCCACCTCCGCGGCGGCTGGTAGCCAGCATCCGCGGATGAGCGAGCCCGAGCAGAGCGGGCACGACGCGCCGGACGCCGACCCGCAGCCGACGGGACCGGCGGCGGTCCACTACGAGCGCCGCGGCGCGGCCGCGGTCGTCACGATCGACCGCCAGCACCGGCGCAACGCCGTCGACGGCCCCACCGCGGCGGCGCTGCACGAGGCGTACCTGCGCTTCGAGGCCGACGACGACGCACGCGTGCTCGTGCTGACGGGCGCGGGCGGTGTCTCCTTCTGCGCCGGCGCCGACCTGAAGGCGACCGGCACGATGGTCGGACGGCTGATGAGCGAGGAGGGGCCGATGGGCTTCACGCGCCTGACGCCGTCCAAGCCCACGATCGCCGCGATCTCCGGCTTCTGCCTGGCGGGCGGCCTGGAGATCGCGCTGTGGTGCGACCTGCGCATCGCGGCCGAGGGCTCCACGCTCGGCTACCCCGAGCGCCGCTGGGGCGTGCCGCTGATCGACGGCGGCACCCAGCGCCTGCCGCGCATCGTCGGCCTTGGCCGCGCGCTCGACCTGATCCTCACCGGGCGTATCATCGACGCCCGCGAGGCGCTGTCGATGGGCCTGCTCACCGAGATCGTGCCGCCCGGGGCGCACCTCGAGCGCGCGCTCGCGCTCGCCGAGGGGCTCGCGCGCTTCCCCCAGCGCACGATGCTCGCCGACCGCCGCGCCGCGATCGAGGGCCTCGGCATGCCGCTCGCCGACGCGCTCGCGATGGAGGCAGCGGCCGGGCCGGAAGTGTTCGAGGACGGCGCGCGCGGAGCCGCGCGCTTCGCCGCCGGCGAGGGACGCGGGGGAGCGGGCGCGGGGGCGTAGCGACGTAGCGCTGAGCGCGTGGCGATTAGAGGTAGGCTCTGAACACGATGGCTTACTTCGTGACAGGAGCGACCGGGTTCATCGGACAGCGTCTGGTGCAGCGGCTCCTGGAAAACCGCCAGGGCGACGTGTACGTGCTCGTACGCCAGAGCTCGGCCGGGCGGCTGGAGGAGCTGATCGGGCACTGGAGCGTGCTCACGGGCGCCTCGGCGGCGGAGCGCGTGCAGCCGGTGATCGGCGACCTGCGCCGACCGCTGCTGGGCGTCGAGAAGGAACAGGTGGCGGAGCTGCGCGGCAAGGTCGAGCACTTCTTCCACCTCGCCGCCGTCTACGACATGACCGCCCCCGCGCAGCGCAACACGGCGGTCAACGTCGGCGGCACCACGCACGCGGTGGAACTCGCGCGGGCGCTCGACGCCAAGCGCCTGCACCACGTCTCCTCGATCGCCGTCGCGGGCACCTACAAGGGCGTGTTCACCGAGGACATGTTCGACGAGGGCCAGCGGCTGCCCTCGCCGTACCACCGCACCAAGTACGAGTCCGAGCGGATCGTGCGCGAGCAGCCGTACGTGCCCTGGCGCGTGTACCGGCCGGGGATCGTCGTCGGCGACTCGCAGACCGGCGAGATGGACAAGATCGACGGACCGTACTACTTCTTCAAGGCGATCCAGCGGATGCGCCAGCTGCTCCCGGAGTGGGTGCCGCTGGTGGGCCTGGACCTCGGCTACACCAACGTCGTGCCCGTCGACTGGGTGGCGGGCGCGCTCGAGCACATCGCGCACGAGCCGAACCTCGACGGCAGGGCGTTCCACCTCACCGACCCGCGTCCGCAGCGCGTCGACGATCTGATCAACGAGCTGGCCACCGCCGCGCACGCGCCGCACTTCGCGCTGAGCATCGACAAACGGCTGACAGACCCGCTGCCGAAGTGGCCGCTCAAGCTCGCCCTCGCGCTTCCGCCGCTGCGCCAGGCGCGCACGCTGGCGCTGCGCGACCTCGGCATCCCCGCGGAGGTGCTCGCGCACATGGAGCTGGTGCCCCGCTTCGACACGCGCGAAGCCGCGCGCGCGCTCGCCGGCTCGCCGCTGGAGCAGCCGCCGCCGCTGCAGGACTACGTGGCGCGCCTGTGGGACTACTGGGAGCGCGAGATGGACAACCAGCTGCGCCGCGGCGCGACGCTCCGGCAGGCCCTGGAGGGCAAGCACGTGCTGATCACCGGCGCATCGTCGGGCATCGGGCGCTCGACCGCGCTGAAGGTCGCCGCCGCGGGCGGCGTGCCGCTGCTGGTGGCGCGCAACGTGGACAAGCTCGAGGAGGTGCGCGCGGAGATCGTCGCCGCCGGCGGCACCGCGTACGTGTACGCGGCGGACATCTCCGACATCGAGTCGATCGAGCGGCTGCTCGAGCGCGTGCTCGCCGACCATCGCAACGTCGACATGCTCGTCAACAACGCCGGGCGCTCGATCCGGCGCTCGATCGCGCTCAGCTACGAGCGCTTCCACGACTTCGAGCGCACGATGCAGCTCAACTACTTCGGCGCCGTCAAGCTGATCATCGGCCTGCTGCCGCACATGCGCAAGCGCGGCTCCGGGCACATCGTCAACGTCTCCTCGATCGGCGTGCAGACCAACCCTCCGCGCTTCTCCGCGTATGTCGCGTCGAAGGCCGCCCTCGACGCGTTCACGCGCGTGGTCGCCTCTGAGGTGATCGGAGACGGCGTCACGTTCACGACCATCCACATGCCGCTCGTGCGCACGCCGATGATCGCGCCGACGAAGATGTACGACGCCTTCCCCGCGATCAGCCCCGAGGAGGCCGCCGACATGATCTGCGAGGCGCTGCGCGCCCGCCCCAAGGAGATGGGCACGTGGATGGGCAAGTTCGGCGAGGTCGCCTACTCGCTCTCGCCGAGCGCCGTCGACCGGCTGCTGCACCTCGCCTACCGCGTGTTCCCCGACTCCGCCGCCTCCAAGGGCCACGCCGACGTCGAGGAGCGCGCCTCATTCGAGCAGATCGCGATGGCGACGCTGACCAGAGGCGTGCACTGGTAGAGACGCCCGCGATCGAGGTCCGCGACCTGCGCAAGCGCTACGGCGACTACGAGGCGGTGCGCGGCATCGACATCACCGTGGAGCGGGGCGAGGTGTTCGGGCTGCTCGGCCCCAACGGCGCCGGCAAGACCACGACGGTCGAGATCCTCGAGGGCTACCGCACGCGCACCGGCGGCGAGGTGTCGGTGCTCGGAGAGGACCCCGCCGAGCGCTCGCTGGCGCTGCGCCGGCGGATCGGCATCGTGCTGCAGTCGGGCGGCATCTACAGCCACATCACCCCGCGCGAGGCGCTGCGCCACTGGGCGAGCTTCTACTCCCACCCGCGCGACGTCGAGGAGGTGCTGGCGCTGGCCGGCCTGCGGGAGAAGGCCGACGAGCGCAGCCGCAAGCTCTCCGGCGGGCAGCTGCGGCGGCTGGACTTCGCGCTGGCGCTCGTCGGCGACCCCGAGCTGATCTTCCTCGACGAGCCCACCACCGGCTTCGACCCGGAGGCGCGCCGGGCCGCGTGGGAGACGGTGCGCTCGCTGCGCGCGCTGGGCAAGACGATCCTCTTGACCACGCACTACCTCGAGGAGGCGCAGGCGCTCGCCGACCGCGTGGCGATCGTCAAGGACGGGCGCGTGCTGGCGATCGGGCCGCCGCGAGAATTGATGGCCCACCCACCCGGGGGGGCGGCCCACTATCGCATCGCCTACCGCGATGGCGATGGCGAGCTGATCGAGCGCGAGACCGACGACCCGACGACGCTGCTGCACGAGCTGACCGCCGAGGCGCTCGCCGGCGGACGGCGCCTGGAGGAGCTGTCGGTGGGGCGCCCGACGCTCGAGGACGTCTACCTCGAACTGACAGCCGACGCCGACGCCGGCGTGCCCGCCGTTCCCCGCGAGGGCGAGTCCCGCCGGGAGGCCAGCCGTGCCTGAGACGTCGATCGGAACGGTCGAGGGGCCCGGCTTGCCGGCCTTCGGCCGGCTGCGCCACCCTCTTGCCCTGACCTGGCGCCAGTACCGCCTGGAGCGCAGGATGTTCTGGCGCAACCCCAGCGCCGCGTTCTTCAACTTCGCGCTGCCGCTGCTGTTCCTCGCCGGCGCCGGGGCGGCGCTCAGCGGCAACCAGCACCAGCTCGACCGGCTCGTGCCGATGATCGCGGGCATGAGCGTGATGTCGACGACGTTCACCGCGCTCGCCTACAACATCGTGTTCCTGCGCGAGCGCGGCGTGCTCAAGCGCATCCGCGGCACGCCGCTGCCGACGATCTCCTACTTCGGCGGCGTGGCCGCCAACGCGGTCACCAACACGGTGCTGCAGATCGCGATCATCGTGCTCGCCGGGCACGCCTTCTTCGGGATCGGCTGGCCGCTGCACTGGGGCGCGCTGGTCGTGTTCGTGGTCGTCGGCGTCGTCTGCTTCGCCGCCCTCGGCGTCGCCTTCGCGCACGCGATTCCCAACTTCGAGTCGACCGCCGCATACGTCAACGCCGTGTTCCTGCCCGTAGTCGCGATCTCGTTCTACGTGTTCGACTCCAGCAGCGCCCCCGGCTTCGTACGCACGATCGCCGAAGCGCTGCCGCTGAAGCCGCTGATCGACGGGCTGTCCGGCGCGATGGTCGCCGGCGCCGGCCTGGGCAGCCATCTCGATGCGCTCGCCGTGATCGCCCTGTGGGGCGCCTTCGGGCTGTACTTCGCCGTGCGCGGCTTCTCGTGGGAGGCGTCGCGGACGTGAGGCAGCTCGCCGAGGACGTGCAGCTGCTGCGTGGCTGGCCGCCGAACGCGATCAACGTGTATCTCGTCGGCGACGTGCTGATCGACGCCGCCACCCGGCAGGGCGAGCAGCGGATCATGCGCGAGCTCGCCGGGCGCACGCTGAGCGCCCACGCGCTCACCCACGCCCACCCCGACCACCAGGGATCGAGCCACGCGATCTGCGAGCGGCTGCGGATTCCCCTGTGGTGCGGCCAGGGCGACGTGCCCGCGATCGAGACCCCCGGCGGGGTCTACAACTCGCAGGCGCCCACATGGATCAACCGGATGCAGCGGCGCTTCTGGACCGGGCCGCCGCACCCGGTCGCGCGGGCGCTGCACGAGGGCGACGAGGTTGCCGGCTTCACCGTTCTTGAGACCCCCGGGCACTCGCGCGGGCACGTCGCCTACTGGCGCGAGTCCGATGGCGTGCTGATCCTCGGCGACGTGCTCAACAACGTCAACGTCAGGACGGGCATTCCCGGCCTGCACGAGCCGCCGGCGATCTTCACGCCGGACCCCGCCCGCAACCGCTCCTCCGCGCGCCGGCTGGCCGCGCTGCGGCCGCGGCTGACGTGCTTCGGCCACGGCGCGCCGCTGCGCGACCCCGGCAGGCTCGCCGACTTCGTCGCCCGGTTTCCGGACTGACCAGCGGATGAGCGAAAGCATCTTCCTCGCCGACGGCGAGCGCGTGCAGCCAACCGAGCAGGCCCGCGGGCCGTGGGATCCGCGGGCGCTGCACGGCGGGGCGCCCGCCGCGCTGATGACGGCCGCCTTCGAGCGCGTCGAGCCGGGCTCGCAGCTGCGCATCGCGCGCCTCGGCTTCGAGTTCCTGCGCCCGATTCCCCTGGCTCCGCTCACGCTGGCCACGCGCATCGTGCGCCCGGGACGTCGGGTGCAGGAGCTGGCGGCGGAGCTGAGCGCGGACCTCGGCAGCGGCGAGCAGGTCGTCGTCTGCCGCGCCAGCGCCCTGCGTGTCCAGGAGGTCTCCGCCGAGGCGGCGGCCGCGAGCGAGATCGCCGCCGCGACACCGTCGGCGCAGGACGCTAACGCGCCGGCCGAGCACGATGTCCTGCCCCCACCCGAAGCGGGCACGCCTGTGCGATTCTCACTCGACGGCTCCAACGAGTCGAGCTTCGCCGCGAGCGCGATGGAGATGCGCTGGCTCGACGATCCGCGGGCGCCCGGGCCCGGGCGCGTGTGGATGCGCCTGCGCCACCCGCTGCTGCCGGGCGAGGAGCTGACGCCGATGGCGCGGCTGGCCGCCACCGCCGACTTCGGCAACGGCGTCAGCGCGGCGCTGCCGTTCGAGCGCTTCCTGTTCATCAACGCGGACCTCACCGTCCACCTGCAGCGCCAGCCGCGCGGCGAGTGGATCGGCCTGGACGCGCGCACGCTGCTGCACGACGGCGGCACCGGCCTCGCCGAGAGCGTGCTCCACGACGTGCACGGACCCGTCGGCCGCGCGTTTCAGACGCTCGTCGTCGAGCCGCGCTGAACCCGCGCATAGTTGCACGTGCGATAGTTGCAGATGCAAGTATCTTTGCTACTGTCGATGTTGAGCATCCCCTGAGGCAAACCCCCTTCCTGAAACGGAGATCCAATGTCAACAGCCGAGTCCATCGCCACACAGACCCCCCTCCCCACCGGCACGTGGAACGTCGACCCCGTCCACTCGAGCGTCGAATTCCACGTCAAACACCTCGGCATCGCGACGGTCAAGGGTCACTTCAACGAGTTCGAGGGCACGCTCGAGGTCGGACCCGACGGCATCAGCGCCCACGGCTCGGTGAAGGTCGAGAGCGTCGACACGCGCGAGCCCCAGCGCGACGCGCACCTGCGCTCGGCCGACTTCTTCGACGCCGAGAACCACCCCGAGATCACGTTCCAGTCGACCTCCGTGCGCCCGCTCGACGACGAGACGTTCGAGATCGAGGGCGACTTCACGATCCGCGGCATCACCCGCCCGCTGAAGCTCGAGGCGAGCGTCGAGGGCACCGAGACCGACCCGCAGGGCAACCCGCGCGTCGGCCTCGCGGCGACGGCGCAGATCAACCGCTCGGACTACGAGATCAAGTTCAACATGGCGCTCGGGTCGGGCAACTTCGCCGTCGGCGAGAAGGTCAAGATCCTGCTGGACATCTCAGCCGTCAAGGCCGCCTGAGCGGCCGCGCGAAGGCGGCGTCGTCAGCGCACGACGACGTCGCCGAGCGCCTCGTCGATCGCCGCGAGCGTATCCGCGCTGAGCGTCACGCCGGACGCCGAGGCGTTCGCGTGCACCTGCTCGGGACGGCTCGCGCCGACGATCGCCGAGGCGACGTTCTGCTGGCGCAGGACCCACGCGAGCGCCAGCTGGACCATCGTCAGCCCGGCCGCCTCGGCGATCGGCGGGAGCCTCTGAACCGCCTCCAGCACGCGCGGCTCGACGAGGCCGCCGATGAAGCCGCCCATGCTGTCGCTCGCCGCGCGTGAGTCCGGCGGCGGCGGCTGCCCCGGCCGGTACTTGCCGGTGAGCACTCCCTGGGCGAGCGGGGACCACACGATCTGGGAGATGCCCTCGCGCTCGCACAGCGGGATCACCTCCGCCTCGGGCGCGCGCCACAGCATCGAGTACTGCGGCTGGCTGGAAACCCAGCGCTCGACGCCCGGCAGCGCGAGCGACTCGCCGATCTTCTCGGCCGGCCACTCGCTGAAGCCGATGTGGCGCGCCTTGCCCGCGCGCACCACCTCGGTGAGCGCGGCCATCGTCTCCTCCAAGGGCGTATGCGAGTCGTAGCGGTGGCACTGGTACAGGTCGACGTGGTCGGTCTGCAGGCGCCGCAGCGAGGCGTCGATCTGCTTGTGGATCTGCTCGGCCGACAGGCCGCGGTCGGTGTCGGACATCGGGAAGTACACCTTCGTCGCGAGCACGTACGAGGAGCGATCGTGGCCGGAGAGGACCTCGCCGAGCAGCGTCTCGGAGGCGCCGCGCCCGTACACGTTGGCGGTGTCGATGAAGTTGATGCCGGCGTCGAACGCCGCCTCCACGCAGGCCTTCGCCCGCTCGCGCTCGACGCCGCCCGAGTACGTCAGCCACGAGCCGAGGCTGATCTCGGAGACGTCGATGTCGCTCGAGCCGAGCTTGCGCAGGTTCATACGCGATCAGACTACCCTGGAACGCGATGAGCGCCGTCGATCCCGCACCCGCGACCGCGATCGATCCCGCCCTGCGCATCGGCTCGGTGGCGCTGGCGGTCAGCGACCTGGCGCGCAGCGCGGACTTCTACGAGCGCGTGCTCGGGCTGCCGCTGATCGCCCGCGAGGAGCACCTCGCGCGGCTGGGCCCCGATCCGCGGCGCCCAGCGCTCGTGCTCAGCGACATCGCCGCCCCCACGCCGCTGCCGCCGGGCGCCACCGGCCTCTACCACGTCGCCTGGCTGCACCCCAGCCGCGCGGCGCTCGCCGAGAGCGTGCGGCGCGTCACCGGAGCGCGCTGGCCGTTCGAGGGCGCCTCCGACCACGGCGTATCCGAGGCGCTGTACCTGAGCGATCCGGACGGCCTGGGGATCGAGCTCTACGCCGACCGCCCGCGCGAGCTCTGGGAGCGGCCCGCCGGCGGCCGCGGCGTGAACATGGTGACGCTGGCGCTCGACCTGGATGACCTGCTCGCGCAGTTCTCCGGCGAGCCCGCCGCGGCGGTGGCGGCGGACACCGGCATCGGGCACGTGCACCTGAAGGTCTCGGACGTGCCCCGCACGGCGGCCTTCTACCGCGACGCGCTCGGCCTGGAGGAACAGGCCCAGCTGCCGTCCGCCGCGTTCCTCGCGGCCGGCGGCTACCACCACCACGTCGGCCTGAACTCGTGGCAGAGCCGCGGCGCGGCGCCAGCTCCCGACAGCGCGCCGGGCCTGCGCCGCATCGAGTTCGAGCTCAGCGACGAGGACGCAATCGACGCGCTCGAGCGCACCGTCGCGGACGCCTCGTCGCAGCCGCCGCTCACGCGCGGCGCGGACGGCGAGCTGACGGTGCGCGACCCGGACGGGGAGCTTCTTCTGTTCACGACCCGATAGTGCTAGCAAAGCCCGTTCAACCCGTCTCCCTTGCAACACGACTACTTCACAGTGGATGTCTCTCTCATCAGCTCCCGAGCATCGCTACCGGATAATCGCGCTGAGCAGGCTCTTTACCATCCGCGCTGCGAGCGACGCGACTCGGTAGCACCCAGCGCTGTCGGCGAGCCTTGACGCGCGGCCAGATACTGCCTTCAATGTTCGCAACCTGCTGGCGGAAGGAGACGACACATGTTCAAAGTCAAGCCATTCATCATCGGCTTTATCGCCTCGGGACTCATCGGCGCACTCGCGCCCGCGGCAGCATCAGCGTCGTCGCTAGATCTTCTGATATGCAAAGACGTGGGGGCAGGAAACGGGGTCTTCAGCTCCCCAGACTGCCAGACCATGGGAGGAGGCGATGAATATGCTTGGACCAAGCTGGTGGGCAGCCAGACCGCCGGGATCGCGATCGCAGGCGGCCCCGTACTACTGAAAGGAAAAATCGCGGGGGTTGCAGCTGAAATCGAATGCTCGTCAGATGCGACCACCGGGACCACAAACGTAATCGAAGCCGGCGGCGCATCCAAAGGCGCTATTGAACTGAAAAGCTGCGCTGTGAAAAGTCCAGAACCGACGAAATGCGTTGTGACCATTTCAAATATCCAGTTCAAGGGACAAGTCGTCACGGGCTTGAGTGAACCTGAACTGGAACTCGCACCAGCCTCGGGCACCGTCTTCTCGGAAGTAACGCTCAGCAGCAAATCGGGGCAAACCTGCGTCGCGAAAGGCACATACGCAGTGAAAGGCACCCAGAACTGCAAGCTACCGAAAGCCGAAGAATCACTCGTGAAACACAGCGTCGAATGCACCGCCGGAGGAAGCCACTTGGAACTCGCCGGCAATGCGGCGAGCTTTGCGAATACTCAAACGATCGAACTGACGACGGGCGAACATTGGAAGGCAGAATGACCGCGGGTTGAGGCGTCGCGCCGTCAGGCGCTCGCCGCGCTGAGGCGGTCGAGCTCGGCTGGCGAGAGCTCCAGCTTGGCGCACGCCAGCAGCTCGGTGAGCTGCTCCGTGGAGGTGGCGCTGGCGATCGGCGCAAGCACCGTCGGCTGGGCGAGCAGCCACGCAAGCGACACCGCCGCGACCGGCGCGTCATGCGCAGCGGCGATCTCATCCAGCGCGCCGAGCATCGCGAAGCCGCGGTCGTTGAAGTAGCTCTCGCGTACTCCGGCCGCGCGCGGGCTGTCCACGTCGGCGCCGTCGCGGCGGTACTTGCCGCTGAGGAAGCCCCTGGCCAGGCCGAAGTACGGGATGCACGCGAGCCCGTGGCGCTCGCACACGCCCGCGAGCTCGCCCTCGTACTCGCCGCGCTCGAGCAGGTTGTAGTGCGGCTGCAGCGCCACATACGAGGCCATGCCGTCGCCCTGGCCGATGTTCAAGACCTCCTCAAGGCGGGCGGCGCTGTAGTTGGACGCGGCCGCGTGGCGGATCTTGCCCTCGGCGATCAGCTCGCCGAACGCGCCGAGCGTCTCCTCCAGCGGCGTGTCGAGATCGTCCTTGTGGGCGTAGTACAGGTCCACCGTGTCGATGCCCAGCCGCTGCAGCGAGCCCTCGATGCCCTGCCTGATCGTCGCCCGCGATAGACCGGACAGGTCGGGCGACATGCCGACCTTGGTCGCGATCACGAGCTGCTCGCGGTTGCCGCGCGCTGCGATCCAGCGGCCGATGATCCGCTCGGACTCGCCCGCGCCGCCGGGGCCGCGCCGTCCGTAGCTGTCGGCCGTGTCGATGAAGTTGCCGCCGCCCGCGACGTACGCGTCGAGCACCGCGAACGAGCGCTCTTCGTCGATCGACCAGCCGAACACGTTGCCGCCCAGGCACAGCGGGAAGACGTCCAGCTCGGTGTCTGCCAGGCGCGCGATGGGGTCAGGGTAGCGAGCGGGCTGAACGTGGGTCACGACCGGTGGAGGGAAGCAGCAGCATCAGTGTGAGCGGGTCGATCGGTGACTCGACGAAGCCGTGGTGGCGGTAGAAGTCTTTTGCCTGCTCGTCCTTGGCGTGGACGAGGACGAGCCTCACCCCAACAATCTCTGAGACCTCGATTGCCTTCGTCATGAAGTGCTTGAGCATGGCTGCACCGAGGCCGTTGCCCTGGTGGCGGCTGTCGACGGCCATTCGCCCGAGCAGGATCGCTGGCAGATCGGCGGGCTGGTCCCGGGCGATGTCACGCGGCGTCGCGGCGCGCATCACCGAAGCGGTGGAGGATGCGTAGTAGGCCACGACCGTCCTGGCCGGCTCGTCGATCACTACCCACGTGCGGCTGGTGCTGGCCGCCCGGTTGCCGAGCGCTCGGCGCGCGAGCCAGTCATTGAGCGCAGGCTCGCCACAGTCGAACCCCTCCAGCCTGTGCTCGCTGGTCAGCAGGGTCGGGCCGCTGTAGGTCAACGTTCAGGTCGCTCGAGCACCGACTGCTGGGAGAGCAGCTTGGCCATCGCTGGCGGAAGCTGCGATGGCGTCGCGGAGAGCAGACCCTGGAGCTCGTTCCAGGCCGCGTCGTCGAGGGCGAACACGCGACGATCGGCGAGGTCGAGCTCGGCGGCTTCCACGGCATGGCGCAGCACGTAGTCGCTCGTCGACTCGCCGCGGGCCTCCGCGGCGCGGCGCAGCACCACGTCCTGCTTGGGAGTCAGGCGAAGGCTCAGCCGCTCGGTCTTGGACGCCATGCCCAGATTGTACGTCATTGGGCGTACGGAATAGGGACGCCGCGTTCGCGCGCGGCTGGCGAGGGTGACGGCCGGTCGAGCGGTCGATCTGGGGTGGCGTGTACCGTGCGGTGCGCGAAAGAGGTGTGCGGACCAAGGGCTTGCGATCGGAGGGTGACATGAGTGGACCAGTGGATTTCGTCCAACAGGTGAAGATCAGTCTCCTCGGGACCTCGAAGCCGCCGGTCTGGAGGCGGCTGCTGGTCCCCGCAACCATCCGACTGGACCGGCTGCACGGCGTGATCCAGGCGGCGATGGGCTGGGAGGATTACCACATGCATGCCTTCGCCGACGGCTCCTGCGAGTATGGGCTGGCGGATCCGGAATTGGGGCACCGGGACGAGCGCAAGGCGACCCTCGACCAGCTGCTCAAGCGAGAGGGAGAGCGGATTCGCTACACCTACGACTTCGGCGATAACTGGGAGCATGAGATCGTTGTCGAGAAGGTGCTCGCTGCCGAGCCGGGCGTGCGTTACCCCGTCTGCGTTGCCGGCAAAGGCGCCTGCCCACCCGAGGATTGCGGGGGTGTGTGGGGGTATGAGCATCTGCGCGAGGTGCTTGCCGACCCAGCCGACGATGAGCACGAGGAGATGCTGGAGTGGCTTGGCCTTCAGACGGTGGCGGACTTCGACCCGGCTCGCTTCGATGTCGACGAGGTCAACCGGGCGCTCGGTTGCGGCGATGATGCCCGGACGGCCGTCAAGCGGGCGGCGTAGACGAGCGACCGTGTGAACGAGCGCGATCTGGGTGTCGCGGGCCCAGCACCGACGGCGCCGCGCGCATGCCCGAGCCCACCTCCTCAAGAACTCCCTTTAGCGGCCCACATCGTATTTGATGCGCTACGATGATGCAGATGCCGCGCACCACGGTTGACATCGATCAGCATGCGCTCGATGCCGCACGGGTCGAGCTGGGCACCAAGGGTCTCAGCGCCACTGTGAACGCGGCGCTGCGCGAGGTCGCGAGGCGTCGCGCGCTCGCCGGCTTCGACGTCACCCGCGACATCGACGGCACTCCGGCAGAGGTGCAGGCCAACCGACTGGAGCGCTTCCCTGAGTCCGGACGCTGAGGTCGCGCCTCCCGCGCTCGACGGTCCCGCACTGTTGGACACCGGCGTCTGGACATGGGCGCGTGACCGTCGCTTCCCGCAGCTTGCGTCCTGGTTCAACGACCAGGTTGCCGCCGGCCTCGTGCTGGTGTGCGACCTCGTGATCCTAGAGCTCATCCGCCTGACCCCGAACGAGGCCCGCGCCCGAGAGGTGGCGGCTCGCCTCGACGCGTTCGAGTCGATCCCGATGCCCGCGGCCCTATGGAGCCGCGCGCGCAAGCTGCAGACCTTGCTGGCGGCCAACGGCGACCATCGTCGAGTGCCTCCCGTCGACCTGCTGATCGGCTGCGCCGCAGAGACCGCGGGCGTCCCGCTCGTCCACTATGACCGCGATTACGAGCGCATCGCCGCTGTCAGCAAGCTCGAGCACCGCTGGCTCCTGCCCGACGGGACGCTCGCGTAGCAGGCGCCAGCGTCCACTCACCGTCGCCGCCCCATCGCGAAGCTCTGCACTGGCGGCGCCGCCGCGCGCATGCTCGAGCCAACCTCGCCGCTCTCCACATCCTCCTCGCCGCCATTCCCATGCGCCACCGGGCGCTCGCGGCCGGGCAGGTGGTGAACGCGCGCCTGGGCAGCCCGGCCTTCCTCCTCCACGCCGCCCGACACGTAGCGCTCGAGCGGCGCCAGCTCGCGCACGATCACGTTGACCACGCCCTGCCTGCCTGCGCCCTCCAGGGTGTGCCCTTCAGGGTGCGCGCGCTCCAGCGTGCCCCTCGCGAGCAGCAGCGGCTCCGCGCGCGCGAGGTGGCGGTGGCGCTCGTACACCGCCTTGCCCACGATCAGGTTGACCGTGCCGAACTCGTCCTCGAACAGCAGGAACATCGTCCCCTTCGCCGTCCCCGGCCGCTGCCTCGCGATCACCAGCCCCGCCACCGCAACCTGGCAGCCAGACGGCAGCCGCGGCAGCTGCGCGCTCGTCGCGAGCATCGGCACCGTCAGCCGCTCGCGCAGGATCGCGATCGCGTGCTCGCCGATCGTCACCCCGCTCGTGGAGTAGTCAGCGATCAGCCGCTGCCAGCGCCCCAGCGGGCGCAGGCGCGGCGCCGCCGGCAGCTCCAGGGGCAGCGCCAGCTGGGTGTCCTCCCCCGCTCCCGCCGTCTCCGCCGGCGCCGCCAGCCCCAGCTGCCACAGCGCCTCCCGTCTGCTGGCGTTTGCCCCCGGAGTGGCTATTCCCGTCTGCGCGTCGCGCCCGGCGATCAGCCCGTCGCACGCCCCCGACCACGCCAGCTGTTCGAGCGACCCGCGCCTGCAGCTCACGCGCCCCGCGAGCTCGCCCAGGCTGGCGAACGGGCCGTTGCGCTCGCGCTCGGCCACCAGCGCGTGCATCTCCGCGCTCGTCACGTCCTTTATGTAGCCCAGGCCCAGGCGCACGCCCCCAGCCTCCACCGTGCACTGCACCCGCGACGCGTTCACGTCGAGCTTGTGCACCGGAATGGCGATCCCCCTATTTTCCGCCTCGTGGACGAGGCTGTCCGGGGCGTAGAAGCCCATCGGCTGCTCGTTCAGCAGCGCGCACAGGAACTCCGCGCCGTAGTGCACCCGCAGCCACGTCGACTGGTAGGCCAGCAGGCCGAACGCCGCGCTGTGCGCCTTCGGGAAGCCGAAGCCCGCGAAGCCCTCCACCATCCCCCACACGCGCTCCGCCGTCGCGCGGTCCGCGCCCGCGTGGCGCTCCGCCCCCTTGACGAAGCGCTCGCGATGGCCCTGGATCATCTCGTGCGAGCGCTTGCGGCTCATCGCCCGGCGCAGCCCGTCCGCCTCGCCCGGGCTGAAGCCCGCGAACGCTTCCGCCACCTGCATCACCTGGTCCTGGAAGATGATCGTGCCGAGCGTCTCGCGCAGGACCGGCTCCAGCGCCGGATGGTCGTAGGGCACCTCATACGCCGGGTCTTCGCGCACGCGCCTGCGCCTCTCTATATAAGGATTTATCGCCCCACCCTGGATCGGTCCCGGACGCACGATCGCCACCTGCACCACCAGGTCGTCGAGGTTCTCCGGCTGCGTGCGGCGGATCGACTGCATCTGCGCGCGGCTCTCGATCTGGAAGACGCCCACCGTGTCCGCCGCGCGGATCGCCCTGAACGTCCGCGGGTCGTCGAACGGGATGCGCGACAGGTCCACGCGCTCCCCGCGCACGCGCGCGATCTCCTCCACGCAGCGCTCCACCGCCGACAGCATCCCCAGGCCCAGCAGGTCGATCTTCAGGAAGCCCGCGTCCGCGCACGAGTCCTTGTCCCACTGCACCATCTGCCTGCCCTCCATCGCCGCCGGCGCCACCGGGCAGCAGTCGATCAGCGGCCGCGTCGCGATCACCATCCCGCCCGGGTGTTGGGACAGGTGTCGCGGCAGCCCGTACGCCTGCTCCACCAGGCGCGCCAGCCAGCGCCAGCGCGTCGAGCCCGCGGGTGGGTGGGGATCCCAAACATTGGGAGCGCCGCCGGGTGGGTGCGACCCCGTGCCGGGCGCCTCCCCGCCGGGCCCGGGCGCCTCTCTGCCGGGCGCCTCTCTGCCCCACGGATCAGCGCTGCGCGCCGCCCGCTCGATCTCGCCCGCCGGCAGGCCCAGCACCTTGCCCAGCTCGCGGATCGCCCCGCGCGCGCGGAACGTCGGGAACGCCGCCACCAGCGCCGCGCGGTCGCGCCCGTAGCGCTCGTGCACGCGCGGGATCAGCCGCTCGCGGATGTCGCGCGGGAAGTCCAGGTCGATGTCCGGCAGACCGGTCAGGTCCTCGTGCAGGAAGCGCCCCAGCGCCAGCCTGCCCGCGATCGGGTCGATGTGCGACAGCCCCGTCAGGTAGCACACGATCGACGACACCGACGAGCCCCGACCGCGCCCCGGCGCCAGCAGCGCGCGCACCGAATCCGGCCCGCGCACCTCCACCGCCACCTCGCGCGCCAGCTCCAGCATGTCGTGGTGCAGCAGGAAGAAGCCCGCCAGGCCCAGCCGCTCGATCACGCGCAGCTCCTCCTCCAGGCGCGCCTGCGCCTCCGCGCGGGCCGCGCGCGTCACACGCATCCCACCCGCTCCGGCGGGCCGGCGGACGCCGTCCGCATCCGCCCCGTAGCGCTCGTCCAGCCGCGCCCTGCACAGCTCCGCCAGGCGGCGCGAGGAGCCCTCGTCCTCCGCCCCCGGATAGCGGTAGCCGAGGTCCCTCGTCAGGTCGAACGTCAGCCGCTCCGCCAGCGCCAGCGTCTCGCGCACCGCCTCCGGATGGTCGGCGAAGCGGCTCGCCATCGCCCCCGGCGTGCTCATCACGTGGCTGTGGTTGCCGCGCCGCAGCGGCTCGCACGCATCCAGCGCCGCGTGGTGGCGCAGCGCCACGAACGCGTCCTGCAGCTCAGCCCGCGCGCGCGCATGCGCGTGGACGTTGCCCGTCGCCACGCACCTCACCCCCAGCCGCCGCGCGGTCGCGGCCAGCGCGCGGTTGCGCGCGCGATCGCCGCACGCGTACGGGCGCTGCAGCTCCACGTACAGACCCTCCCGGCCGAACGCCTCGAGCAGCCGCCGCGCCGTGCGCTCGTCCTCGACGCCGCGAGCGATCGCCGACCGCTCCGCGCAACCCGTCAGGCACACCAGGCCCTCCGCATGGTCGAGCACCGCCCGCACGTCCACCCACGGCTCCGTGCGCTCGCGCCCGGACGCGCGCTCGCGGGTGTGCGCATGCGCCAGCGTGATGATCCTGCACAGATTGCTCCAGCCGCGCTCGTCGCGCACCAGCAGCGTTATGTGGCGCGTCTGCGCCGGTCCGGCTCCGCCGCCCGAGCGGGCGTCCCCGCCGGCGGGCCCATCGGCGGGGCCGAGCGCCACGTCGATCTCCGCGCCGTGGATCGCCCGCACGCCGTGGTCCGCCGCCACCTGGGCGAGCTCCATCGAGCCCGACACCGAGTTGTGGTCGGTCAGCGCGAGCGCCGTGTGGCCCAGCTCGCCCGCGCGCTGCGCCAGCTCCTGCGGCAGCGACACGCCGTCCAGGAACGAGTACGCCGAGTGGCAGTGCAGCTCCACGTACGGCGGGGTCCCAGGGCGGCTCATTGGACGAACCAGCGGCCTGAGCGCAGGTCGTGGAAGACGACCACGTTGCGTCCCCGCTCGCCCACCAGCTCCCAGTAGCGGCGCCGCAGCGGCTCGGCCGTCCACCAGCGATCCTCCACCAGCCACGACTCGCGCAGCGACTCGATCGCTTCGCCGTTCACCTCCGCCGGCATGCCCTCGGGGCGGGCGGGGTCCAATCGCACGCGCGCGGGCTGAGGCCTGTTCAGGGCTCGGGCCATGCGCGCGCCATCACTCCGGAATCGGCGCCAGCACCACCCGCCGCTCGGGCACGCGCGAGTCCGGGTCCACGCACACCGCCCGCAGCGCCGCGTCCTGCCCCGCCACCGCGCGCACCTGTGCGACCGCCTCGCGCAGGCGCGCGGTACGGGCGCCGGAGGGAGCGCCGGGGCGTGCCGGGTGGGCGCCGGGGTGGCCGGTGTCCTCGTCGAACAGCGCGCCCTGCTCGCTGGCCGGGGGCCCGAAGCGCTCTGCCGCCAGCGCCAGCACGGCGGCCGGGGCGGGGAGCGTCAGCAGGCGCAGCGACAGCGCCAGCCAGATGCGCTCGGGGTCCGCGAGCGCCTGGCGGAAGACCACGCGCTCGCGCCAGCCGCCGCCCGCGGCCAGGCGCGCGGAGAGCGTGGCCGCGCGCAGCGTGCGCCCGCGGCGCTCGGAGCGGGCCAGCAGCCGGTCCACCAGCACGCCCAGCACCCGCTTCAGCGCCTCGCCGGAGCTCGCGTCGCCGACCTCCATCGACTCCTCCACGCGCTCCTCCACGCGGCGCGCTCGCAGCGGGCCGTCCTCGCCGCAGGCCAGCCTGTGGGCGAGCGCGCCCGGCGCCCCGAAGCGGTCGCTCAGCGCCGGGCGCCCGAGCTTCGCCAGCTCGCCGAGCGTGCGCACGCCCAGGCGCGCGAGCGGCTCGATCAGCGCCGCGGTGTCCTCGCGGAAGCCCAGCAGGGCGACCGGGCGACCGGCGAGCCAGCGCCGGGCCTCGAGGGTGGGCGGGCCTTCAATCACCAGCGGACGGCGCGAGCGCACCGCCAGGGCGCCCGCCAGCGCGCAGAAGCGCGTCGGCCCCGCCCCGATGCGCACCCCCCATGGCGGGTGGCCTGTGGGCCGCGCGAGCGCGCGCGAGGCGGCGGCGATCGTCGCCGCAACCGGACCGTGGATCCCGCGCAGCCCGCCGCTCTCGAAGTACGCGAGCCCCGGGCGCGCCGGCTCGACGGCCGCGCCGATCGATTCCAGGGCGCGCAACGCCGCCTCCCACGCCTCCGCCACCGCCACCGGGTCGCCCGGCACCAGCACCAGGTCGGGGCAGCGGGCGAGCGCCTCACCGAGCACCATCCCCCGGGCCACGCCCCGGGCCTCAGCCGCACCCGACACCTCCCCCACGCGCTGTTCGCCGCCGACGAGCGGCGCCACCGCCAGCGCACGCCCCGCCAGCGTCTGGCGGGCGACCCTCGGCCCCTCGCCGGCGGCCACGGCCAGCTCGAAGCGGGGGATGTACACGCACACGACCATGCGAACGTATGTTCGCATGAGGGCCGCCCGGCGACAACAGATGGCTATCTGCATCGAGCGCCCGCGGCGAGCGCGGCGACGGGCCGCTGGGCGGGTTCGTGCAGGGGTTTGCTTTCGGCCGCCAGCTTCCGTTCAATCTGCGAGATGTCTCTTGGCGCGCGACCTTCGCGAACGCAGCCGTGGCTCGACGGCCTTGGCGATTGGAGCTGGCCCGGACGCGGCGGAGGAGCGCGCGACATGCTGCCCCCGTCCTGGGTTCCCGCCCTTCCTCCCAGGATCGAGCCGGCCATGGCCGCATCGGCCATCCCTACCTCGTGGCAGGCGGAGCGCTCGCGCGCTTGGTGGTTGGGTGTCGGGCTGCTGCTCAGCGCGCTCGCCGCCACCCTCCTCGTGGCCGCGCTGGGAGGCCCGACGGCGATCGAACGACTGGCCAGCGCCGGTGCCAGCGTGCCCGCGAGCAGCGTCTTCCGGGCCGCGGCCGCAGCCTCCCCGCCCGCTCTGCTCCCGCCGCTGCCTCCGCTTCAGCCGGTCCGGACCGACGCCGCCGGCAGCTCGATCGCCCTGGCAAGCTTTGCGTCATCGTCGCTCCCCGGCGAGGGAGCGTTCTTCGTGTATCTGCCGCCGGGCTATGCGAGCACCACGCGCCGCTACCCGGTGCTGTACCTGCTGCACGGCCGCAACGGGCACGCGGCCGCCTTCCTGGAAATCGGCATCCAGGAAACCCTCGACCGCCTGATCGACGAGCGGGCGATCCCGCCGATGATCGCCGTCATGATCCAGGACCTGCCCGGTCTGAACAACTGGCGCGACCTGGGCAGCCGACACAGCGAGACCTACGTGGTCGAAGTCCAGGAACTGGTCGACCGGATGCTCAGGACCATCCCCACGCGCGCCGCGCGCGCGATCGCGGGCAGCTCGATGGGCGGCTTCGGCGCCATGAACGTCGCGCTCGCCAACCCGCTGCGCTTCGCCGTCGTCGAGAGCTGGCTCGGCTTCTTCAACAACCTGGGAGGCGCGCTGCGCGCAGACCAGCCCGTCATCTCACGACTCGGCCTGCACGCCTTCCTGTACGGCGCCGCGGCCGACCCGGTCGCCGTTCCCGCCGAGGACCCCGAATTCGCCGCCGAGCTCCGCGCGGCCGGCGCGCAGGCCGACAGCGCCATCTATCCCGGCGGGCACAGCCTCGAAAAAGTCAGGGAACACCTCGAAACCGGGCTGCTGTTCGCCGGACGCTCGCTCGAGGGAGCGCAGCGGCACGCCGCCGCCGAAGAAGCGCCTCGCGCGCGCCCCCGGCCGGTCGCGGCAAAACCCTAGTCCATCGTCAGCGGCCCCTCGGCCGAGCCGCTCAGGAACTGGCGCACGAACGGGTTCTCCGAGGCGAACATCTTCTCCGCGGTGCCCGCCTCGACGATCCGCCCGCGCCACAGCAGCGCGATGTACTCGCCGATCTGGCGCGCCGAGGCGATGTTGTGGGTGACGACCAGGTAGGTGCCTTTGTAGAGCTGGTGCATCTCCTGGATCAGGTCGCACAGCAGCGCGGTGCGCACCGGGTCGAGGCCCGAGTCGGGCTCGTCGAAGATCACGATGTCCGGCTCCATCACCAGCGCCCGCGCGAAGCCCGCGCGCTTGCGCATGCCGCCGGAGAGCTGGGAGGGCAGGTCGTACATCGCGTCGGACAGGCCGACGTCGCCCAGCCGCTCGCGCACGCGCTCGGCGATCGCCGCCTCGGAGAAGTCGGTGTGCTGGCGCAGCGGGAAGGCGACGTTGTCGTACACGTTCATCGAGCCGAACAGCGCGCCGTCCTGGAAGAGCACGCCGATCTTGCGCCGCATCGCCAGCAGCTCGGGCATCGTCAGGCTCTTGACGGATTTGCCTTTCACGACGATGTCGCCCGAGTCGGGGAACATCAGCCCGATGATGTGCTTGATCAGCACGCTCTTGCCGGTGCCCGACGGGCCGAGCACGACGGTGATCTTGCCTTCGGGGAACGCGACGTTGAGCCCATCCAGGACGGACACCCCGCCCAGGCGCTTGTGCACGTCCAGGCAGCGGATCGACCACTTGGAGTCGTCCGCGTCGCCCGCGTAGTCGACGTCGCTGGCGTGGTACTGGTGGCGGTCCTCGGGGATCTCGTCGGTCATCTCAGGGGTCTCGTCGGTCATCACTACGGCTTGTAGACGGCGTGTGGGAATTCGCTCGTTTCGCCGTTGAACGTGAACGGGCCCTGCTTCGTGCATCCGGGCGCCGCCACCTTGTTGGCCGTCCCCGGTTCGTTGGCGAGCGGCGATTCTCCCGCATTCGGCGGAGTCGTGAGCTCCTTGAGGAGTTCTTCGGAGACGATTTCGTTGGCCGGGCCGCTGACCGACGGCGAGGAGCTCGCGCACGCGCCGGAGCTGAACACCGGCAGCCCGCCGGCGAGCGAGCCGTAGGCGCCGGAGTGCGGGTAGGCGTTGGCGCGGTCGGTGCCGATGCGGCTCGGGTAGATCGCGAGGCTCTCCGGGGTGAGCACCTGCATCGCCGTCAGCAGGTGCCGCTTGGGCGCATTCGCTTCTTTGGGGAAGTCGCTGCTGGGTTCGCTCGCCTCGGAGGCGGCGGTGACGTTCGCGAAGAACGCCTGCAGCTCGGGCACGTATTCGCCGAGGTACCGCAGCAGCGGGTCGAGGTTGTGCAGCACCGGCCTGAGGTTTTCCAGCACCGGGACGCTCAGCTGCAGCGCCTTCTTCATGTCCGGCAGGTCGGTCTTCGCGGCGGCGCTCAGCGGCCCGAGCGAGGTGAGGAAGCCGTTGAACTGGGGGGCGAACGGCTTGGCCGCCTGCAGCAGCGCCGAGAGCTGGCGCTCGGTCGGCCGGAATTCTTCGAGGTAGGGGTTGGCGACGGCGGCGAAGCGGTCGGTTTCTTTGAACGCCACGCGCGAGTTGTGCTCGAACGTGGGCAGCGCGCGGAATGCTTCGGCGAACGCCTGGCTGGCTTCGGCGGCCGCGTGGAAGGTGCGCTCGCCGTTGGCGATCGAGCCTTCGAGCTGGTGGTCGCGGCTGGCGAGCGCGTTGAAGACCACGCCGGTGTTGTGCACCAGCGCTTTCACGGCGCCTTCCTGGGCGTCGAGCAGCGTGACCAGCTTGTTGGCGCTTTCGACGAACGGTTCGAGCTGGGCGAAGTCGGCGTTGATCTGTTCTCCGCGCCCGTTGATCCCTTCCGCGGCGGCTTCCTGCCAGATCTGGAAGTCGCGCCTGGTCTTGGGGTCGAACGCGGACAGGATGTCGTCGAGCGTGACCGACGGTTCGACCTGGCTGTTGGACAGCCGGCCGCCGTCGGGCAGGGCCGGGCCGCTCCTGCCCTCGGGGATCAGCTGCACGTAGGTCTCGCCCAGCAGCGTCTTCTGGCGCAGGATCGCGTGCATGTTCGCGCGTATCGGCGCGTAGCGCCCGGCGACTTCGACGGTCGCTTCGGTGCGGCCTTCCTTGTTCAGGGCGAGCGAGACGACGTGCCCCACTTCCACGCCGCTGATGCGCACGTCGGACTCTTCGGCGAGCGCGAACGAGCGCGGGAAGGCGACCTCGAAGCGGTAGCCCTTCGGTTTCAGCGGCAGCGGGCCGCCGAAGGACTCCCACAGGAACATCAGCAGCCCGAAGCAGCTGAGCACGAACAGGATGATCACCAGCAGGTTGCCGAGCGTTGGCGCGCGCTTCTGCATCTCAGCCCTTCCCCCCGAACGGGTGCTGATCGAGGCTCGAGAACGGCCCACCCGCCGGCGCCTTCGTGTGCGCGCGCTCGCTCGCCGCGGCAGCCTTGGGTTTCAGGATGCCCTCGCTTTCGCATTCTTCCCTGGTCGGGGGCTTGAGCAGGCCGATCAGCAGGTTCACCGTCGGGTTGACTTCCCCGGCGGGCTTCAGGAGTTTCAGGATTTCGCAGTTGAAGTACACGAGGCCGCGGGCGAGGACGCCGTGCGCTTCGGCGGTGCTCAGCACGCTGTTGAGATCGTGGTTGCCCCAGTCGAGGAAGAACAGGAAGCCGCCCTTGCTCGGCCCGGGGTTGTACGCGAGCTCGTTGAAGAATTCGTTGAGCACGGAGAAGCTCGCCGCGAGCTTGGGCAGCGCCTGGCTCAGGTTCTGCGTCGTCGGCCCGAGTTCGCCCACCACCGGCAGGATTTCGCGCGCGAACGGGCGGATCTCGTTCTTGATGATCGGCGTCGTCTTCTCCGAGAGCTTGCGCGTCGCTTCGTTGGCGGGGCCGAGGGCGCGCGCGAACGGCTCGAGTTTGCGCACCGTCGGGCCGAGCACGTGCGTCGCGGCCGCGAGCTTGCCGAGCCCCACCCCGGTCTTGTGCAGCGCGCCCGGCAGCAGCGCCAGCGTCTTCTTGAAGCTCGCGTCCTCGCTGGCGAACGTCTTGAACACGGCGTTGGACGCGTCGACGAGCTCGGAGAGCTGCTGGTCCTTGCCGCCGAGCGCCTGGGTCAGCAGGCTGAAGTTGTGGATCGAGCGTTCGACGTTCCCGTGGCGGATTTCCAGCTGCTGTGCGATCTCTTCGGTGAGGCGCGCCGTGGGGTCGAAGCGCTTGAGCGCCGCCGCGAGCGGCTTGCCGTTTTCCTTGAGCCCGATGCCGAGGCCGGCCAGCAGCTCCTGCACGTAGGCGCGCGTTTCGGCGTCGAGCCCCGCCAGGAATTCGTCGAAGTCGACGTTCGCGGCCGTCTGGGACTCCGGCAGCACTTCGCCGCTGCGCAGTTTGCCGGCGGACGGCGTGCCCGGGTTGACCTCGACGGTGATGTCCTGCAGCTGCGTCTTCGGGCGCAGCAGCATCGTCGCGTTGCGGTAGATGTACCTGGCGTACCTGGGGCTCACCTTCATCGTGACGACCGCGACCCCGCCCCGCAGATCGACCGTCGCGATTTCGCCGATCTTGGCGCCCGCGATCGTCACCGCCTGGCCCTGGCCGGGGGTGACCGCCTGGGCGGTCTGGAATTCGGCGTCGAGGTCGAAGTAGGTGTGGCCGAGCACCGGCACCCAGCTCGGCAGCTTCAGGTTCTCGTGCGCGAGCACGTAGCCGCCGACGGCGGCCGCGATCACGACCATCGTCAGCACCGCGATGAACGCCGAGCGGTAGCGCTCGATCTGG
>JBKQHH010000190.1:0-14690 GCA_052148875.1 Solirubrobacteraceae bacterium
GCTCGGCGCGACCCGCCGTCACATCACAACCCAGTTCCTCACCGAGTCCGCGCTGCTCGCCGTACTCGGCGGAATCGCCGGCCTGATCATCGGCGCCGGCGCCACGTGGATCTACGCGCAGGCCAAGAACGAGCCATTCGTCGTGCCCCTCTACGCGCTCATCGCCGCCCCCGCCGCCGGCTTGTTGATCGGCGCGATCGCCGGGCTCTACCCCGCCGTGAAGGCCGCGCGCCTCAGCCCCACCGAAGCGCTACGAACCGCATGACCAACACGCCGATACGCGACACACGGACACACGGCACGGGCCGCCCGGCAGACCTCGTTTCGATCCGTCGCGCTAATCACGGGGACCGACACGAATTACCTCCTGAGCGCGGAGCGGAGGCCACGCGTCTTCGGCTGCGTGGACGCCACGTGCGAGCGCTGCCCGCGAATACCGGCACCGGGCGCAGGAAAGGCAGTGCCTCTGCGTTAGCGGGGCGAGCTCGCGCTCGGGCCGGCTCCGAGGCGGTGCGGACCGCAGGCCCCCGGTCTGGGTGGATGTCGATCTCGCGGGTTGGCGTTCGTGTAGATGACGAGGGTCGGCATCTGGTCGACCGAGCGATCACAGGAGGACTTCCCTGATGAAGCAGTATCTGTTGAGCGTGTACCACCCCGACGTCACCGAGAGCGCGCCGGCGCCGGCCGACATCGAGCAGATCATTGCCGACGTCGGCGCCGTCAACGACGAACTTCGAGCCGCCGGGGCGTGGGTGTTCGCGGGCGGCCTGCACCCGTCGAGCACGGCGACCGTGCTCAAGCTGACCGACGGCGAGGTGCTAGTCACCGACGGCCCGTTTCTCGAGGGCAAGGAGCACATCGGCGGAATCTGGGTGATCAAGGCCCCCGATCTCGATGCGGCGCTCAGCTGGGGCCACAAGGCTGCTCGGGCCTGTCGGATCCCCGTCGAGGTGCGCCCCTTCCAGGAGGAGGCGCAGGACTGACCGCGCCGCCTGAAAGCAATGACGTTGCACGGGTGTTCCGCGAGGAGCACGGGCGGGCCGTCGCCGTGCTGGTCCGCGTGTTCGGCGACATCGACATCGCCGAGGACGCGGTCCAGGAGGCGTTCGCGCTGGCATGCGAGCGCTGGCCTCAGGCGGGCCTGCCCCCCAGCCCCGCCGGCTGGATCATCACGACCGCGCGCAATCGCGCGATCGACCGACTGCGACGCGAGTCCTCGCGGCCGGAGCGCCACAGGCAGGCCGAGTGGCTTCTCGCCCAGCGACGGGAGCAAACCGCAAAGCCGGAGGGCCCAGTGAGGGACGACCGGCTGCGGCTCATCTTCACCTGCTGCCACCCGGCGCTCGCCCAGCCCGCGCAGGTCGCCTTGACGCTGAGGCTGCTCGGCGGACTTCAGACCCAGGAGATCGCTCGCGCGTTTCTCGTGAGCGAGAGCACGATGGCCCAGCGGCTGGTGCGCGCCAAGGGCAAGATCCGGGACGCCGGGATCCCCTACCTGGTTCCCTCGCAGGCCGACCTCCCTGACCGGCTCGCCGCCGTCCTGGCGGTCCTATACCTGATCTTCAACGAGGGCTACACGGCAAGCGCGGGAGACCGCCACGTGCGCGGCGAGCTATGCGATGAGGCGATCCGACTCGCGCGCCTGGTGTGCACGCTGATGCCGGACGAGCACGAGGCGAAGGGGCTGCTCGCGCTGATGTTGCTCACGCACGCGCGCGCGCCAGCACGCACGACCTCCTCCGGCGATCTCGTGCTGCTCGCAGACCAGGATCGCTCGCTGTGGGACCGCGAGCTCATCAGCGAAGGCCAGTCGCTGGTCCGCGAGTGCCTGCGCGCGGACCTCCCTGGCCCCTACCAGATCCAGGCGGCGATCAACGCGGTCCACGCCGACGCGGAGACCTACGAGCGGACCGACTGGCCGCAGATCCTCGCGCTGTACGACCAGCTCTACGCGGTCAGCCCGTCTCCCGTGGTCGCGCTCAACAGGGCGGTCGCGGTCGCCGAGGTCAACGGCCCCGACGACGCGCTCGAGCTGCTCGACGATCTGCACCTCGACCGCTATCAGCGCTACCACGCGATCCGTGCCGAGCTGCTGCGGCGCCTCGACCGCGCCGCCGAGGCCAGGGACGCCTACCAAGCCGCGATCGAGCTGACCGACAACCCCTCCGAGCGCCGCTTCCTCCAACGGAGGGTCCGCGCGCTCACCGCACAACAGCCGTGAGCAAGGCGGTGGCCGGGCTCGGATCCAGAGCGCGAGTCCCCTACATCAATTGCGCGTTCACCGAGCGCGGGCTCAGCACCGGCTGGATTCTCAGCCACTGTCCTGAGAGCCCTCGCCCCGCTCGGCCTCCTAGTGGACGGCATCGCTTGACCGAGCGCCAACACACGAGCACCTGAGCCGCGGCCCAGCGTCGCGGCGGCGCCACGCGCCAGCCATTCTCGCGCCGTCGCTCCTGCTTTCTTGGCTCGGCGGGAAACACCGGCCACCCACTTCGAACATGCTTTGCGCGGACAGCAGGGAAGCGGGCGCCTTCCGATCGGAAAGGCGCCGAGCGCTGCCGGGACGCGTTGTGCTTGTGGCGAGGAGCACGTCGCTCGTGAAGAGCGCGCCGACACCTCCCTTCGTGCTCGCGCGGGCATGTGCCGCTGCCGGCGCCGGCGTGGCTGCCTGTGTCCGAGTGCGGCAGCCTTGGCGCCCGCCGTGTGCCCCCGCCTGGCGCTGACACGCCTGGCGGCTGCATGATCCTGCTACGTCTTGCTGCGGTTGGTGAAGCCCGCCAGCAGGGGGATGAGCACCTGCGCGTTGGGGGTTCCCCAGCCCGTTACCGGGTCCCATCCGGGAGCGGCCGGGTAACCGTTGGTACCGGCCGTAATGTCGTGAAATGCTTTGTGGTAGCTGGAGCTGCGGCCGATGCGGTAGATGGCGGGGTTGACGAAGCCGAGGTCGTGATGGGCGTACTGGTCGGCCAGCGCCACGAGTCCTCCCCACAGCGGCGCGGAGTCGCTGGTGCCGCCGGGCGCTGTGAGGGATGCCTTGCCACCCTCGGTTTCGACCCGTGCCATGCCGCCTTCTTCGGCGTCGCCGGCCACGTCGGGCACGCCCCTCGTCTTTGAGTTCCCCGGGATGCCGTCCTGATAGGCGGGACGGGCGTACAGATGGCTAAAGCCACCACCCGAATCGCTCCAGGCGGTCTCGCCGATGTAGGCGCCGGTCGAGCGATTCGCGGTGAGCGTGGTGCCGCCAGCGCCCAGCACGAGCGGGTCGGCGGCCGGAAGGCTGACCTCCTTGACCGGCTTGCCCCTAAAGCGATTGACGCTGAACTCGCCTTCGTTGCCGGAGCTGCCGATCACCGTGACGTGATGAGCGGCCGCCGCCAGCAGGATGGAGTGCATCTCGGCCACCTGAGCGGCGGTGAAGTAGTGCTCCCCCAAACTCCAGCTGATCGAAGCCACGTCGGTGTGGGAGACGACGAGCCGCAACCCGGCGAGCATGTCCCCGGTCGCATTCGCGGCGCCCGCCCCCCAGTTGGAGGGGAAAAGGACCACCCGGAGGGTGGCGGCAGGGGCGACCGCGTGCACGATCTCGGTGTCCGTGACCTCCTCGCCAGTCGCCCGCCACGGCGAGGCTGAGCCGGCCAGGCTCCTCACGACCTCGATCCGCGCGGCGGGCAGCCCGAACATGCTGTCAAAGCTCGCCAAATCCTGACGGATATCGCTGGCTTCCTCTCTGGGGCGTGGGACAGGGACAAGCACCGTCACCGTCTCGCCACGGCCGTCGATCCCGCTGTCCAGCAACGGCTGGATGCCATACGCGACCCGGAACTGGTGCGGGGGGTAGCAGGGGGCAGACCCACAGTAGAGCGCCGCGCCGGACGGCGCGGAGCCGGTCGTCGCGGAGCCGGTCACCACGGTCGTGGCCGTGCCCAAGCCGGGCGCGCCGCCCCGGGTCGCCGCGGTCGGGCTGTGCGAGCCTCCCCCGCAGCGCGCCACCAAGACGCCACTCATGAGCGTTGCGAGGGCGAGCAGACGCGCTCGCGGTAAGCGAGTCAGCCGCTTTGGGTGGATGTTGTCTTGCATCTGGTGCCCAGGCCTGCATCGATGGCCGCACGGACATCTTGAAGCAAGCGCGGCCCAGTCTCGCTTCGCGCGGAAAGGAGGGCTGCGGCGCCTGCTTTGCGTCGGCGAGCCCAGACTCGGCACCGGAGGCCGAGGGCGGGATTGGGGTCACCTTCCCGAGAGTTCGGACACCGTACGCGAGATGCCTCCTCACTCCCAGCGCATCGACCGCGGCGTATCGCGCATGCGGATCACGCGCGCGGGCACGCCCCCTACGATCGCGTTCGCGGGCACCTCCTTGGTCACCACCGCGCTCGTGCCGATGACGCTGTTATCGCCGACGCTCGCCCCGCGCAGGATGCACGCGCCGTAGCCGATCCACACATTGTGCCCGACGCGCACGTCGCGCTTGTAGATCCCCTGCGCGCGGATCGGCCGCTCCACCTCGGTGACGCCGTGGTCGAAGTCGATCAGCATCACGCGGTCGGCGATGATGCACTCGCGCCCGATCGACACGTGCTGGTAGGCCGAGATCGTGCACTCCTGGCCGATCACCGTCTTCGCGCCGATGCTCACCTCGCCCTCGTGCACGCGGATCTTGCTGGCGTGCCCGATCCACGCCCAGCGTCCTATGCGCAGCTTGGCGTGGGGGCCGATCTCGAGCGTGACGCCGGGGCAGATGAAGCAGATGCCGTCCGTCTGCAGGCGCCCTCGGTAGCGGAGCTTCAGCAGCACGTAGCGAGCGAGCAGTCGCGCGTAGTGGCGGCTGAGCATGCGGTGGGCGCGCATGAAGCGCAGCAGCTCGAGCGGCCCTCCGTGCAGCGGCGCGGGCGCCCGGCGCAGCGCGTCGCCGAGCTGCTCGGTAGAGGGGTCGGCGGCAGGGTCGGCCACGAGCTCCATTGCGGGCCAATCGTAAGGGACGGCGGGGCGGGCGGGCCGCCGGCACGACCCCTGCGATGATTGCGCGCTCGATGGCCGAGGCAACCCTTGCACAGCGCCTGCTCGACGGCGACCGCCGCGCGCGGGCGCGCGCGATCACGCTGGTCGAGGACAACCGCCCCGAGGGCTGGGAGCTCGTCAGGGAGGTGTACCCGCACACCGGTCACGCCGAGGTCGTCGGCTTCACAGGCCCGCCCGGCGTAGGCAAGTCGACGCTCATCGGCGCGCTCACCAAGGCGCGGCGCCAGGCGGGGCGGACGGTGGGCGTGCTGTCGATCGACCCGTCCTCGCCGTTCACGCAGGGCGCGCTGCTGGGCGACCGCATCCGGCTGTCCGAGCACTTCCTCGACCCGGGGGTGTTCATCCGCTCGATGGCCAACCGCGGCGCGCTCGGCGGCCTCTCGGAGGCTGCGCTGCAGGCCGCGCTGCTGCTCGACGCGGCCGGTCGCCAGGACGTGTTCATCGAGACCGTCGGCGTCGGCCAGGCGGAGATCGACATCATCGACCACGCCGACACGATCGTGCTCGTGCTGATGCCCGGCTCGGGCGACTCGATCCAGGCGCTGAAGGCGGGGGTGATGGAGATCCCGGACGTGATCGTCATCAACAAGGCCGACCATCCCCTGACCGACACGATGGTCCGCGAGATTCGCGGCGTGCTCTCGCTCGCCAACCTCGACCGCACGCCCGAGGAAGCCCGGGGCCGCTGGCGGGTGCCGATCCTCAAGACGGAGGCCGCGCGCGGCGAGGGCATCGAGGAGCTCGTCAAGAGCCTCGAGGAGCACCGTGCGCACATCCTCGCCGCTGGGCAGCTCGAGGAGCGGCGCGCGCGCAACCTGCGCAGCGAGGTGCTCGCGATCGCCACCGCGCGCATGCGCAGGCGCCTGGAGGATGACCTGCGCGAGGACTCGGAGTTCCAGCGCCTGCTCGACGAGGTCGTCGCGCGGCGGCTCGACCCGGCGAGCGCGGCCACCGCGCTGCTCCAGCGCACGGCCTCGCCGCAGCAGCCGGTGGAGTAGGCTCGCCGACACGATGGACTCTCTGGACTGGGTGGAGCGCAACTGGCCGTTGCTGGGCCGGATGATGCAGGGCCACACCGCGATCTACCGCGCCAGCCGCGGCCTGATCGGCCACCGCTTCCCCGGCGCGCCGCCGATGCTGCTGCTCGACCACGTGGGCGCCAGGAGCGGGACGCGGCGCACGAGCCCGCTCGTGTACACCGTCGACGGCCAGAACCTGATCTTGGTGGCCTCCAAGGGCGGCTATCCCAAGAACCCCGGCTGGTTCCACAACCTCGTCGCCAACCCCGACACGACAGTGCAGGTCGGGTCGAGCCATCGGGACGTGCGCGCCCACGTGGCCGACCCCGAGGAGCGAGCGCGGCTGTGGCCGATGGTGCTGAAGACCTACGGCGGCTACGCCGCCTACCAGAAGCGCACCGAGCGGGAGATCCCGCTCGTGATCCTCGAGCCGCGCTGAGGCTGGTTCGAGCGCTCAGCAGGGTCGCCTCAGCGATCGGCGTGCAGCGAGCGGGCGGTCGCTGAGCGTGGGACCGACTGCTGGTCGGGCAGCGTGCCGATCACCCGGTCGCCGACGGTCGAGGTCACGCCGAACCAGTAGCGCTCGTTCTTGTAGTGGTGCAGGCGGTGGTTGCGCCAGATCGCCCTGTAGTAGCGCGAGCGCGCGCGGTGGGGGGTGTGGATCAGGAAGTGCGTCCACTCGTAGGCCGCGAGGATCGCGAAGCTCGTCGCGACGCCCGTCGTCGCGTACGCCAGGCGCGGGCCGCCGAGCACCAGGTGGATCGGGAACGACAGAGCCCAGTTCACCGCCGCGATCGTCGCGAGGAACACGAGCACCGCGTAGACGGGGATCAGCACGCCCTCGAGCACGTCGGGGGTCTCGTGGTGCGCGCGGTGCTCGCGAGCGCTCAGGATCTCCACCTTGCGCCCCAGCAGCGTGAACGGCCGCGCGTGCAGCAGGTAGACGTGGATCGCCCACTCGACGAACGGCGTCACCGCGATCAGGCCCGCGACCATCACCAGGTCGCGCCAGCCGAACTGGCCCTGGGCGACGCGTGCGGCGAGCGCCAGCGCGACCGCACCGAACAGATACGGGGGCGAGGGCTGGCGCACGAACACGCGCGCGCAGTCGAGCAGCGATGGGTTGCCGCCGATCTTGGTCGGCACGGCCTCCTGAGAAGCGGTCAGACGGTCGCGATCGCTCTGCCCGGCCGACGTGCTCCCGTGTGGGTGCTGGGTCCCGGCTCCTGTCAACGCCTCGGACATCGCGCACCCATGGTAACGCCGATGCGGGCACGGGCGCCGCGCAGGCCGGGCCGGCTCTGAGGAGGCCTCTGAGGAGGCGCGAGGTCATAGACGCAATGGTGTGAAGATTCTGTGAGTGCCGATGGTCCCGATTGATCGGCAGATCCGTCGCTAAATGCGTAAGTTTATTTATGTAAGAGAACGTTTCTAAATAACATGGTAATATCGAGCACCGGAATCGACATAAAGTGTGCTAGCCTCGCCGCGCGGCTGTCCCGAGAGAATCGCGGCGTCGCCACGGAGTGCAAATTACAAACTTTTCACTACGCGCAGGAGGGGTGCGATGATTTTGCGTGCGATGACTGGGTCGCGACGGCTCGTTGCCCAAGCGACTACTTGGACTGAAGCATTGCTTGTGCCGCGCTGCGCCCCATAGTGATGCGTGAGGTTCGGCTGGCAGTCGCAGGTGTTCGACTCACAAGCAACGGAAGGAGCCAAGAGGTATGAAACGTCTCGGGTACGTCGGACTGTGCCTGGTTGCCCTGTTCCTGCTCGGCGCGACGGCGGTATCCGCCGCGCAGGCGGCGGAATATGGCAGATGCATAAAGGCTGCGAAGATCAACAAACAGTATAGGGGTGACTTCGCGGACAAGAGCTGCACGCAGGCTGTTGTCGAAACCGGCAAGTACGAATGGTCGCCGGGCCCCGGTCCCAGGCCGGGATTCACGACAACGATGAAGAAGATCACAGTGACCTCACCGGACCTCGAATTCGGTCTGACATGCAGCGGCTCCGGCTCCGGTCGGATCACCGGACGGAAAACGGGTCAGGTTACGCTCACGTTGACGTCCTGTTCGAGCAAAGCAACGGGCGGCAAATGCAACAGCTCCGGTGAGCCGCCGGGCGTCATCAACACCGTGACGCTCTACACCGAACTGGCCGAACCCGAAGCCGGTGTGGTCTTGACGGTCATCAGCCCAGCACCGTGGTACACGTTCGCCACCGAATTCGACTGCAACGGAGTTCTCGCAAGGATCAGGGGCTCTCTCGGTGGGGTGGCCACGAAGACCGACGCGATGGAGTCGAAGCACACGGAAACGTTCGAAGGAGAACCGTCAGTCGGAGGTCAGCTCCTGTTGACCGAAATCTCCATCAACGAAGGAAGAACCTGGAGGCCCGGTCCGGAATCGCCCGATCCCGATGGAGCTCCCACCGTTGCGACGGCGACGATCAGCAGCAAGGACGAAGAAAAGTGGGAGATCAAAACGCTCTAGTCATGAGCGGTGACTGATGGTCACACGTGTGGGTGGGACCAGGTAGGTTCCACCCACACGACCACCGCGTAGCTCGTCGGCGAGCTCAAGGCATATGAGCACCGATATGAAGTCAGCTCACGCGCCGAGTGCCCGCGCGATCACCATCTGCTGGACCTCGTCGGTGCGTTACGCAGGTTTGCGTTACGCAGGTTTGCGTAATCTGACGACCGGTGAGGCGGTGCGGTACGGCGCCTGCGCCTACGCGTCGTTGAGCAGCACCCACTGCGCGAGAAACGGCTCGCTGATCCACGCTTCGCCCCGGTGACGGCCGACGAGCTCGGCTTTTTCGAGGGCGCCCAGGGCTCGTTGCACGCTCGAGGCTCCCGGCAGCGCATGGCGACGACGGTAGTCCGCTGCGATGGGATGCCCGGGCTCTTCGGCGAGCGCTCTGAGCAGAAGGCGCTGCTGTGCGGGAGCGCCCTCCCACACGAGGCTGAAGTGGGCGTGCTCTGAGTTGAGCACCTTGAATACGGCTTCGACGACCTGCTCAGCGGTCGCGGTGGCTCCGGCCGGCGTGTCCTGCCAGAGGAAGTAGCACAGCTCCTGCGTGGCGTACGGGTGCCCGCGGGTCGTCACGAGCACGGCGTCCACGGCCGCCGAGGCGATCTTCTTGCCCGTGCGCTTGAACTGGCGCTCGATGTACTCGCCAAACGGTTGCGGGTCGATGACCCCGAGCTCGATCTCCTTGGCGCTGCGCCAGAAGGGCTCGTTCTCGTCGTTGAAGATGCGCTCCATCATGTGGCGCTTGCTCCCGAGGTAGAGGTGCGCCACCTCCGGCTGCTGCTGAAAGACCGAGCGCATCAGGCGCGGGAGGTTGGGGTCGATGTCGGCGATCTCCTGGAACTCGTCCAGGATCAGCACCACCGGGCGTTTGCGCTCGCCGGCGAGCTGTCCCGGCAGCTCCAGCAGCCGCTCCAGCGTTGCGTTGATGTCCTCCCTGCGCGTGCCCGCGTCGAAGCTGAAGCTCAGCGAGCCGTCCTCCGGATCGACCGTGACCGTGGGGCGGATTCGCAGGCCCTGGAAGATCCGCAGTCGCTCCTTCGCGCGGAACAGCGGCGAGGCGATGTCCTCGTGGATGGTGCGAGCCAGCTTCTCGGCCAGTTGTGTGGTGGTGGGCGTCGTCATCAGGTTGACGTGCGCCACCAGTGCACCCTCCGCGATCAGCTCCTGGGATACGCGCCAGAGCAGCGATGACTTGCCGTAGCGGCGGGGGGCGAAGAGCACGACGTCCTGTCCGTTCAGCGCGTCGGCCTTGAGCTCCGCCGTCTCCTGCTCGCGGTCCGTGAATGCGTCGTCCAGCGCGAGCGCGCCGTATCGGAATGGGTTGACGCTCGAAGAGCCGGCCATCCCTCAAGTATGACACAGACTCGCGTATAAATCATTACGCAACTCTGCGTTACGCAGGTTTGCGTAATCTGCGTCGATCGCCTACGCGCCCAGCGCTCGCGCGATCACCATCTGCTGGACCTCGTCGGTGCCCTCGCCGATCGTGAGGATCTTCGCGTCGCGGTAGAAGCGGCACACGGGGTACTCCTCGATGAAGCCGTAGCCGCCGTGTATCTGCACGGCCTCCTCGGCGCAGCGCACCGCCAGGCGGCCGGTCTTGAGCTTGGCCTGGGCGGCGGTCAGCGTGAAGTTGCGCTTGGCGTCCTTCTCGCGCGCGGCCTTGTACACGAGCAGCCGCGCGGCGGCGATCTCCGTCGACATGTCAGCGAGCTTGCCCTGGATAGCCTGGAACTTGGAGATCGGCTTGCCGAACGCCCTGCGCTCCTTGGCGTACTTCAGCGCCTCGTCGAGCGCGCCCTGGGCGAGCCCCACGCCCATCGCGGCGACGCCGATGCGCCCGATGTCGAGGATGTGCAGGAACTGCTTGAAGCCCGCGCCGCGCGGGCCCAGCAGGTTCGCCTCGGGCACGCGGCAGTCGCTGAACGTCAGCGGGCGCGTGTCCGACGCGTTCCAGCCCATCTTGCGGTACGGCTCGCCCTGCTCGTAGCCGGCGGTGCCGTTGGGGACGATGATGTTGGAGATCTGCTTGTTGGCGTCGTCCCCGGCATCCCCGGTGACCGCGGTGATGCACACCATCCCCGAGATGTCCGTGCCGGCGTTCGTGATGAACTGCTTGGCGCCGTCGATCACCCATTCGCCGTTCTCGAGCTGTGCGCGCGTGCGCGTGTTGCCCGCGTCCGAGCCCGCCTCCGGCTCGGTCAGCCCAAACGCGCCCAGCCGCTCGCCCGAGCACAGCCGCGGCATCCATTCGCGCCGCTGCTCCTCGCTGCCGAACACGTAGATCGGCTGGGTGCCCAGCGAGGTGTGCGCGCACAGCGTGATCGCCACCGAGGAGTCCACGCGCGTGAGCTCCTCCACCGCCAGCGCGTATGCCAGCGTGTCGCCGCCGCCGCCGCCGTACTCCTCCGGGAACGGGATGCCCATCAGGTTCAGCGCGCCCAGCTTCGCGACGATCTCATACGGAAACGACTTCGTCCGGTCGAGCTCCTCCGCCACCGGCGCGACCTCGCCCTCGGCGAATTCCCTGACCGTGCGCCTGATCAGCTCGTGGTCGGGGGAGAGGTCGAAGTCCACGGGTGCATTCTCACAGAGCCCGCCGCCGCACGACGGCTACTTGCAACTACTTGCAAGCAAGTCTTGAAACCGTCGACCGGGAGAGCGTTAGGTCGGGCGCAGCCGCCAGTACGCACGCGGGTCCCGCGGGGACTTCCCGATCCACTCGATCACGCCCTCGTCACGCAGGGTGCCGAGCTCTCGCTGCGCCACCGGTCGGGAGACGCCGAGTGCCTCGGCCACCTCGCCCGTACTCAGACGGCCGCCTTCGCGGAGCGCACTCATCACAGCCCGGGCTCGATCGGACAGGCGTGCGTCCAGCTCCCTGTCGATCGGTTCTGCCAGCAATGTCAGGTGCACACCGCCGGAGGTCTGCCGATAGACGGGGTCGCCGAGTCCCGCTTGGCGCATCTCCTCGAACATCCTGCGGATGCCCTCTCCGAGCTCCTGGCCGAACATCAGATCGGCACAGACTCGGGCGATCCTCGGGTTACGCGCGAAACGAGTCGTTTCGAGCGGGTTGCGCAGATCGACCAACCCCGGGAAGCGCCCCGGACTCCACACCTCTATCCGGTCGTCGAAGATCTCGACGCGGACATGGTCGCCGGCGATGCTGTAGGAGCGGTGCACGACGGCGTTGACCAGACCCTCCAACCACGCATCCTCCGGGACGAGTGGCACGTCACCGAAGCGTCCCGTTGCTGAAACGAGTGCACGACGAATGGGCTGGAAGCTTTGAATGGCGGTTTGCGCTTGGCGCAACTGCCGCGGGATCGGACCCTCCACGCGTACGTCCGCCGTGAGCTGCTGGCGGGAGCCAGTTCCTCGCTCGCGACCTCGATACCGAAGCACCCGCAGGAACGTCTCAGGCAGGAAGCGTTGCGGGTAGCGGGCGAACAGCAGGCAGCCGGCGATGGTCAACGAGTCCGCCGCGGCTAGGCCTCTCGCCTGCAGAAGCCGGATCGGATCCGGTGCGGAGACGGCCTCGGCGTAGTCCTGGACCAGCGACATGTCGAGCTCGTCCAAGCCCGCGGCCGCCAGCGGCTGGGCCTCGTAGCTCGCCTGCCCCTTGTCGAAATGGAGCTCCTGACGCTGGCGGAACGTCAGGCGGCGGTTCTCGTCGCCGACTCGCAGGAAAACCTCGTCGCGCACGTTGGCATGAACGACGTCGCTCGGCTGCACCTCGATAACAAGGAGATGGTCGTCCTGACCGCGATCGTTCTTGCAGCCGATCAGCCGGTGGTTGACCCGAACCGGCGGCTCGCAATGGTCGATGCCGGCCTGCATCAGATCGTTGCGCTTGGCCCGAGGATGATCGGTGCCCTCAACCGTGCCTTCTCGCAGCCCAACGACGATGAGGCCTCCATCGGCGTTTGCCATGCCGATCAACGAGTTGGCCAGGTCACGGGCGGCGATGCGAGCTGACTTGCGCTCAAACCATTGGTCCTCGGGCAGTGCCGCGAGCAGGAAGCCAGCTTCGTCGGGCGGTGCGCCAAGCGCCGATTCCACAGCGATCGACATTGCCCTTCATGCTACTTGAAATTTATTCAAGTAGAAAGAGATTCCGAGACGGCTCGCGGCACGCGCTCACAGCGCGGCTGTGCATCAGCGAAATGATTTCAACGAACTCGTCAAACGGAATACGACTTGGCGAGCTCGACCAGCAGGCGTACGCCGTAGCCGGAGGCGCCCTTGCCGACGTACGCGCGGTCGAGCTCCCACGCCGACCCGGCGATGTCCAGGTGCGCCCACGGCGTCTCGCCGATGAAGTTCGACAGGAACGCGCCGCCGACGATCGTGCCGGCTTTGCGCCCTTCGGGGGCGTTGTCGAGGTCGCCGTACTTGCCCTTGATCAGCTCGTCGTACTCCTCGTGAAGCGGCAGGCGCCAGACGATCTCCCCGCTGCGCTCCCCGGCGTCCGTTATCCGCGCCGCGAGCTCGTCGTCGTTGCTAATCAGCCCCGCGTACGTCGAGCCGAGCGCGATGATCACCGCGCCGGTGAGCGTCGCCAGGTCGACGATCCGCTCGGCGCCCTCGCCGACGGCGTGCCACAGGCAGTCGGCCAGCACCAGCCGGCCCTCGGCGTCGGTGTTGTTGATCTCGATCGTCTTGCCGTTGGCGGCGGTGACGATGTCGCCGGGCTTGATCGAGCGGCCGCTCGGCAGATTCTCGGTGGCGCCCACCACCGCCACGAGCTTGACCGGCAGCCTCAGGCGCGCGATCGCGGAGACCGCCTCGATCACCGCCGCGCCGCCGGACATGTCGAACTTCATCTCCGCCATCTTCGGCCCCGGCTTCAGCGAGATGCCGCCGCTGTCGAACGTCACCGCCTTGCCGACGAAGCCGAGCGTCGGACCGGCGTATGCGAGCCCGCCCGCCCCGGCGGGGCCTTCATACCGGATCGTGATCAGCGCGGGCTCCTCGTCGGAGCCCTGCGCGACGGCCGCGAACGCGCCCATGCCGCGCGCGACGATCCCCGCGCGTCCCTCGACCTGCACCGACACGCCCTCGAGATCGCGCTCGAGCGCCTTCGCGTACTCGCCGAGCGCGGTCGGCGTGAGGTCGTTGCCGGGGCGGTTCTGCAGATCGCGCGCGCGGTTGACCGCCTCGCCGAGCAGCGCCGCCTCGGCGACGGCGGCGTCGATCTCGTCGGGGCCGGAGACGATCAGGCGCTCCAGGTGCTTGGGCGGGGCGTCCGCGTCGGAGTCCCCGCCGTCGGTCTTCGACTTGTGAAGCTCGAAGCTGTAGTCGCTGAGGATCGTGCCCTCGACGATCGCCGCCGCGATCGCCTCCGCGGTGGGCGTCCCGGCCGTGCCAGCCGCCCCCGCCGCGGCGCCCGGGAGCTCCCAGCAGAGCGTGCGCGTCGAGATCTCCCGCGCACGCGCGCTCGCCGCCGCGGCCGCCACGCGGGCGCGCTCGGCGGTGAAGTCGGCGCGCGCTCCCAGCCCCACCACCAGCCAGCGCGTGCCCTCGGCGTGCGTCAGCGCGAGCGACTTGAACGAGCGGCGGGCCTCGCCCGACTCGAGCAGCTCGCCGACCTGCGCGGGGGACTCCGGCGGGGCACCCTCGCCGTCGAATACGCCGATCGCGATCGTGTCGGGGTCGGTCGTCCTGGTTGATTGGGAGATTGCGGATATCTGCATGCGCCGGCACGATATCCAGCTCGCGGGCGGCTCGTCGGTACCATTCTCGCTCTCGCGTACCAACTCAGGCGACCTATAGGAGCAGAGCGACTTCCATGTCAAAGACCGTGATCCTCGGCAGCGCGCGCACCCCCATCGGCAAGATGGGCGGGAGCCTGTCCACGCTGGACGCCACCGAGCTCGGCGGGCTCGCGATCACAGCCGCGCTCGAGCGCGCCGGGGTCGAGCCCGAGCAGGTCGAGCACGTCGTCATGGGGCAGGTGCTGCAGGCCGGCCAGGGGCAGATCCCCTCGCGCCAGGCGCAGATCAAGGCGGGCGTTCCCAAGGACGTCTCCTCTGAGACGATCAACAAGGTGTGCGCCTCCGGCCTGCGCGCGTCGGTGATCATCGACCAGGCGATCCGCGCGGGCGAC
>JBKQHH010000191.1:0-31386 GCA_052148875.1 Solirubrobacteraceae bacterium
GAGGAGGGCCAGGCGGTCAACGAGGGCGACACGCTGGTCGTGCTCGAGTAGCGCGCTGGAGCGCGCCCGCGCGCGGATTCCGCGCGCACGCCCCACGCGCGTGTCCCGCCGCCCCGCGCGGGCCTGCGCTCGTCTAGCCTGTCGGCGCGATGTCCCCAACCGCCCCCCCACGCGAGCTCGCCGACGGCAAGCTGCTCGTCGACGAGCCGGCCGACGGGGTCGTGCGCCTGACGATCTCCAATCCGGCCAAGCGCAACGCGCTCGACCACCCGATCCTGGACGCGATCAGCGCGACGCTGGGCGAGCTGTCCGGGGTGGGTGGGGTGGGTGGGGTGGGTGGGGTGGGTGGGTCCCAATCCCACGCGCGCTGCGTGCTGGTGACGGGGGCGCACGGGATGTTCTCGGCTGGCTATGACATCGGCGAGATCCCGGATGACGAGTTCGAAGAGCGCGCCGAGCGCCTGGTGGCGCATCCGTTCACGCAGGCGATCGACGCGCTGGAGGCGTTCCCGCACCCGACGCTGGCGGCGCTGCCGGGCCACACGATCGGCGGCGGCCTGGAGCTGGCGCTGGCGTGCGACCTGCGGGTCGCGCAGGCGGGCATCAAGCTAGGCATGCCGCCGGCGAAGCTCGGGCTGGTGTACTCGCACACGGGCCTGCGCCGCTTCATCGACGCGATCGGCGCGGCGCGCACGCGCGAGCTGTTCCTGCTCGGCAGCTACATCGACGCGCCGACGGCGCTCGCGTGGGGGCTGGTCAACCGCGTGGCTGGCGCGGAGGAGCTCGACGCGGTGGCGCTCGACCTGGCCGGCGAGCTGGCGGGCAACGCGCCGCTGTCGCAGACGGGCAACAAGCGCGTGATCGCCGCGCTGCTGCGCGCCGAGGGCGAGCTGCCGGCGGACGTCGAACAGGAGCTGATCGAGCTGCGCCGCTCGTCGTTCGCCTCGCAGGATCTGCGCGAGGGGATGCGCGCGTTCGCCGAGCGGCGTCCTGCGCGCTGGCGCGGGGAGTAGACCTCCGCCACGCTCCCCGCCGGCGCGGGGATTAGCCGTCCGCCGCAGCGCATACGGTTTCTCTCGGTGACGCCGCTGATCACACGGGAGGAAGCGCTCGCGCTGGGCGAGATCGAGGATCGCGCGCAGATCGAGGCGCTCATCCAGCGCGCGTGGGAAGCGCGCGTCGAGCGTTTCGCGGACTCGACGGACATGTGCTCGCTGGTGAACGCCAAGTCGGGAGGCTGCGCGGAGGACTGCGGCTTCTGCGCGCAGTCGCGCTTCGCGGACGCGGAGACGCCGATGCACGCGATGATGGAGCCCGAGCAGATCCTCGAGCACGCGCGCGCGGCGGAGGCGGCGGGCGCGCACCGCTTCTGCATGGTCACGCAGGGCCAGGGGCTGTCCAGGCGCGACTTCGAGAAGTACCTGGCGGGCGTGCGCCTGGTGTCCGAGAAGACCAACCTCAAGCGCTGCGCGTCGGTCGGCCACATCTCGGCCGAGCGCGCGAAGGCGCTGCGCGAGGCTGGCATCCAGCGCGTGCACCACAACGTGGAGACCGCCCACAGCTACTACGGCGAGGTGACGAGCACGGTGCGCTACGAGGGCCGGCTGCGGACGATCGCGGCGGTCCGCGAGGCGGGGCTGGAGACGTGCGTGGGCGGCATCCTGAACCTCGGCGAGACGCGCGCGCAGCGCGTGGAGATGGCGTTCGAGCTGGCGGAGATCGACCCGACGAGCGTGCCGATCAACATGCTCAACCCGCGCCCGGGCACGAAGTTCGGCGACCGCGAGTACATGGACCCGTGGGAGGCGGTCAAGTGGATCGCGATCTTCCGGCTGATCCTGCCCGACGCGCTGTTCCGGCTGTGCGGCGGGCGCGTGGAGAACCTCGCCGAGCTGCAGCGGCTGGCGGTCAGGGCGGGGATCAACGGCGTGATGATGGGCAACTTCCTGACGACGCTCGGCAACGAGCCGGAGGCCGACCGGGCGATGTTCGAGGAGCTCGGGCTGAACGTGGCGCGCCAGCCGGACAACGCAGCGAACCCGCGCCCGGACAACCGCTCGGGCTGGCTCGCGGGCGAAACGCCCGACGTGGTGGCGCAGGCGCGAGATGGCGTTGCGCGGGCGCGCGAGGAGGCGGCGGCCGACGCGGCCGAGCTCGAGGTGCGGCTGTGGGACCCGTCCACCCAGCTGCGCTACAAGGCCAAGCGCGCGACCCCGCCGCGGCCGGACGGCGCCCCCAACAGAGTTCCCGTCGGTTAGACGGAAGGGACACAGCGGATGACCGAGATCGAACAGCGCCTGGACGAACTGGAGCAGCTGGGTCTCGCTCGCCGGCTGCGCCTGGTCAGCGGACCGCAGGGGCCGACCGTGCTGATCGACGGCAAGCCGGTGCTGCTGCTGTGCTCGAACAACTACCTCGGGCTGGCGGACCATCCGCGCGTGCGCGAGGCGGCGGCCGACGCGGCGATGCGCTGGGGCGTCGGCGCGGGCGCGTCGCGGCTGGTGTCGGGGACGATGACGATCCACCGGCGCCTGGAGGAGCGGCTGGCCGACTTCGAGGGCAGCGAGGCGTGCCTGCTGTTCGGATCGGGCTACCTGGCGAACCTGGGCGTGATCGGCGCGCTGGCGGGCCGCGGCGACACGATCTTCTCGGACGAGCTCAACCACGCGTCGATCATCGACGGCTGCCGGCTGTCCCGCGCCGAGGTGGTCGTCTACCAGCACCGCGACGTGGAGCACCTCGACTGGAGCATGCGCCGGCACGGGCGCCGCGACGGAACGGCGCGCAGGCTGATCGTGACGGACTCGGTGTTCTCGATGGACGGCGACGTCGCGCCGCTGGCGGCGATCGCGGAGCTGGCGGACATGCACGACGCGCGCGTGGTGGTCGACGAGGCGCACGCCACGGGCAACCTCGGGCCGGGCGGCCGCGGCGCGGTGGCGGAGGCCGGCCTGGAGGGCGAGATCGACGTGGTGGTGGGAACGCTGGGCAAGGCGCTCGGCTCCTACGGGGCGTACGTGTGCGCGAGCGCGGAAATGGTCCGCTACCTGATCAACACCGCGCGCCCGCTGATCTACTCGACCGCGCCCTCGCCGCCGGCGGTCGCGGGCGCCCTGGCTGCACTGACGCTGCTGCGCGAGCGTCCGCACCGCGTGCAGCGGCTGCGCTCCAACGCGCGGGTCCTGCGCCGGGCGCTGGCCCGCGAGGGCTTCCCGGTGGCGGACGCGGAGATGCACATCGTGCCGCTGATCGTGGGCGACGAGCACGCGGCGATGCGCCTGTGCCAGGAGGCGCTCGAGCGGGGCGTGTTCGCCCAGGGGATCAGGCCTCCGACCGTGGCCGCCGGCTCCTCCCGCCTGCGCCTGACGGCGATGGCATCGCACACGGCGTCCGAGCTGGAGATGGCGGCGAGCGTGTTCGGCGACGCCGCGCGCGCGATCGGCCTCGACCCCGAGTCGCTGGCGCCGGCGCTCCCCGAGCGCCGGGAGGCGATCGACGAGCGCGAGCTGGCGTACGCGGAGCTGACCGCGTACGCGCACGAGCGCTCCGACGCCGACGACGAGTCCGCGGTCGTACCGTTCGACTTCGAGCGCGAGTACGACAGCGTCCGCGCGGCGTAGCGCCTGACGCCGGCGCGGACATGCGCGGACTGTTCGTGACGGCGACCGACACGGGCGTCGGCAAGACGGTCCTGAGCGCCGCGCTGCTGGCGGCGCTGGCGGCGGCGGGCGAGCCGGTGCGCGCGTACAAGCCGGTGGTGACGGGCCTGGAGGACGAGGCGGAGATCGCGGCGCGCGGGCAGTGGCCAGCCGACCACGAGCTGCTCGCGGCGGTCGCGGGCATGGACCCCGACGAGGTGTCCCCCCTGCGCTTCGGACCCGCGGTCTCCCCCCAGCTCGCGGCTGAGCTCGCCGGCGAGCGGATCGACCCGGCGCAGCTCCTCGCCGCGGCCCGCACGGACGACGCGGCGGGCACGGACGACGCGGCCGGCACGCTGATAGTCGAGGGCGTCGGCGGTCTGCTGACGCCGCTGGCCGACGACTACGCCGTGTGCGACCTCGCGGTCGCGCTCGGCCTGCCGGTGCTGATCGCCGCCCGCCCGGGCCTCGGCACGATCAACCACACGCTGCTCACCCTCCGGGTCGCCCGCGCCAGCGGGCTGGACGTGCGCGCGGTCGTGCTCACCCCGTGGCCGCAGGAGCCCACGGTGCTCGAGCGCTCGAACCGCGAGACGATCGCGCGGCTCGGCGAGGTGCGGGTGGAGACGCTGAGCCGCGTCGCGAGCCCCGCCGCGGTCGACCTGGCGAAGGCCGGGTTGCCACTGCTCGACGCGCTGAGAGGCCGCTCACTAGGGTGAGTCGACGATGCAGACGCGCGCGGCGATCGTAACCGGGGCAGGGCGCGGCATCGGGCGCGCGATCGCGCTCGCGCTGGCGCGCGACGGCCGTTCGGTGGCGGTCGCGGACCTGCTCGGCGACGGGGCGCGCGCCGTGGCGGCGGAGATCGAGCAGGATGGCGGCAACGCCGTGGCGGTGGAGCTCGACATCACCGACGCGGCCTCCGTGAAGGGCGCGGTCGAGCGGGCCGAGGACTCGCTCGGGCCGCTGGAGATACTGGTCAACAACGCGGGCTGGGACGAGCTGCGGCCGTTCCTCGACACCGACGAGCGGTTCTGGGAGCGCGTTCTCGACGTGAACTTCAAGGGCGCGCTGCGGATGACGCACGCGCTCCTGCCGGGGATGGTCGAGCGCGGGTTCGGGCGGATCGTGTCGATCGGCTCTGACGCGGGACGTGTCGGCTCCTCCCTGGAGTCGGTCTACTCTGGCGCGAAGGGTGGCGTGATCGCTTTCACCAAGACGATCGCGCGGGAGGCGGCACGCGACGGCGTCACCGCGAACACGGTCTGCCCCGGCCCGACGGACACCCCGATGCTGGCGGAGATCGTGGCCGCCCACGGGGACGCCGAGCGCGTGATCGGGGCGATGACGCGCGCCGTGCCGATGCGCCGCCTCGCCCGGCCGGAGGAGATCGCCGCGGCGGTCGCGTTCTTCGCCTCCGAGCAGGCCGGCTACATCACCGGCCAGACGCTGTCGGTGAGCGGCGGTCTGACGATGGCGTGAAGGCGCCGCGCCGGCCCGGGACACGGCGCGAGGACCGGGCGCTTGTCCCACGCGGCTTGAAACCCTGACTGAAATGGAGGACGTGCAATGGAGGATGTCGCCTACGAGGTCGAGGATGGGCTCGCGTGGATCACGATCGACCGCGAGGCGCGGCTGAACGCGTTCCGGGCGCGCACCGTCGATGAGCTGATCGCCTGCCTGAAGCGCGCGTGGGCGGACCCGGAGGTCGGCGTCGTGGCGCTGACCGGCGCCGGCGAGCGGGCGTTCTGCGTCGGCGGCGACCAGAAGCAGCGAGCGCAGAGCGGAGATTACGGACCATCCGAGAGCGGGCTGTTCGAGGTGGAGACGCTGCACCGAACGATCCGCGAGATACCCAAGCCGGTCATCGCCGCGGTCAACGGGTACGCGATCGGCGGCGGCCACGTCCTTCACCTGCTCTGCGACCTGTCGATCGCGGCCGAGCACGCCGAGTTCGGCCAGACCGGCCCACGCGTCGGCTCCTTCGACGCCGGCTTCGGCACCGGCTACCTGGCGCGCGTCGTCGGCGAGAAGCGCGCCAGGGAAATCTGGTTCCTGTGCCGTCGCTACGACGCGGACACGGCGGAGCGATGGGGACTGGTCAACCGCGTCGTGCCCGCCTCGGAGCTCCGCGCCGAGGTGCGTCGCTATGCCGATGAGATCCTCGCCCTCTCCCCCACCGCGCTGCGCTTCCTGAAGGCGTCGTTCAACGCGGAGACAGAGCACCTCGCCGGCGTCGGGCAGCTTGCCTTCAGCGGCCTGCGCGAGTTCAGCGGCTCCGACGAGGCGCAAGAGGGCGTGCGCGCGTTCGCCGAGAAGCGCGACCCCGACTTCTCGCGCTTCCGCGCCCAGACCTAGAGGTGCCGCGCCAGGAGATGCGGACGAGTGCTGCCCACGCCCACCCGGGACTATGATTCGGGCGGTCCAGGTGGCTGCACGCCGGGGGAAAGGAGACCTGGGACATGTTCAGGCGGAGGGCTATCGCGCTGTTGGGAGTTCTTGCCGCGGTCGCGGCCGGCCTGGTGGCGGCCGGCTCGGTGGTGGCTCAGGCGGGCGAAACGGGCGTTACGACCGCGGCGTACGGCAACCTGCGCGACGGCTGGGATGCGAACGAGCCGGCTCTCAGCCCGTCGGCGGTCGCGTCGGCGAGCTTCGGCGAGCTCTTCTCGACGAAGCTGAAGGGGTCGATCTACGCGCAGCCGCTCGTGTACGGCGGCGACGTGATCGTCACCACGGAGGAGGCGAACGCGTACGCGATCAACGCGACGAGCGGCAGGATCGTGTGGGAACGCTCGTTCGGCAAGCCGTTCAAAGCGTCGACGATCGGGTGCTCGGACCTGAAGCCGAACATCGGGTCCACGTCCACCCCGGTGATCGACCCGAGCACGGGCATCGTCTACCTGACCACGCGCCTGCAGGAAGGCAGGGGAATCGGCAATGCCCATTGGAAGCTGCAGGCCATCTCGGCCGCGACCGGCGAAGAGGAGCCCGGCTACCCGGTCGGCATCACCGGCACGCCGAGCAACACGCCAGGGGTCCCGTTCAACGAAAGCTACTCGGCGCAGAGACCGGGACTGCTGCTCCTGAACGGGGTCGTCTACATGGCGTTCGCCTCCGACTGCGACATCACGCCGTATCGCGGGATCGTCGTCGGGGTGAGCACGGCCACGCATGCGATCACGACGATGTGGAGCGACGAGGCGGGCGTGGGAACCGGCGAAGACTCCCAGGCAGGCATCTGGCAGAGCGGCGGCGGCCTGGTCTCCGACATCCCCGGCAGGATCATCCTGACGAGCGGCAACGGCGTCTCGCCCCAGCCGGCCGCGTCGGGCAAACCTCCGGAAACGCTCTCGGAGTCCGTGGTCGGCCTCACCGTCGAACCCAGCGGCCAGCTCACGCCGACCCAGTTCTTCGCGCCGAGCGACGCGCCCGCGCTCGACGAGGACGACGAGGACCTCGGGTCCGGCGGGCCGATCGCGCTGCCGACGGAATACTTCGGCACCAGAGCGATCCCCCATCTGGTGGTGCAGGTAGGCAAGGACGGACGGATCTTCCTGATCGACGCCGACGACATGGGCGGCTACCGCCAGGGCCCAGGAGAATCGGATGCGGTGCTGCAGACGCTCGGGCCGTTCGACGGCGTGTGGGGCCACCCGGCCGCCTACGGTGGGCAGGGCGGCTGGGTGTACGTGCTCGAGAGCGCCGGCGGCGGCTACCTGCGGGCCCTGAGCTACGGCCTGAACGGCGGTGGCGAACCGGCGCTGGCGTCGGCGGGCACGAGCTCTGAATCCTTCGGCTACACATCCGGCTCGCCGCTCGTCACGAGCGACGGGACGGCCGCCGGGAGCGCCGTCGTGTGGGTGGTCTACACAAACGGCCCCACGGGCTCGCGCGGCCAGCTCCGCGCATACGCCGCGATGCCCACGGGCGGCAACCTGCCGCTGCTGGGGTCGTGGCGAATCGGGAGCGCCTCCAAGTTCTCGGTGCCGACCGCGTATGAAGGCCGTGTGTACGTCGGCACCCGCGCCGGCGATCTGGTCGCGTTCGGGTCCTCGAGCGACGCCCCCGTCCAGGCCGCGCCGGTGGAACTCGGATCGGTGGCGGTCGGCGCGAGCGAGACGAGGACGCTGTCTGTCTCGGCGACCCGCGACCTGAGGTTCACGGGCCCGGTGACCGTCTCCGGGGAACGCTCCGTGTCGGCGCTGGAAGCCGGCGCCGGCGCGCAGACGGTGAGCCCCAAGCTCAGGACCGCCGGCCCCTCGAAGATTCCCCCGCCGGGCACGGCCGCGATCTCCAGCGGCGTGATCGGCGTGCAGCAGCCGAGCCTCGGCACGGCGATCGCTGCGGGCACCACGACGCGCCTGCGCGTCACGTTCAGGCCCGATCACGCCGGCCCGTTCGTCGGCGTCGTCTCCATCCGCACGAGCGCCGGCACGCGCACGGTGACGCTGTCCGGATACGGCACCAAGCCGGGCCTCGAGCTCTCAGCCCAGCCGCTGGCGTTCGGCAAGGTCCGCACGGACGCGGGCGGCAAGGCCCAGAGCCTCACGTTCAGCAACTCGTGGGATCGCCCCGAGACGCTCACCGGCCTACGGCTCCCGGGGGCGCCCTACCGCGTGAGCGGGCTGCCGAAGGTGGGAGCGGTGCTGGCTCCCCGCCAGGCGATCACCGTCTCCGTGCTGTTCGACCCGAGCCGCGCCGGCTACTACCGCTCGAGCCTCGGGATCGCGACCAACCACGGATCGGTCGTGCTGCCGGCGGCGGGCCAAGCGGTCAGGGGAGCGCCGCGGCTCGCGGTCAGCGCCACGCACATCGACGTCGGATCGGTTCCCGTCGGGCAGTCGAAGAACGTCACCTTCTACGTCCGCGACACCGGCACCGTGCCGCTGACCGTCACCCGCGCGATCGCCCCGATCGGGGAGTTCACCGCTGCCGTGCCGCTGCCCGAGGGGATCGTGATCGAATCCGGCCTGTTCGCCGCCGTCACCGTCACCTTCCGCCCGACGGCGCGCGGCCCAGCGTCGGGCACGTACATCCTCAACGGGAACGACGACCGCGGCTACGTGAGGGTGAGGTTCAGCGGTGCGGGGACGTAGTTGAGCAAGCAACTCGACGGCCGCTGACACACGTCAGTGTTTGATACCCGAAGTCGAATGTGTCCGGGCCGTCCCTTGCGGTCCGCCCGGGACCCGTCTATCATGCGGAGCACGAGGTCGGACCGTCTACTCGATAGACGTCTCTGGTCTCGACCACGCCCCGGGGTAATACCCGGGGCAACTTTTTCCCCGAGGCCGATGTTCGGCCTAGCATCCGTAGTTGCGCTTGGCACGAGCGTCATCGCGGTCGAAGTGCCTCAAGCCATATCCATCGCCATGCGGCGCAAACAAGTCGCTCAGTGGCGCCCGATACCACGACCTCATGTGAGGCTTGGAGTGGCTCTGGCCCGGCGTCGCCGCCTGCCACGCCGCGAACGCAGCGAGGTCGACGAGTTGCAGCAGACGATCCTCGTGCGAAGCTGGCATCTCCACCGTCCATTCGACTGAAGCGTTCGCCGCCACCGCGTCGAGCGCCCGACGGTAGTACGGCTCTTGGCCAGCCTGGTCGATCACGATCTTCGACACCGGCTCAGAGCCTTCGAGCACCCACTCCATCAGACGTTCCAGGAGCAGCCGATACCTACCGCCGCCACGGGCCGCCGGGCCCTTCCAATGCCAGAGTACGGAGTACACGCGGGCGGCACTCAGGCCGGCTACGTGGTGGAGCGCATGCTGATAGACAAACTCGCGCTCGTGCGTGTGGAACGGCGGTGAGTCGCCGAGGCGGGCGATCTCGTTCGGCAGGAGCGGCCGCGCGAGCCTGTTTGCCTTTAGCTCGGGCTGCTGGGCAAATCCGGGAAGCAGCGCCGCCAAACCCTCCACGAGATCGTCCGTGGTTGCCCTCGCAGCCGACACCGTCGACTCAGGCAGGCTCAAACCACACAGTAGGAGGGTCCGCTCAGAGTCGCCTGACTCGTCGATGAACAGGTGGCGTGGATCAAGACCACTGGTCATGGCCCGTGGCTCACGCCTCCCCGCTACAGCGTCTTGAACGCACACACACCAAGGCAAACCCTCTGCCAGTGCTCAGCTTCTTTCCGATCCGCAGACGACGCACAGGCAGGCGAGGCTATCTATTCCCCCGGATCCCCCGAGCGTCCGATCGACCATCGACCTCCCGCTCATTTGGCGCTCGCTCGCCACGTGCCGGCTCAGCGGGACGCTGCACCCGGATATATGGTCGTCTTGCACGCCAGCCTGGACCTCCGAGTCCGAATGTCGGTATGCGTCAGCGCATCCGGTAAACGTACGGGCCCTGTCGAGGCGGTAGCATCAACCGCATGGGGATCGTGCAGGTAGTCCTGGTGGGCCCCTCCGGGTCCGCCGTGCAGGCACGGCTGGAGAGGATCGCCAGGGTGGTCGGGGCTGACAGAAGCCCTTACAACGTGAGGGCAGGCCTCGACACCAATGGATCACGAGAGCTCCACAAAGTGACGTTTTATCGACGACGCTGTCGTGCGGTTCATTCTGAGCCGCGAGAACATCGAAGACCCGTCAGCTCGGTAGAAGGCTGAATGCCTCGTCGTCAAGGAGAGGATCTTGCCACGCCAGCGCAATGAGACGGGGACAGTCGTTTGCCCCGCATGCGGACATCGCTTCAGGCTTGACGAGCAGGTGGTGGACCACATCCGAGACGAGCTGGAACGAAGCGTTCGCCAGAGCCTCAAGAGGGAGATTCGCGCCGAGTTGGCGCCGGAGGTCGAGAAGAAGGCGGCTCGCCTCAGGGCAAGAGAGCTTCGAGATGAGGAGGAGAAGGTTCGGGAGCGCGATCGACAGATCACAGCACTGAGGCGACAAGTCACAAATCTGTCAAAGAAGCTTCCCTCTCCCCGCGCGCAAGCTTTGGGCGATGTGCGTCAGGAGACGCTGGCGCAACGGCTGGCGAGCCGCTGCCCAAGCGACGAGATACTGCATGTGCCCCGGGGCGTTCGGGGCGCGGACATTGTGCAACGAGTCCGTGGTTCCTCGGGAAGTGTGTGCGGCACGATCCTCTGGGAGTCAAAGCGCGCCACGACTTGGAGCAAGAGCTGGGTGAGGAAGCTGCGAGAGGATCAGCGGAAAGGCAACCACACGATGGCGGTGATCGTCTCCGAGGCGCTGCCGCAACCCGATTGTTCGCTAGCCGAGGTGGAGGGGATCTGGGTCGTCGACCTGGATGTGGCGCCTGATCTCGCGGTCCTGCTGCGCGACACCGTCCTCCAAGTCGCATCTGCACGTGGCGCCCGCGCGCAACGCGACGATCTAAAGGGCCTCGCCTACGACTACCTGGCCGGCCCCGAATTCGCCTCGCACGTGATCGCCATCGTCGAAACCGCGCACAAGATGCGTGCCAGCCTCGATCAGGAGCGACGCGCGCTGCAGGCGAGGTGGGCCGAGCGGGAGCAACAGATCGCAGCCGTTGTCCGAGAACTCGCCGAGATCTACGGCGACTTGCGGGGCTTGGGTACTGCCCTTCCAGTCATTGAGCAACTTGAGCTCCCGCCGCCGGAGTCGACGGGATAGACATGGGTTTGTTCAGACCTTCCGCTCACCAGACTCCTACCAGCGCCTAGGAGATCACTCATGGATCTTTGTGCCGCGATCACCGACAGACATCTCATTAGCTTCGTGTACGACGGCCACCAGCGGATCGCCATCCCGGCCGCCTACGGCAAGCACATGACCACGGGCAACTTGGTGTTGCGCGCCTATCAAACCGGAGGAACAAGCAGCTCGCGGCAAGTTCCGCTGTGGGATCTGTTCCTAGTCGAGAAGATGACGAACTGCGTCATCCTGGACGAGACTTTCGTAGCCGACCCGCCTTCGTATTCACCCGGCGACAAGCACATCGCTGAGATCTACTGTCAGCTCTAGCCACCTGATCGTCCAGCTGGGTGCATGCATGTAGACCAACTGCCTGGACTTTCAACCAGTCGCGCTCCCTGTCAGCGCCCGCCCGCCGCGCGTGCGGCATCGACCATCGCCCCCGTGACCGTCGCCAGATCCCGCTCGCCGATGACGTACGGCGGCATCGCGTAGATCAGGTCGCGGAACGGGCGCAGCCACACGCCCTGACCGACAGCCACAGCGGTTGCAGACACGACATCGACGTCGCGCTCGAGCTGCACCACGCCGATCGCGCCGAGCACGCGCACGTCCGCGACGCCCGGCAGTCCGCGAGCCGGCTCCAACCCTGCCCGCAGGCCCCGCTCGATCGCGCCCACGCGCGCACGCCAGTCGCCTTCGTCGAGCAGCCGCAGCGAGGCGAGCGCGACCGCGCACGCGAGCGGGTTGCCCATGAACGTCGGCCCGTGCATCAGCCCACCGCCCTCGCCGCTCGAGACCGCATTCGCCACGGCGGGGGTGCACAGCATCGCCGCGAGCGACATGTAGCCGCCGGTGAGCGCCTTGCCCACGCACATCACGTCCGGCGCCACCCCCGCGTGCTCGCACGCGAACATCGCGCCGGTGCGCCCGAAGCCCGTGGCGATCTCGTCGAGCACCAGCAGCAGGCCGTGCTCGTCGCACACGCGCCGCATGAGCGACACGCACTCGGGAGAGTGAAAGCGCATGCCGCCGGCGCCCTGTACGACCGGCTCGACGATCACCCCCGCGAGCTCGCCCGCGTGGCGGTCGGCCAGCTCGCGCACCCGAGCGGCCCAGCCCTCATCGAGGCCCGCGCCGAATCCGTCGGGGGGGCGCTCGGCGAACACGTGCTCCGGCAGCACGCCCGTGAACAGGCTGTGCATCCCGCCGATCGGGTCGCACACCGCCATCGCGCCCGTCGTGTCGCCGTGGTAGCCGCCCCTGACCGTCAGCAGCCGTGTGCGCCCCGTGCGCCCGAGCGCGCGCTGGTACTGCAGGCACAGCTTGATCGCCACCTCCACCGACACCGAGCCCGAGTCCGCGAGGAACACCCGCTCCAGGCCCTGCGGCGCCAGCGCGGTCAGCCGCTCGGCCAGGCGCACCGCCGGCTCGTGCGTGAGCCCGCCGAACATCACGTGCGCCATCCTGCCCAGCTGCTCTTCCACGGCGGCGTCGAGCGCCGGGTTGCGGTAGCCGTGGATCGCGCACCACCACGACGCCATCCCGTCGATCAGCTCGCGGCCGTCCGCCAGGCGCAGACGCACGCCCTCCGCCGAGACCACCGGCAGCGACGGCAGCGCCGCCGGCAGCGCCCCATATGGATGCCACACCCGCTCGGCGTCGAGCGCGAGCAGTCGGTCCCAGTCCGTCAGACCGGCCTAGTCCTCATACAGGGTGAAGTCGCGCTTGCGCGCGCCGCACACCGGGCAGAACCACGTGTCGGGGATGTCCTCGAACGCGGTACCCACGGGTATGCCGCCGTCCGGGTCGCCCTCTTCGGGGTCGTAGATGTAGCCGCAGGACTCGCAGATCCAGCGCTGAAGGGTCTCGGTGGCGGTGCTCATATGCGGGGGGTGTCCGTCGTGTCGCTCATGCGCCAAAGATTAGCGGCCGGTAGGGTCAGCCGATGCGCGCATCCGAGGAGAGCGAGCGCCCCGGCCCGGGCGAGGAGTACAACCCCGGCCCGCCCACGCCGCCCCGCCAGGCCGCGACCGTGATCCTGCTTCGCGGCGGCGAGGAGGAGCTCGAGGTGCTGCTCGTCAGGCGCACCCCGCAGGCGCGCTTCATGGGCGGCGTGTGGGTGTTCCCCGGCGGCGCCGTCGACGCCCACGAGGGCGGCGGCGACGAGGCCCACCGCCTGGCGGCGATCCGCGAGCTGCGCGAGGAGGCGGCGATCGCCCTCGACGATCCCGACGAGCTCGTCAAGTTCTCGCGCTGGATCACGCCCGCCGAGGTGCGGATCCGCTTCGATACGCACTTCTTCCTCGCTGTGCTGCCCGACGGCCAGGAGCCCCGGATCGACGGCGAGGAGTGCGTCGACCTCGGCTGGTTCACGCCGCGCGCCGCGCTCGACGCCTATCGCGCCGGCGAGATCGCGCTCGTCTTCCCGACGATCAAGCACCTGGAGCAGCTCGGCGACTTCTCCTCCGTCGCGTCGCTCATGGAGTACGCCCGCGGACGCGAGGTGCAGGCCGTGCAGCCGAAGGTGCTGCTCGAGGGCGAGGTCGCCCGCATCGTCCTGCCCGGCGAGCCCGGCTACTGACGGCGCCCACAGGGCCGGCACAGGGCGGGCGGCGGGCGCTCAGGCTTGCTGCTGCGCGTCGATCACGTGCGTGACCGCGTTGATCAACGCGAGGTGCGTGAACGCCTGCGGATAGTTGCCGAGATGGCGACCGGAGGACGCCTCGAGCTCCTCCGCGTACAGCTCCAGCGGCGAGGAGTAGGAGAGCAGGCGCTCGCACAGGTGCTCCGCCTCGCGATGCTCGCCGATCTCCGATAGCGCCGACACCAGCCAGAACGAGCAGATCAGGAACGTGCCCTCCTCGCCGTGCAGGCCGTCGTCGGTCTCCTCCGTGCGGTAGCGCAGCACCAGGCCGCCCTCGGTCAGCTCGTCGCGCGTCGCCATCACCGTCGCGCGCACGCGTTCGTCCTCCGGGCCGAGGAAGCGCACCAGCGGCACCAGCAGGTTGGACGCGTCGAGCGCGTCGGTGTCGTAGTGCTGGCGGAAGACTCCGCGCTTGTCCACACCGCGCTCGAGGATGTCCTCGCTGATCTCCTCCGCGAGCGCCTGCCAGTGTTCGGCGTGCTCGGCCTCGCCGCGCCGTTCGGCGAGCCGCGCGCCGCGGTCCATCGCCACCCAGCACATCAGCTTGGAGGAGACGTAGTGGCACGGCTCGCCGCGCGCCTCCCAGATCCCCTGGTCGGGCTCCTTCCACGCCTTCTCAGCGCAATGCACCTGGTCGGCCAGCACCGGCCACAGCCGCTCGGGTATGTGGTCGCGCTTCTTGGAGTGCAGGTAGACCGAGTCGAGCACCGCCCCGAAGACGTCGTTCTGGCGCTGGTTGTAGGCGCCGTTGCCGATGCGCACCGGCCGCGCGCCCTCGTAGCCCTTGAGGTGCTCGAGCGTGGACTCGGTGAGCTCCTTCTGGCCCTTGATCCCGTACATGATCTGCAGCGAGCCGTCGTCGTTGCGCTCCATGTCGGCGAGGTACTGGACGAAGTCGTCGGCCTCCCAGTTGAGGCCCAGCGCGTGCAGCCCCCACAGCGTGAATGACGCGTCGCGCATCCAGCAGTAGCGGTAGTCCCAGTTGCGCTCGCCCTGGGGCGTCTCCGGCAGCGAGGTCGTGGCCGCCGCGACGAGCGCTCCGGTGGGCATGAACGTCAGCCCCTTGAGCACCAGCGCGGAGCGCTGCAGGTGAAAGCGCCACGGGTGGTCCGGGTAGGTGCCTTCGGCCAGCCACGTGCGCCAGAAGTGAGCCGTGCGCTGCATGTGTTCCTCAGCCTGCTCGACGGTGTGCGGGCCGCCACGTCCCTCCGTCCAGGACAGCGCGCAGAAGCGCCGCTCGCCTTCGCTCATCGTGTGGCGTCCGTGGACGCGGTTGCCCTCGATGCCAAGGCGGATGTCGCTGAACAGCCTGAAGCCCGCGGCGTCCTCCTCGGTCGCGTCCATCGCGTTCACCGCGTCCACCATGCATACGCCCTCCTCGCCGGTCTGCACGACCGTCCAGCGAGCCGGCGTGGCGCCGTAGTCGAGCATCGGCTCGCACACGATCTCCACCTGCACCTGTCCCTGGATGCATTCGACGATGCGCACCAGCAGGTGGTCGGCGTCGTAGTCGGTCGGCGGGCGCGTGTGGCTGGAGCCGTGCTTGTTGTCGTGCCAGGGCCCGATCGTGAGCGCCTCCACGACGCGCAGCCAGCCCTGCGGGGTCATCCATGTCGTCTCGATGATGTTGGTGCCCGGGATGTAGCGGCGGCCGGCCGGGACGTAGATCCCGTACGGGCCGATCCGCCAGCTGCCCGCGCCGCGGTCGAGCATCGCACCGAAGATCGACGGCGAGTCGAAGTGGGGTAGGCACATCCACTCGATCGATCCGTCGGAGGCCACGAGCGCGCAGGTGTGGCAGTCCGAAAGAAAGCTGTAGTCGGCGATCGGGGGAAACGGGGAGTCGATCGAGGTCGCGCTCGAGCCCCGCGCGCGCGCCGCCGGCCCGCCGACGCTCCACGGGGCCAAATCGTCGGGCGGGCTCACCACTCGGTCCGTTCGAACCGCGGCCGCTCCACGCCCTCGGGCAGGATCTGCTCTTCCTCGAGCTTGTCCAGATGCGCGGCGAGCGTGGCGGTCGCGAGCGGACGCAGCGGCTCGGCCACCTCCGGCCAGACCGCGTCCAGCAGCTCCTCGACCGTGCGCCGGCCTTCCCCGAGCGCGAGGATCAGGCGGTTTTCGCGGTCGATGCGATGGGCGACGTACTCTTCGAGCTTGGTGTGAGCGTCCCACACGGGTGGCCCGTGCCCCGGGCACAGCACGTTGAAGTCTTCGCGTAGGCGCAGACGCGTGAGCGCGAGCAGGTAGCCGGCCATCGCCCCGCGGTAAGGGCTGATGAACACGCTGCCCTCGCCGAGCACCGCGTCGCCGGTGAAGCACGCTCCGTCGGCCACGAGCGCGAAGTGGTCGACGGCATGCCCCGGGGTGGCGATCGCCTCGAACGGCCCGAAGCGCACGTTCTCGCCGAGCAGCACGTCGACCGCGCCGCGCCCGGCCGCCACCGGCGCCGGGTAGCGCTCGATCAGCGCCCCGACCGCTTCGCAGTGGTCGTGGTGGTCGTGCGTGAGCACCACGCCGCCGAGCCCCCCGCGGGCATCGATCGCGGCGGACAGCCGCTCGAGGTGCTCGTCCAGAAGTGGACCTGGATCGACGATCCAGGTCGGCGTGCGCCCGACAACCCACGAGTTCGTGCCCGACAGTGTCAGCAGTCCCGGATTCGGGGCACGCACGCGCAGGATGTCGTAGTGCGTCAGCAGGTCGGCCTCGGAACCTGCCTCCGCGGAGTCGCCATTGGACCCGGCCTCAGATTCGGGATTGTCCGGACTGGGCGTAGTCACCCGCGCGACGTTAGCTGACCGTCCGGCCGAAACGATTGCTCGCAATGCCTACCTCGAGCGGCTGGACGCGCGCCCGCGCCTGGCGCCACCCCGCGTGGCGCCGCCCCGTGCGGCGCCGCCTGGGCGCTTGGCGGCACCGCGGGCCGGATTCGACGCGCGCGAGTCGCCGCGCTGACGGTCTCCGCCGGCGATCCCCGCGAGCCCGAGCTCCCGGTCCAGCCCCAGCTCGCGGACCATCCCCGCGAGCTCGCGAGCCTGGTCGTGCGCGACCAAGGTCACGCCGACGCCGCTGGCCCCGGCGCGAGCGGTGCGCCCGATGCGGTGCACGTAGTCCTCACGCGTGGCCGGGATGTCGTAGTTGATCACGTGCGTGATCCCCGCCACGTCGATCCCCCGCGCGGCGACGTCCGTCGCCACGAGCGTGTCGACGACCCCCGCCTCGAAGTTCGCCAGAGCCCGCTCGCGCTGGCCCTGGGACTTGTCGCCGTGCATCGCCACCGCGCGCACGCTGCTCGACGCGAGCCGCTTGACCAGCCGGTCGGCGCCACGCTTGGTGCGCACGAACACGAGCGTCAGGCCGCGCTCGGCCGCGCCCAGCTCGGTGACCAGGCGCGCGACCTTCCCCTCGTGGCTGACCGTCACGAAGCGGTGCTCCACGTCGCCCTTGCGCTCCGCCGAATGTGCGTGCTCGTGGCGGCGCGGGTTGGAGGTGTACGCCTTGGCGATCCGTCCGACCTCGCCCTCGAGCGTGGCCGAGAACAGCATCGTCTGACGCTCGCTCGCCGTCATCTTCACGATCTTGTCGACCACCGGGCGAAAGCCCATGTCGAGCATCCTGTCGGCCTCGTCGAGCACGAGCATCCGGATGCGGCCCAGCGACACGTCCCCGCGCTCGATCAGGTCGAGCAGGCGGCCGGGCGTGGCGACCAGGATGTGCGCGCGTGCGGCGAGGCGCGCCTGCTTGACGATCCCCGCACCGCCGTACACGGGCGCGATCGACAGGGCGCGGGCGTGGGCGATCGGACGCAGGTCGTCGACGATCTGGATCGCGAGCTCCCGTGTGGGCGCGAGGACCAGCGCCGACGGCCGCGCGTCCGAGTCCTTCAGCAGCTCTACCAGCGGCACCCCGAACGCGAGCGTCTTGCCCGATCCGGTCGGTGACTGGGCCAGCACGTCGTGGCCGGCGAGCACGTCCGGGATGACCATCCCCTGGACCGCGAACGGCGCCCTGATCCCGCGCTGGGCGAGCTCATTGACAACGACCTCGGACACGCCGAGATCGGCGAAAGTTGCATGCTTCATGTGTTGGTGCTCCTTCTGGCGGCCGTCTGGCCGCCGCTGCAGATGGAGATTCGACTGACCCCATCCGCGCCCTTCAGCGCCAACAAAGACAAAGAACCTCACGGACGACTTCGCCGCCCGTAGGGTGACCGTAGCAGGCTTCTCAGTAGTGCCCCGCCAGCCGCCACCCGGCGCAGGCGGACTGCGATACCGTCGATGGATGCCCATTGGGAGCGCGCCCGCTCGTGGTCTCGCAGCCGGACGTGAGGATGACCGCCGGTCCGTGTGCGAACGTTTGTTCGCACAATGCGAGGCTTCTGTCCGATCCGAAGACCAAGCTGGGCCGATGCGTGGCTGGCCGCGATACGAGGCTTCTGCGCGCGTATCAACATCGCGAGGCGAGCGATGAGGCGCCGCGACTGGCTGCTGCTGTTCGCAGCCTACGAGGGTGCGCCCGACGGGCTCGATCCGATCCGCTTCCAGAAGGGCCTGTTCCTGTTCGCCAAGCGCGCGCAGGTGCCCGCGCGATCCAAGTACACCTTCAAGCCATACGACTACGGGCCCATGAGCACGGGCATCTACAGCGACCTCGATCGTCTCGTGGATGACGGGCTGCTCGAGCGTATGCCTGTACACGGAAAGCGCTGGTCGCGGTACAAGCCGAGCAAGATCACGTTCCTCGAAGGGCAGAGGATCTTGAAGCAGGCAGAGGACGAGCAGCTGATGGACGCCGCGCGTGAGCTGTTCCGCATCAAGCAAGACGTCTCCAATCTCAGATTCAACGAGTTGCTCGAACGCGTCTACACAGAACATCCCGAGTTCGCGGTCAATTCGATCTTTCGCCGATCCGCCTGATCGCAGCGCCGGCCTAAACCATCGCATCGAGCCGCGATGATGCACCGCTCGATGACTCTGTGTGCACGCATCAGGACGATCGCCGCGAGATGACGCTCATCGCGGCTCTGCGCTGTCGCGATGGCGTGATCATCGGCTCGGACAGTCATGAGATCACGCGGTGCGCGAGGCCGGCGCCTCGCGCGGCCCATCCAAAAGGTGTACGAGCCACGCCCGCGCCTCCTGCTGGCGTGGGCGGGGGCGCAGGATGCGGCGCAGAGCTTCGCCCTACGCCTCGCTCGCGCACACGGGCTGTCGCCGGAGACCGACCGTCTTGAGATCAAGGCCCGGCTGCATCAGATCCTCAGCGACGTTCGCGGCGATCCCGGCATCGAAGGGCGCAGCGACCACGTCGAGTTCCTCCTCGCCTGGTGGTCGCGACACGAGGACAAGCCCGTCGCCCTCCATCTTCTCAGCGGCGGCGCCGGCGAGTGGGTGGAGAGCTGGGCCTTCGGCGGCATCCAGCTGGGCATCGACAGCGCGAGCTTCGCGATCGGCACGATGCGCTACATCGACCCGGAGGAGCTCACGCTGGAGCAGGCCAAGATCGTGGCGCTCAAGGTTCTACGGGACACGATCGAAACGAGCGTCGAGGGCATCGGCGGTCGCGTGCAAATGGGGACCATCCAAGAAAGCAGCGTCCAGGTCATCGAGCAAGCCGACATGCGAGGGCTCCACGACACGGTCGACCTCTGGGAGGCTCAATGCGCCGAGATCCTGCTCGGGACCAACGAACCGCCATCCGCAAGCCACACCCCGGATCGAGGCGTTCGCCCACCGGACTGAGCGCTACTGGATGTTCGCCATCACGTGCTTGACCACGGTGTAGTCCTCGACCCCGTACATGCTCAGGTCCTTGCCGTAGCCGGACTCCTTGAAGCCGCCGTGGGGCATCTCGGAGACGAGCGGGATGTGGTCGTTGATCCACACGCAGCCGAAGCGCAGCGCCTTCGACACGCGCAGGGCGCGGCCCACGTCGCGCGTCCACACCGATGACGCCAGGCCGTAACGCGTCGCGTTCGCCCACGCGATCGCCTGCTCCTCGTCGGCGAACCGCTGCACCGTGATCACCGGGCCGAAGATCTCGCGCTGGATCATCTCGTCGTCCTGGCGCAGCCCCGCCACGACCGTCGGCTCGACGTAGAAGCCGGGGCGATCCGCGGACCTGCCGCCGGTGACGATCTCCGCGTGATCGGGCCTGCGCTCCAAGAAGCCCCCGACGCGCTCGAGCTGGCGCGCGGAGTTGACCGGGCCGAGCGTCGTCTCCGGCGAGAGCGTGTCGCCGATCACCAGGCCCCGCGCCTGCTCGACCAGACCGGCTACGACGTCGTCGTACACGCCGCCCGCGGCGAGCACGCGCGTGGCCGCCGTGCAGTCCTGCCCGGCGTTGTAGTAGCCGGTGCCCGCGATCGTCTCCAGCGCGCCCTCGAGGCTGACGTCGTCGAACACCACCACCGGCGCCTTGCCGCCGAGCTCGAGGTGCACGCGCTTGAGCGTGTCGGCGGCCGTGCGCGCGAAGTGCTTGCCCGTGTCCACCGATCCCGTCAGCGCCACCATGTCCACCTCGGGGTGGTTGATCAGCGCCTCGCCCGTCGGGCGGCCCGGGCCGGTGACGATGTTCAGCACGCCCTTCGGCAGGATCTCCGCGGCCAGCTCCGCCAGCCTGATGGTCGTGATCGGCGTCGTCTCCGCCGGCTTGAGCACGACCGTGTTGCCCGCCGCCAGCGCCGGTCCGAATTTCCAGATCGCCATCATCAGCGGGTAGTTCCACGGGGTCACCTGCCCGATCACGCCGACCGCCTCGCGGCGCGTGAACGACGTGTAGCCCTCCATGTACTCGCCGGCCGCCCTTCCCTCCAGGCAGCGCGCCGCGCCCGCGAAGAAGCGCAGGTTGTCGGCCATCACCGGGATCTCGTCGTTCGTGACCGCTTCGATCGGCTTGCCCGCGTTCAGCGCCTCCAGACGCGCGATCTCAGCGCCGTGCTCCTCCACCAGATCCGCGATCGCCAGCAGCGCCTGCGCGCGCTGCGCCGGCGTCGTGCCCGACCAGCCGTCGAACGCGCGGCGCGCCGCCCGAACCGCGCGGTCGACGTCCTCCGCGCTCGAGATCGGCGCCCGCGCCAGCTCCTCGCCCGTCGCCGGGTTGAGCACCGCTTCGGTCTCGCCGCTGGACGCGACACGCTCGCCGTCGATGAAGTTGCTCAGGGTCTCCGTCGTGCTTGCTTGTGCCCTATCGGGTGCCATCGTCGCTCTCCTCGTCCGGGGGATGTCTCGTGTTTCGCGGCCGTATGACCATCGCTATACCGCTCTCGTCGTCGTCGCTGAGAGAGGCTCGCTCACCGTGCCGCGGACTCTGCCAGGCCCAGCCCGAGCGCCTCGGCGACCGCCGGGTGTGTGATCTCGCCGGCCTGCACGTTCAGGCCCATGCGCAGGCCGGGGCTGCGCTCGAGCGCCTCCTCGACGCCGCGCTCGGCCAGCTCGAGCACGTACGGCAGCGTCGCGTTCGTGAGCGCGTACGTGGAGGTGATCGGCACCGCGCCGGGCATGTTCGTCACGCAGTAGTGGGTGATCCCGTCGACCTCGTACGTCGGGTCCGAGTGCGTCGTCGGGCGCGAGGTCTCGAAGCAGCCGCCCTGGTCGATCGACACGTCCACCAGCACCGCGTTGCGCTTCATCAGCTTCAGCTGCTCGCGGCTGATCACGTGCGGCGCGCGCCCGCCCTGCACGAGCACCGCGCCGATCACCAGATCCGCCGCCGGCAGCATCTCCTCGATCGCGAGCGTCGAGGAGTACACCGTGGAGGCGCGCCCCGCGAACGCCACTTCGAGCTCGCGCAGCCGGTCGATCGAGCGGTCGAACACGAACACGTCCGCCTGCATCCCGATCGCGATGAACGCCGCGTTCATGCCCACCACGCCGCCGCCGATCACGAGCACCGTCGCCGCCGCCACGCCCGGCACCCCGCCGAGCAGGATCCCCCGCCCACCGAGCGGCTTCTCGAGCATGAACGCGCCCGCCTGCGTGGCGATCTTGCCAGCGACCTCGCTCATCGGCGCCAGCAGCGGCAGGCGTCCCTCCGCGTCCACGACCGTCTCGTATGCGATGCACGTCGCGCCCGATGCCATCAGGCCCCGTGCGAGCTCCGACTCGGCCGCCAGGTGCAGGTAGGTGAACAGCGTCTGGCCCTCGCGCAGGCGCCCGACCTCCTCGGGCTGGGGCTCCTTGACCTTCAGCACCAGCTCCGCCTGCGCGAACACCGCATCGGCGTCCGCCACGATCCGCGCGCCCTGCGCGCTGAACTGCGCGTCGCTCATCGCGCTGCCCTCGCCGGCGCCAGCCTGCACGAGCACCTCGTGCCCGCGCGCCGCCAGCTCCCTGACCCCCGCGGGGGTTATCGCCACGCGGTACTCATCGGTCTTGACCTCGCTCGGGACTCCGATCCTCATCGTGCCAACTCCCTTCCTCGCAGTGCCAGCCAGAACTCGATGCGGTCGCGGGCGTTGGAGAAGTCGCGTCCGGTCAGCTGCTCGATACGGCGGATGCGGTAGCGCAGCGTGTGCCGGTGGCAGAACAGCGCGCTCGCCGCCTTCTCCCAGTGGCCGTTGTGCTCGATGAACACATCCAGCGAGCGCACCAGCTCGTCCCCGTACTCGCCCTCGCCCTGTTCGATCGGATCGAGCACGCTGCGGCAGTACGAGCTCAGCGCGTCGTCGTCCTGCAGCGACAGCAGCAGCTGGAAGGCGCCGAGATCCGCGTAGGAGCCGACCTCCGGCGCGCTGCCGTTGCGCAGGCGCACCGCCTCCAGCGCGCAGCGCGCCTCGTGGAAGGCCATCCGCAGCGAGTGCGTGGCCGTGGCCCGGGAGGCCGCCGCGCACACCTCGCCGAAGCGGGCCGCCAGCTCGGCGCGGATCGTGCGTGCGAGCTCCATCGGCGCGACGCCGTCCGGATCGATCACCGCGCACAGCAGCCCCGCGCGAATCGCCACGAGGCTCGGCACCCGCTCGCGCGCGAGGATCCGCTCGACGACAGCCGCCGCCGCACCTGGATCCGGCGGCCTGAACGCGAGCACCGCCACCCGCTCGCCGATCCCGAACGGGCGCAGACGCGCCTGCAGGTCCTCCGGGTACAGGTGCCCGGTCAGCACCTCCGCGAGCACGTCGCCGACCATCGTGCGCTGCAGCAGCTCGTAGCGCTCGTCCAGCAGCTGCGCGAACGCGCGCTCGGTGATCGCGATGAACGGCAGCTCGTAGGGCACCTCGAACAGCGGGAACTCGCGCGAGCGCGCCGCCGCCACCAGCGCCGCCGGCAACCGCCTGTGCGCGAAGCCGGTGCCGAAGCCGAGGCCAGCGATGTCGTGGTCGGCGAGCCGGTCGACCAGCTCGCGCTGGGACTTCGGGCCGTTCAGCTGGATGCCCGTCGTCAGCAGCAGCTCGCCGCCTTTCAGCCACGGGGTCGGATCGGGCAGCTCGGTGCTGTGCACCCAGCGCACGTGCGCCTGCGCGGACTCCTGGCCGCACACGAGCTCCAGGCCGAGCTCGCCGATCAGGCTCGCGACAGTGAGCTCCACCGCTCCATCCGCTCCGAGGCCTCGCTCAGCACCGGACGCAGGATCGCCTCGATCTCCTCGAACTGCTGGGGGCCGGCGATCAGCGGCGGCGAGAGCTGCACGATCGGATCGCCGCGGTCGTCGGTCCGGCAGATCAACCCGCGCTGGTAGAGCTCGCCGGAGAGGAAGCCGCGCAGCAGGTGCTCGGACTCCTCGTGGTCGAACGTCTCCTTCGTGTCTTTGTCCTTCACCAGCTCGATCGCCTGGAAGTAGCCCGCGCCGCGCACGTCGCCCACGATCGGCAGATCGCGCAGGCCGTCCAGCATCTCCCGGAACGCGCCCTCGTTGGCGAGCACGTTGCCGCACAGGTCCTCGTCCTCCATGATCTCGATGTTCGCCAGCCCCACCGCGCACGCAACCGGGTGCCCGCCGAACGTGAAGCCGTGGTTGAACGCCGCCTTGCCGTGCAGGAACGGCTCGGCGATGTGGTCGCCCGCGATCAGCGCCCCCAGCGGCACGTACGCCGAGCTGATGCCCTTGGCGGTGGTGATCATGTCGGGCTGGTAGTCGAAGCGTTCGCACCCGAACCAGTAGCCCAGCCGGCCCCACGAGCAGATCACCTCGTCGGAGATCAGCAGCACGCCGTGGCGGTCGCAGATCTCGCGCACGCGCTGGAAGTAGCCGTCCTGCGGCACGAAGCAGCCGCCGCCGTTCTGCACCGGCTCGAGGATCACCGCCGCGACCGTCTCCGGGCCCTCGAACTCGATCGCCTCCTCGATCGCGTCCGCCGCCCACAGCGGGTCGCGGTCCTCCTGCCAACGGTAGGAGTTCGTGTTCGGCACGTGCACGCCGCCCGGCGTCAGCGGTTCGAACGGCACGCGCAGCGGCGTCAGGCCGGTCGCCGACAGGGCGCCCATCGAGGTGCCGTGGTAGGCGAGGTTGCGCGCGATCAGCTTGTGCCGGCGTGGTTCGCCCATCGCCGCGTGGTATGCCTTCGCGAGCTTCCACGCCGACTCGACCGCCTCCGAGCCGCCGGAGGTGAAGAACACGCGGTTGAGGTTCCCCGGCGCCAGCCCCGCCACGCGTGTGGCCAGTTCGATCGCGCGCGGGTGCGCATAGCTCCAGTTCGTGTAGAACGCCAGCTCCTTGGACTGCGCGGCCGCCGCCTCGCCGAGCTCCGGGCGACCGTGGCCGATGTTCACGCAGTACAGCGCCGAGAGGCCGTCCAGGTGGCGCTTGCCGTGCTCGTCGTACACGTAGCAGCCCTCGCCGCGCACGATCACCGGCACCTCGTGGTCGGGCTCCGCGTAGGAGCCCATGCGCGTGAAGTGCATCCACAGGTGCCGCTTGGCCTGCTCTTGGAGATCACCGGACATCGAAGACCGCCTTCTCTATCGCTGACTAGACACTGAGGACAACGCTAACCGCTCGCCATATGCCGCTCAATGCGCCGCGTGGTCAACAAGTTCCCAGGCCATTGTACGACTTGTCCAATTCCATGTGGACGTTTTGGGGATCGCGCCCATTGCGCGTCCGCCGCCTTGGACCGTACCTTTGCCACGAGAGCGCGCCGTGTCCGCCGCATCCCACGAGAGGAGCCGTTGATGGCCATCGAGTCCCCCTCCGCCACCGGAGCCCCGGCGTCTTCGCAGGTCGCCTACAAGGGCCTGAAAGAGGGAGCCATCGGCTACCTCTCGAACATCGTCATCGGCGTCGCCTCGACCGCGCCCGCGTACTCGCTCGCGGCGACGCTCGGGTTCGTCGTCGCCGTCAAAGGCGTCGGCGTGCACGCCCCGGCGGTGCTGCTCGTGTCGTTCGTGCCGATGCTGCTCGTGGCGTCCGCGTACAAATACTTCAACCGCGTCGACCCCGACGCCGGCACCACGTTCGCGTGGGTCACGCGCGCGATGGGGCCCATAACCGGCTGGATGAACGGCTGGGCGATCTTCCTGGCGGACGTGATCGTCATGGCCTCGCTGGCTGACATCGCGGCGATCTACACGTTCAAGCTCTTCGGCTTCACCGAACTCGGAAACTCAAAAGCAGCAATCATCATCGGCGCGATCGTGTGGATCGGGCTGATGACGTGGATCTGCTACCGCGGCATCGAGCTCTCCGCGCGCATCCAGCAGGCGCTGCTGGGCATCGAGGTCTTCATCCTCGCGCTGTTCTCCGTCGTCGCGTTCGTCAAGATCTACGGCAGCCACCCGCCGAGCGGCTCGATCAAGCCGTCGCTGTCCTGGTTCAACCCGTTCGCGATGAAGTTCGGCGACCTGCTCGACGCGATCCTGCTGGGGGTGTTCATCTACTGGGGCTGGGACTCGGGCGTCGCGGTCAACGAGGAGTCCGAGGATCCCGCCGAGGGCCCGGGCAAGGCCGCCATCGTATCGACGCTGCTGCTGCTGCTGATCTACGTGCTGGTCTCCGCGGCCTCGCAGGGCTTCCACGGCACCGGCTTCCTGACCAGCGAAGCCAACCAGAGCGACGTCCTCAACGCGCTCGGCAAAGGCGTGCTCGGCGGCACGCTGGACAAGCTGCTGATCATCACCGTGCTCACGTCCGCGTCGGCCTCGACCCAGACGACCATCCTCCCGACCGCCCGCACGACGCTCTCGATGGCGCACTGGAAAGCGGTCACATCGCTGCTCTCGCGCATGCACAAACGCTATTTGACCCCGACCGTCTCGACGCTCGGCTTCGGCCTGCTGTCGATCGCCATCACAGTCCCGCTGCTGCTGCTCTCGGAAAGCGTCCTCGAAGACTCGATCACCGCGATCGGCTTTCCGATCTGCTTCTACTACGGCTTCACCGGGGTCGCCTGCGGCTGGTACTTCCGTCGCGAGCTGACGGAGAGCGTGCGCAAGTTCTTCCTGCTGGGGCTCGGGCCGCTGATCGGCGGCCTGATCCTGTGGGGGGTCGGCATCAAGGCGGCGATCTACTACGGCCACGCGGAAAACGTCTCATCCAAGCCGATCCTCCACATCACGCTGCCGCTGTGGCTGGGCATCGGCGGCATGGTCCTCGGCTTCCTGATCATGCTCGCCTCCCGGCCGTACTTCCGCGAGTACTTCTCGCGCAAGACCGAAACCGCGCCCGCGCACCTGCTCGACCAGGCGCCGCCGACCGGGCCCGTGCCGGCCCGCGTGGACTTCTGAGGCCGGGGGCAGAGACCTCGACAGGGGGACACGACGCGCGGGCAGGGAAGTCCGCGCGTCGTGTGAGATCACTTCACGCTGCATGGGCGGTGGCGACCTCAGCCGTCTGGCTGAGACACGGGAAGCCGCTTGATTCCCGCGACTTCGTCGAACCCGCTGTCGAAGCTCAGGATCTCCGTGATCTGGCGGCGTCGCATCACCGCGGCGTGGACGGCATCACGCGCGGACAGCCTCGGGTGCGCGTGGACCAGACCCTTGGCAGCGAGCACATCGGCCTCCTCGACCGCGAACACGTCGTCGACGATCTCTCGCAGGGCGTCGAACACAGGCTCGATCGCGTCGCGGCGGCCGCTGGATACGTAGCGGTGCAGGAGCTCCTGGAAGACCTCGCTGCTGGTTACCAACATGCGACGCTCGCTGGCCAGCCTCTCGAGCACGCGCTGCGCGTCAACCTTGCGACGATGGTCGACCCCGACTATGTACATCGGGACGTTCGAGTCGACGAAGATCAAACGTCACCCGCGCCCGGCATTCCTGCCTCGATTTCTGCCAGACGTCCCGCCTCCATCTCGGCGAGCAACGTGTCGATGTCGGGGGGAATCGGAAAGTTGTAGCTCGCCGCCTTGCGTATGGCTGCAAGCTTGGCCTCGACATCGCCGGTCGAAACCTCACGCTCGGCGGCGCGGAGTGATTGGCGCACCCACTCGGACATCGTCAGCCCCACCGCCTCCGCCGTGCGGGCGTAACCCTCGAGCTCCTCGTCTCCGACCACCACCTGCAGTCGCTTACTCATGGCGATAGTATAACGTACTACCGTAAGACTCCCTCCGTCGCGACAAGAACTTGTCGTCCGATGCGGAGGACATTGCGGCAGCTTTACAAGGGCCTACACCGCCTGGCCCGTCAGGCCTGCGGCACCTCCACCTGCCCATGCGGTGACCCGTACTCCCGGAGCAGCTCGAGGAAAGGCCCCGGCGGGAACGCCTCGGGCCCGAGCACGCCCGCTCCCTTCCACTCGCCGCGGTCGAGCAGCTCCAGCGCGACCGCCGGGTTGACCGCCGTCTGCCACACGACCGCCTGGCTCGCGTACTCGCGCATCGTGGTCTCGTTGTCGACCACGTGGTACAGGTAGGTCGAGCGCGGCTGTCCGTCCTTGCCGGTTCCCGTCACCCACGTGCCCGCGCACGTGCGCCCGCTCATGCGCTCGCCGAGCGTCGCCGGGTCGGGAAGCGTCGCGGCGACGACGTCGCGGGGGGCAACCTGCGCGCCGCGCACCGACACCGGCTCGGTCGAGTCCAGGCCCAGTTTGTGCAGCGTCCGCAGCACGTCGATGAACTCCTGCCCGAGCCCGTACTTGAAAGTCACGCGCTCGCAGCTCACCCAGCGGGGGATCAGCACGACCTCCTCGTGCTCGACGTTCACGCACTCCACCGGCCCGATCCCCTCGGGGAACTCGAACACCTCGGGCTCGGAGAACGGCGCGGTCGTGTAGAAGCCGCGCTCGCGCTCCCAGATCAGCGGCGGGTTCAGGCACTCCTCGATCGTTGTCCAGATCGAGAACGTCGGCGCGAAGTCGTAGCCCTCGACGACCAGGTCGGCGCCGTCGCGCACGCCCACTTCCTCGATGCCCGAGAACAGCTCGTCGGCCGCGTGGCGGGCGAAGACGTCCGACAGCCCTGGCTCGACGCCGATCCCCACCAGCGCCAGCAGGCCCGCCTGCTCCCAGCGCTCGTGCTCGGCCAGCTGGAGGTCGCCGAGCATCTCCCCCGGCAGCTCGTACGGGCGCTCGGGGTGGGGGTGAGAGAGCGTCATCGCCATGTCCAGGTAGGTGACCTTCGCGTCGAACGCCGCCCCGAAGATCGGCTCGTTGAAGCGCGGGTCGCACGCGTTCAGGACCGCGTCCGGCCGCACGCGGCCGATCAGCTCGACGAGCTCCTCGCGGCTGGACGCGTCGACCCGCTCGGCCGCGAAGCGGTCGGGCTCGCCGAGGCGCTCGGCGGCCGCACGCGCACGCTCGAGCGCCACGTCCGCGAGCACCACCTGCGTGAACGACTCGCGGCGCTGCGCGATCGCGGCGAATGCCGCTCCCACGCCGCCGGCTCCGACAACGAGAACCCTCACCGGCCCAAGTCTGACGCAAAGCGCAAGTTTGAGATGTCACAAGTTCGCACCGCCGGTGCTACGCAATGCAGCAGGCGGCTCCCGTATGCTGCGCCGATCCGCGCGGTCCCGAACACCAGCCGACCATGAGCACCGGATGAGCACCGGTCTTCCCAGCCCACCGCGCACGCCACCCGGATCAGCAGAGCCTGCAGGCATGGATCACGTGGCGCGCATCGAGGCGCAGGCAGCCACCGGCCCGAGCGGGCGGGGCGGGCGCTGGGCGCCGTCGCCGACCCTCGCTCGCGCCGAGATCGCGCTGGCCGCGCTGGCGAGCCTGCTGCTCGCGATCCTCACGAGCTGGCCGCTCGTGCTGCACATGGGCAGCCGCATCTCCCCCGACCTCGGCGACCCCGTGCGCACCGCCTGGGAGATCGCGTGGGTCGGTCACGCGATGCTGCACGACCCGCTGCACATCTTCGACTCCAACTCCTTCTACCCGCACCCGCTCAGCCTCGCCTTCTCGGACTCGCTGCTCGGCTACGGCCCCGCCGCGTTCTTCGGCTCGGGCACGATCGCCGCGCTCGTCCGCTACAACCTCCTGTTCCTGTGGGCGTGGTCGCTGTGCTTCGTCGGCGCCTACCTGCTCGCGCGTGAGCTCGGGCTGCGCCGGTTGGGCTCCGCCGCCGCCGGGCTGGCCTTCGCGTACGCGCCCTACCGCGTCACCGAGGCCGGGCACCTGCACGTGATCTCCTCCGGCGGGCTGGCGCTCGGGCTGTTCCTGCTGCTGCGCGGCTACCGGCGCTCCTCGCGCAAGCTCGTGCTCGCAGGCTGGCTCGTCTCCGCCTGGCAGGTCAGCCTCGGCTTCACGCTCGGCCTGCAGTACGCCTACCTGATCGCCGTGCTCGCGCTGGTCGTGCTCGTGTACTGGTGGCGCGGCCGCCTGACCCCGGGCGCGGCGTGGCACCGCGACGAGGAGCAATCGCAGCCACAGCCTCGCCCCGGCGGACGCATCGTCCCCAGCGGTGGCTCGCCAGCCGCTTCGCAGGCCCCCTCGCGCCCGGCACGCGGGCCACTGGTCCCCCGCCGCCTGCTGGCCGTGACGCTGATCGGGATGGCCGTGCTCGGCGCGATGACCGTCTACCAGGCGAGGCCCTATCTGAGGGTCGCCGCCCTCTACCCGACGGCGAAGCGCACGCTCAAGGAAGTAGAGACCTACTCGTCGGGCCCGGCCGCGCTGCTGGGCGCCTCCTCGGAGAACCGTGTGTGGGGCTCGCTCACGGCGGGCCTGCGCGCGAAAGTCAACTCCAAGAACGAGAGCGTGTTCTTCCCCGGCGGACTGATCCTCGCGCTCGCCCTGATCGGACTCGCGGCCGGCGCCTACACGCGACGATTGCGCATCGGCCTGGTCGCGGGGATCGTCACGTGCTCGGTCCTCGCGATGGGCCTCGGCCTCACCGGCGCTGGCTACCCGTATCGCCTGCTCTTCGACTACGCCCCCGGCTGGGACGGCGTGCGCGTGCCGGGCAGGGTCTTCACGCTCGCCACGCTCTTCTACGCGCTGCTCGCCGGGGCGGGCGCGCAGCTGCTCGTCCAGCGGATCGGGTCATGGGCGAGACGACGCGCGCCGAGCGGCCGGCCCGCTCTGCGGGTGCCCGCGCTGCGCCTGTCCGCACCCGGCCTGCCCGCTGTCGGCCTGCCCGCCCTGCTCGGCGTCGCGCTGCTGATCGGCATCCTCGGCGAAGGCGCCGGGCACCTCGGCCATCCGGTCGTGCCACAGCCCGCCGGCGCGGAGGTCGGCCTCCCCGGCCCGATCCTCGACCTGCCCACCGATGGAGCCCTCGACCGCGTCTGGCAGTACTTCTCGACGAACGGCTTCCCCAACATCGCCAACGGTGAGAGCACCTTCGACATCCCCGCCGAGGACGACCTGCGCGGCGGCATGAACGGCTTCCCCGACAGGGCCAGCGTCGAGAAGCTGCGCTTCTACGGCATCCGCACGGTCGTGCTGCACACGGTGCTGCCGGAGGGCCTGCCGCCCGAGCAGGGCTGGGTGGTTCCCGAGCCGCCCGACCCCGCCGCCGCGGCCCGCAAGCCGATCGCGGGCCTGGGCATCACGCGACGGCAGGTCGGCTCGATCGTCATCTACGAGATCGGACCAGGGCCCAAGGCCCTGCACGGCACCGATTGATGACGCGCAAACGGCTGGCGCTGGCGGCGGTCCTGCTGGTGGGCCTGGCATCCGCCGTGATGATCCAGAGCTTCTCCTGGAACCAGGCCTCCCACTACGACCTGGTCCGCGCGCTGAACGACGACCAGACGACGATCGACCGGTATCAGGCGAACACGGGCGACAAGGTCAAATACAAGGGGCACTACTACTCCGCGCGCGCGCCCGGCTTCGCGCTGTTCAACCTGCCGTTCTACGACGCGCTCAACCTCGTGCACGCCGAATCGTGGACGGACGCGCACGTGGCGCCGCCGGATCATCCGGGCGACGAGATGATCTACCTGATCGGCTTGTGGGGCAACGTGCTGCCCGGACTGCTGCTTCTGCTGCTCGTGTGGCGCGTGGCCGAGCGCTTCCCGCCCGGCTACGGCGCCGCGACGGCGGTGATCCTCGGCCTGGGCACGATCGTGCTGCCGTTCTCGCAGATGCTGTTCAGCCACGTGTTCACCACGTTCCTCAGCTTCGCCGCCTTCTGGCTGACGCTGCGCGAGCGCGACGG
>JBKQHH010000192.1:0-25438 GCA_052148875.1 Solirubrobacteraceae bacterium
CCCGTAGCCGCCGCCGAAGCCGCCGCCGAAGAAGATCGTGAACTGGATGATCAGCGACGCGAGCGTCGCAAAGAAGCTCGCCAGCGTCATCACCATCACGTCGCGGTTGATCACGTGCGTGAGCTCGTGGGCCATCACCCCTTCGAGCTCCGCGGGCGAGAGCATGTCGAGGATTCCGCGGGTGGCGCACACGCTCGTCGACTTCTTGGAGCGGCCCATCGCGAACGCGTTGGGCATCGAGGTCTCCATCACGCACACGCGCGGCTTGGGCAGATCGGCCTGCACGCACAGCCGTTCGATGATCCCGTGCAGCTCTGGCTCCTGCGCCGGCGAGACCTCCTTGACGCCCATCGTGGCCATCGCGATCTTGTCCGAGCCGAACAGCTGCACGAGCAGCAGGACCACGGCGACGACCACGATCAGGCCGGCGGCGGCGCCGGCCGCGAACAGGGCGCCGACGAACACCACGTACACGAGCCCCAGCAGGAACATCGTCAACACCATCCGCGCCTGCAGGCCCGTGTCCTTGCCGAAGCTGGATCGCCGTGTAGCCATGTGCGTGATTGTCGCAGAAGGAGCTGCGGGTGCCCTAGAGTTCGGCCGCGAACGATGCCCCTTGCCATGTCCCGCGCCCGGTTGCGATGAAGCCCGAAATCGAAATCCTGGGCATCTCGATCAAGACGTTCGGCGTGATGTTCGCGCTGGGCTTCCTCGCATGCGGCTGCGTCGTCGCACGCCGGCTGCGCGAGCTGGACAGGCCCGTCGACTGGGCGTACGAGATCACGTTCGCGGCGCTGCTCGGGGGGGTGATCGGCGCGCGCGGGTACTTCGTGATCCAGAACTACAGTCAGGTCAAGCACGACCTGCTCGGGAGCATCTTCTCCGGCTCGGGCCTCGTCTGGTACGGCGGCGCGATCGGCGGCGCGATCGGCGTCCTGGCCTGGATGCGCTGGCGCGATGCGCTGGAACTGCGGATGTTCGACATGTGCGCCACGGCGCTCGCCCTCGGCTACGCGATCGGGCGCATCGGCTGCCAGGTCTCCGGCGACGGCGACTACGGGATCCGCTCGAGCCTGCCGTGGGCGATGGGCTACCCGCACGGGACCGTCCCGACGCCGCCGGGCGTGCGCGTGCAGCCGACGCCGATCTACGAGACGGTGACGATGTGCCTGCTCGCCTACCTGCTGTGGCAGCTGCGCGACCGCGTGCGCCCGGGGGTGGTGTTCGCGCTGTACCTCGTCGGCAGCGGGCTCGAGCGCTTCCTCGTCGAGTTCATCCGCCGCAACAAGGAGGTGCTCGTGGGGCTGACCGCGCCGCAGGTCGAGAGCGTCGCGCTGATGGCGATCGGGCTCGTGTGGCTCGCGGCGATGGCTCGTCGCGGCGGCGTCGCCGGGCTGCGCCCGGCGACGGGGTGACGCTCATGGTCGCCTCGCTTCCATCCGCTGTGGATCGTAAGCTCGGCTTTGATGGGAGCATGTTCGCGTAACGCTCCGTGTCCCTGCGGCAGCGGCCTGAAGCACAAGCGCTGTTGCCTGGCGGCCGAGAGCCGCGAGCGCGCGATGGCGCGCTTTGAGGATGCCGTCGGCAAACGCATCTCAACGTGGGCGGCGACACAGTTCCCGGATGATCTGAAGGAGGCCCTGGAGCGCTTCGCGGGTCCCGAGCCCGAGTTCGATGACCGCGACTTGGTGATCTTCGCCACCTGGTTCTGCTCGGATCGAGAGCTCGCCAGCGGAGAGACCCCGGCAGAGCGCTATGCCGCGCGCCCAGAGGTGGATGCGCACGAGCGGGCCGTGGCCGCGCGGATCGCCGCGGCACGCCTGAGCCTGCAGCGCGTGTGCAGCGCTGAGGCGGGGCGCTGGATCGAGCTCGAGGACGTGCTCAGCGGAGCGGTTGTGCGCGTGCGCAGCGGTGATGTCTCGCGCGACGCGACGCGTTGGGACATCCTGCTCTGCCGCATGATGGATGATGATTGGATCCCTTCGCTGTGGGGCCCCGCGCTGTTCTACAAGCCCGACGAGGAGCCCGATCTGCTCGCCGAGCTCGAGCGCCTCGCACGCGCATACCGGATTCCCGCCGGCAGCGATCGCGTGTTTCGCGCTGCCGCGCTCGAGCTGATGCGCTTCGTGCCCGCCGGCCGTCGTGTCGAGCCGAGCTTCTTCACCGCGGAGGGCGACCCGATCGTCGACGGCCGAGCGAGCTGGCGGATCACGGACGCCGCGGCCGCGCTCGAACTTCTGGACGACCCGCCGGAGCTGGCATGGGTGGGTGAGAGCGAAGACGGATCGGGGGAGGCGATTCAGTGGACCGTGCCCCGTGAGCAGCTGTGCACGTCCGACACGCCGCTGCCGGCCGGGGCGCTGCGCTTCGAGAGCAGCCTCACCGGACTGCCCGGGCGAGTGTGCCTGGCGACGTTCGAGCTGACCGGCGATGAGCTGCGATGCACGGCGGTCTCCGAGGCGAGGCTCGATTCGGCGACCGAGCTCATCGAGCGGCGCCTCGGGGCGCTCGCCGAGCGGCGCGAGCGAACCATCCTGCCACTCGAACCGGACCGCTCCTCACGCAGGCGTGACCGTGCGCCCCACAGGCGGGAGCCGCCGCCGGGACTGACTGTGGCGGAAGCCGACGACCTCGAGCACGAACTCCTCAACGACCACTACCGCCGCTGGTTGGGCGAGCCGCTCGAGCTGCTCGGAGGCCACGCACCGCGCGAGGCTGCGCGCAATGGGCGGCACCGCGAGCTCGAGCTGTTGCTGCGCCGGATCGAGAACCGCGCCGAGCGCGCCCGCCGGGACGGCGCTCCCTGGTCGGATGTCAGCTGGCTGCGGGACGAGCTTGGGCTGAACGCCGGTCAGCTCGCCGCGTAGCCCGTCGCAAGGTGCGTCTTGTGTGGTGGGTGCGGCAATCCGTGCGACTTCTGCATGGACGCAAGACGGATGTCGCGCTGCTATCCACAGAACGCTGCACCTCCCCGCTGGCCGCCCTTACTACGTGCTGCATTTGTGCTACGTTGCATGACAAAGTCTTGAACAGGAGAAATGACGATGCCACGGGCCAAGCGCACGAAGTCGTTTTCCGCACGGTTCTCTGCGGAACTCGTCGATCTGCTCGACGCCCGCAGCGAACGCCTTGGCGAGTCGAAGGCACGGGTGGCGGAGCGTCTGATCGAGGAGGGCTTGCGGATCGAAGAGCTCCCCGGGATCGTCTTCCGCTCGGGCCCCACCGGCAGGCGGGCCGGCCTCATCGGCGGCCCCGACGTCTGGGAGATAGCCCGCGATCTGAAGGCGGCCACCGAGGAGGGCGCGACTGACCCGATCGAGTCAGTCGCGCATATCAGCGGCCTCGACCGCAGTGCGGTGGAACTGGCAGCGAGCTACTACGCCGCCTATCCGGGCGAGATCGACGACCGCATCCAAATGGACGAGGAGGCAGCCGAGCGGCTGCGGCACGTTCTTGGGTCTTCACCCACGCAATCCGCGGCGTGAGGCTGCTGCTAGACGAGATGTGGACGCCGACGATCGCGCTCGAGTTGCGCAAGCGCGGATTCGACGTGATCGCGATCAGCGAGCCAGCGTACGCAGGGCACTACGCCGGGATCAGCGACGATGAGGTCTTTGCGCGCGCGCAGGACGACAGCCGTGCGATCGTCACCGACAACATCGCGGACTACGAGCAGGCCAGACGCGGCTGGGAGAACCGCGGCCAAGCCCATCATGGGCTGCTCTACGCGCTCAACCCACCCTTCAACCGTCACCGAGGCGGGGGCGTCATCGGCCAGATGGTCAACGCGCTCGCCCATTTCCTCTCCTCGCCGGATGCTGTGCAGCAGCCGTTCAACCGAGCCCACTACCTCCGCGAAGCTCCAGATGATGCCTGAGAGCCGCATCGACCCACCGCCCTGGTGCTGCAACAACGAGCTGTGTTCCGGAAGACGCTCAACCGCGCTCACACGGTCTGCGGAGACCGGCTCGTGGAGACCACCCCGGAGTTCAATCGCGACGTAGCCGAAAGCGCGATGCTGCTCTCCCAAGGTGCCCGTCGAGCGATCGAGATGATGCGCGAGGCCGACAACGGGAGCGCAGAGCGAGCAGCGTCCGCTGGCGCAGCAGCGGCCGAGGCGCATACCGCCTGAACTCCTTCTCGTTTCGGCTGCCAAAGCGAGGCGATCCCTCCGCGATCCGCTCGGCCCGCGGACTGTCGAGCACCGCCAACAGCCTCGGAACGTCGCTCAGGTTCCCAGGCCATCCGACGAACTCCCCAGCCGGCAGGCGATAATCAGCGGCGATGGCCACCAGCACGAGCCTGTCTCCGGTCTTTCCCATGGGCAGCCGCCTCAACGAGCGCGGGCGCCTGGAGGTCGGCGGGTGCGACACGATCGAGCTGGCGCGCGAGTTCGGCACCCCCGTGTACGTGGTCGCGGAGGACGACCTGCGCGCGCGCGCCCGGGCGTTCGTGCAGGCCGGTCGCGAGGCCGGCCACGAGGACTTCCACGTGGTGTTCGCGTCCAAGGCGTTCCCCTGCACCGCCGTGCTCGCGCTGTTCGCGAGCGAGGGGCTGTGGTGCGACGTCGCGTCGGGGGGCGAGCTGCACGTGGCCCTCGCGGCGGGCTTTCGCCCGGAGCGCGTCGTGCTCCACGGAAACGCCAAGTCCGAGGCCGAGCTGCGCATGGCGCTGCGCCATCGCGTGGGCCTGATCGTGGTCGACAACTTCGACGAGATCGACCGCCTGGCGGCGCTCGTGGCCGAGGGCGCGCTGGCGGATCGCGACGCCGGCCAGCCGGTGCTCGTGCGCGTCACGCCTGACGTCAGGGGCGAGACCCACGAGAAGATCTCGACAGGTCAGGCCGACTCGAAGTTCGGCTTCTCGATGGCGCAGGCGGGCGAGGCGATCGCGCGCCTGCGGGCCGTGGAAGGGCTGTCGCTGCAGGGGCTGCACGCGCACATCGGCTCGCAGCTGCTCGGCCTGGAGCCCTTTCGCCGGGAGGCGGGCGAGCTCGCGAAGCTGGGCGAGTTTCCCGTGTGGGACCTCGGCGGCGGGCTGGGCGTGCCCTACACCGAGAATCAGCCGTCGCCGCCGTCGATCGAGGAGTACGTCGGCGCGCTCGTCGAGTCGGCGCACGCCCAGGGCATGGGGCCCGACAGGCGCCTGCTGATCGAGCCCGGCAGGGCGCTGTGCGCGAACGCGGCTGTGACGCTGTACACGGTCGAGAGCGTCAAGCAGAACGTCTCGCGCTGGGTGGCCGTCGACGGCGGCATGTCCGACAACATGCGCCCGATGCTCTACGGCGCCTCCTACGAGGCGCATGTGGCGGACCGCTTCGGCGAGAGCACCGAGTGCGTGCTCGCGGGCAAGCACTGCGAGTCGGGCGACGTGATCCTGCGCGAGGCGCTGCTGGAGGACCCGCGAACGGGCGACGTGATCGTGACGCCTGCCACGGGCGCCTACGGCTACGCGATGGCGAACAACTACAACGGCGTGCCGCGGCCGCCGGTGGTCTTCTGCCGGGACGGTGACGCGCGCGTCGTGGTCAGGCGCGAGAGCTACGAGGACCTGACGGCGCGCGATGTCCGCTAGCGCCCCGACGGCACCCGGCGGCGCGGGCGGAGCGGGGGCCGGGGGTGGGACTCCGTTCCGTGTCGGCCTGCTCGGCCACGGCACGGTCGGCTCGGCCTTCGCGGTGCTGCTCGAGGAGCGCGCCGCGGAGATCGAGCGCTTCAACGGCCGCAGACCGGTGGTCAGCGGGGTGCTGACGCGCACGCGGGGCGACTTCGAGGAGATCCTGGCCGGCGCCGATCTGCTCGTAGAGGTGATCGGCGGGATCGAGCCCGCGCGCGAATACCTGCTGAGGGCGATGCGCGCCGGCAAGGACGTGGTCAGCGCGAACAAGCAGCTGCTCTCCCAGTACGGCGAGGAGCTGTTCGAGACGGCCCGCGAGCACGGCGTGCGCCTGCGCTTCGAGGCGGCGGTGGCGGGGGTGGTGCCGGTCGTGCGCGTGCTCGAGGAGTCGCTGTCGGCCACGCCGATCGAGCGCATCCACGGGATCGTCAACGGCACGACCAACTTCATCCTCACCGAGATGACCGCCGGCTCGACCTACGCCGAGGCGCTCGCGGAGGCGCAGCGCATCGGCTACGCCGAGGCCGACCCCAGCGACGACGTCTCGGGCCGCGACGCGGCGGCGAAGATGGCGATCCTCGCGCGGCTGGCGTTCGGCACGCCGGTGCACCTGAGCGACGTGCGCTACGAAGGCATCGAGCACCTGCACGCCGACGATCTCGAGTACGCCCGCGAGCTCGGCCTCGGCCTGAAGCTGATCGGCACCGCCGAGCGCCGCGACGGCGGGCTGTCGGTGCGCGTCCACCCCGCGTTCCTGTACGCCGGGCACCCGCTCTCGTCGGTGTCGGGACCGTTCAACGCGGTGACAGTGGAATCCGAGCCGATCACGGAGATCACGATGTCCGGCCCGGGCGCCGGCGGTCGGCAGACCGCGAGCGCAGTGCTGGGCGACGTCGTGAGCGTGATGACCGGCGGCGCGCGGCCACCCGCGCCGCCGCTGGCGCTGCGCCTGGTGGAGGACGTCGAGAACGCCTTCTACGTGCACCTGGACGTGGCCGACCGCCCGGGGGTGCTCTCGGCGGTGACGCAGGCGCTCGGCGAGCAGGGCGTGTCGATCAAATCGGTGGTGCAGCGGGGCCTGGGGGAGAATGCCCGCCTGGTGATGGTCACCCACCCGGTGCTCGAGTCGAGCATGCGCGCGGCGATCGACCGGCTCGGGGGCTTCGACTTCGTGCGCTCGGCGCCCCGGACAATTCGTGTGATCGAAGAGGAGTTTGTATGAGCGAGCCGACCGCAGCACCACTGCCCACGGTCGAGGGGGCGGCGTTCTCCGGCATCCACGTGCCGCTGATCGAGCGCTACCACGACCGCCTCCCGTTCGCGCCCGGCGACCCGCTGGTCAGCCTTCAGGAGGGCTCGACGCCGCTGTTGCGCGCGCCGGTGCTCTCGGAGATGGTCGGGGCGACCGTGCGCCTGAAGCTCGAGGGCGCCAACCCGACCGGCTCGTTCAAGGACAGGGGGATGACGTGCGCGGTCTCGGCCGCGGTGCGAGAAGGAGCCAAGGCGGTGATCTGCGCGTCCACCGGCAATACGGCCGCCAGCGCCGCGGCCTACGCGGCGCGCGCGGGAATCACCTGTGCGGTGATCGTTCCCGAGGGCAAGATCGCGCAGGGCAAGCTGGCGCAGACGCTCATGCACGGCGCGCGCGTGATCGTCCTGGAGGGGAACTTCGACCAGGCGCTGACGCTCGTGCGCGAGCTCACCGACTCCCACCCGATCGTGCTCGTGAACTCCGTCAACGAATACCGCATCGAAGGCCAGAAGACCGCGGCGTTCGAGATCCACGAGGGCCTGGAAGGCGGGCTGGAAGCGCTGTGCATCCCGGTCGGCAACGCCGGCAACATCACCTCCTACTGGCGCGGCTTTCGCGAGGTGGGCGCGGCACCGAAGCTGTTCGGCTTCCAGGCCGAGGGCGCAGCCCCGCTCGTGCTCGGCCATCCGGTCGCGCACCCGGAAACCGTGGCCAGCGCGATCCGCATCGGCAACCCCGTCCGCTGGGAGGACGCGATGGCCGCGGCGAGGGACTCGCGCGGCTCGATCCGCTCGGTCACCGACAGCGAGATCCTCGCCGCGTTCAGGCTGCTCGCCTCCAAGGAAGGCATGTTCTGCGAGCCCGCCTCGGCGGCGTCGGTCGCCGGCCTGCTCAAGTACGGCGCCGATGGCGCGGAGCAGGTCGTGTGCGTGCTCACCGGTCGCGGCCTGAAGGACCCGGAGACGGCGATCGCCCACAACGACGGCAGGGTGATCCCATGCCCCGTGGAGATCGGGCCGCTGGAGGAAGCGGTGCTGGGTGATTCGTAGAAGGGTCGTGCGCGTGCCCGCGTCCTCGGCCAACCTGGGACCCGGGTTCGACTGCATGGCCGCGGCGCTGGCGCTGGCGCTGGAGCTCGAGGTGGAGGAGACGGGCGAGTTCGCGGTGCAGACGGATCTGGCGGTGTCCTCCGGGCGCGAGAACCTGTGCGTGCGGGCGTTCGAGCGGCTGCATCCCGCCGACGGCTTCACGTTCAGGATCAAGTCGGAGATTCCGCTGGCGGGCGGCCTGGGATCGAGCGCGGCGGCGATCGTCGCCGGGCTGATGGCGGCCGACCACCTGTTCGAGCTGGACGCCGATCTGCTGGCGCTGGCGAGCGAGTTGGAGGGTCATCCAGACAACGTCGCGGCGGCGCTGTACGGCGGCTTCGTCGTGTGCGCCGACGGCCAGGCCGCGAGGTTCGACCCGCCGACGGGTCTGGAGGCGCTCGCGGTGGTGCCCGAGCAGGCGGTGCGCACGCGCGCCGCGCGCGCGGCGCTGCCGGCGCAGGTGCCGGTGGCGGACGCCGTCTTCAACGTCGCGCACGCGGCCCTGCTGACGCTCGGCCTCGCGCTGGGCGACTGGGATCTGCTCGCGCGCGGCCTGCACGACCGGCTGCACCAGCGCCAGCGCGCGAGTCTGTTCCCGCGCTCGTTCGAGCTGGCGTGCCGCGCGCGCGAGCTGGGGGCGCTGGGGGCGACGATCTCGGGCGCGGGCCCGACGGTGCTGGTGTGGTGCTTCTACGAGCAGACGGGCGCCGTCGCCGAGGCGCTCGCCCCGGAGATCGACGGCTGGGCGAAGCTGCTGCGCGTGTCGTTCGAGCTGCAGGGCGCCTACGTGGACGCGCTCTAGGAGCTGCCTGCGAGCTGGGCGAGCCGCTCGCCTGCGCCGGGCAGGCCCTGCAGGCGCTCGAGCACCTCGGCGGCGAGCGCCAGGTAGTCGGCGCCGAGGTCGGGGCGATGGTCGAGGATCGAGCGCGCCCGCTCGGCCGACTCGGCGTACGCGATCGATGTGCGGATGACCGAGTCGAAGACCTGATCGCCGAAGCGCTCCTTCAGCGAGACGAGCGCCTCGCGCGAGTGGACGGTGCGCATGTCGGCGAGGTTGAGCAGCACGCCGAGCAGCGACAGCTGCGGGTTGAGGCTGTCGCGCGCCAGCTCCACCACCTCCATCGCCTGCTCGACCCCCTGCAGCGCGAAGTACTGGGCCTCGGCGGTGATCAGCGCGCGATCGGCGGCCACCAGCGCGTTGACCGTGAGCAGCCCCAGCGACGGCGGGCAGTCGATCAGGATCACGTCGTAGGAGTCGGCCAGTGGCTCGAGCGCGCGCCTGAGCGTGAGCTCGCGGCCCATCTTGCCGCCCAGCATCAGCTCGGCCTCGGCGAGGCTCAGGTTGGCGGGGATGATGTCCTCGTGCACCGCGTCCGCCACGCGCGTGCGGGAGGAGAGCACATCGGCGATCGTGGGCTCGACGTCGGGTGGCAGGTCGAAGTAGTCCGAGAGGTTGCCCTGCGGGTCGAGGTCGACCGCGAGCGTGCGCACGCCGCTGCGTCTCAGCACGTCGGTGAGCGTGCGCACCGTGGTGGTCTTGCCGGTGCCGCCCTTCTGCGAGAGCACAGCGATCGTGTGAGCCATCGTCGTAGCGATACTACGCGTCGGCGCGCGCCGGTGGGCGGCCGCGGCGCGAATCGCTGCGGGCGCCTCAGCCGATGCTGTGCAGCGAGGTCTCCGCGACGCGCTCCTGCTGCGCGTCGGGGCTCGCCGGCACGCTCACGAACGCGAGGCGGTAGCGCCCGACGATGATCTCGTCGCCGTCCTGCAGCGCCTTGCCGTCGACGCGGGCGCCGTTGACGAACACGCCGTTTAGGCTGCGATCGTCGAGCAGGCGCACGCCGTCGGGGTGGCGCACGATCAGCGCGTGGCGGCGGGACACGGTCGGGTCGTCGAAGCGCAGGTCGGCGGCCAGGCTGCGCCCGATGCGGGTCCACTCGCGCGTCAGCGCGACCGTCCGCTGCTCGCCGTTCTCCTCGTAGCAGAGGTACTCGCCCGGCTGCTCGATCAGCTCCCTGGCCTCGGCCAGCCGGATGTCCCGGCCGGGAGCGGGGGGTTGCACGAGCGTCCCTTCGCTGCTCTCCACGTCGCCGGCGCCCGCGCCAGCGGGGATGCGCTCGGTGCTGAACAGGGAGGCGCGAACGAACTCCCGGCCCCCGCACCCGGGGCAGTCGGGGAGCATGTCCGAGCTGGTGAGCGTCAGCGTGTAGTCGCAGCGGGCGCAGCGGAACGAACCGGCTCCGACGAAGGTGCCCGAGGTAAGTGAGTCCATGCTGTGCTCCTCCCTATGAGTTGCTGCCGGGTGTCGCTGCCGGGGAAGCGATGCTGCTGGTCGGGGGAAACTTGTGGCGATCATAACAAGGCTGTCAAGCCCGCCCGGAGTTCTGGATAATCGTATCGCGAGGGGAGTCCCGGTGCGTTCTGGTGGGGCTGCAGGTGCGGCCTTCAGCCGCTGAGCTACCCGTGCGGCGGCCCGCGCAAATGGCCGCGCGGGATCGGCGACCCAGCGGCAGGAGCGGAGCGCGCGGCGGCGAAATCCGAACGATCATGGCCTCGCCGTCAACCCATGTCGAGCAGCTCGAGCGCGTGCTGCTGCGGCGTGGCCTCGGTGCGCTGGAGGCCAACCGCGACTGCTGCGCAGACTGCGGGCGCACGCCGTTGACCGGCGAGCAGGTCCACCTGTACGCGGGGCGCGAGCACCGGATCGTGTGCGAGCTGTGCCGTCCCGGCCGCGGCGAAGCCCCGGTGGCCAGCGAGATCGTCAGGCACTGCGAGCACGGCCACGCCGTGCGTCTCACCGCGCGCGCGGCCTAGTAGCGCGGCTCGTGGACGTGCGTTCTGCTTGAACTGAGCGTATAACGATGGCAATACGCGCTCCGCTGCACGGAGGGCCATACGGCCCCGTGCGGACCGGCCTGTCAATAGACTCCCGCTCGCCATGGACCCGGTGACCGTGTCGATAGTCGTATCCGCCCCGCGCGAGCAGGTGTTCGACTACCTCCAGGACATCGCCAACCACCCGGAGTTCACCGACCACTATCTGGTGGACTGGCATCTGACGCGGATCGACTCCGTCGGCGCGGGCGCGGGCGCGCGCTTCCGCGTGAAGGCTCCCGGCAACCGCTTCAGCTGGGGTGACGTCACGTTCGCCGAGGTGCAGCGCCCGCACCGGATCGTCGAGGTCGGCCGCACGGGCAAGAACAACCGCATCCGCACGCTCGGCGTCTACGCCCTGGACCCGGCGGCCGCGGGCTCGACGCGCGTGCAGTTCACGCTGGAGACCGTGCCGGCGACGCTGTCCGACCGGCTGATGGAGGGGCTCGGCGCGCGCACTTGGCTGCGGCGCAAGAACCGGCGCGCGATGCACAGGCTGCGGGAGATCCTCGAGCGCGGGGAGGGCCGCGGCCATCGCGTCACGGTCGCCGGTGGATAGACTGCCGCGTCGCATGTCCAGCCGCCTGCGCAAGTTCCCGCTAGCCCTGCCCGCGTTGCTCGCCGTGCTCGCCCTGAGCGCGTGCGGCGACTCCCACACGCGGGTCACGACCGGCACCTACGCCGGCGAGTCGGGCGCCAACGCGCCGTACCTGAACGTCGGGCCGCTCGTCTACGAGGTTCAGCTCTCGCGCGAGCTGAACCCCGCCAACAGCGAAGACGCCACCTACCTGCAGGGGCTCACCGCGGCCGAGCGCAAGCTCGAACCCGGCCAGGAGTGGTTCGCGGTGTTCATGCAGGTCTACAACAACTCCAACCAGGAATACCCGGCGGCGAGCAGCCTGACGATCACCGACACCCAGGAAAACAGCTACACGCCGATTCTGCCCGGCGAAGGCAACCAGTTCGCCTACCGCGCCGGCATGGTCCCGGCCAAAAACCAGATCCCGCTGCCGGGCACGATCGCCGACGACGATCCGGCTCAGGGCCTGGTGCTGCTCTACAAGATCCAGGTCGTCTCGCTCGACAACCGGCCGTTGGAGCTGAAGATCGTCGACCCGGAAGACCCGAGCGAATCGGCCACGGCCGAGCTCGACGTTTAGTGTTCGCCCAGCGCCGCTTCTAGCACTTCGCGGGCGACGGGCGCGGCGGTGGCTCCGCCGGCGCCGTCTTTGACGAGCATCACGCACACGACGATCCGCGGATGCAGCGCAGGGGCGAATGCGGCGAACCAGGCGTCGGTGTTGGCGGCTTCGCTTTCGGCGCTCTGCTGACAGCCTTCCCTGCCCGCTTCGCGAGCTTCCGTCGAGCTCGCTTCCACGCTCGATTCCGAGCTCGACGTGGAGGGGGTGCACGCGGTCTTCAGTTCGGCGGTGCCGGTCTTGCCGGCGACGGTCACGCCCGGGATCGCTGCGGCCGTGCCGGTTCCCTCACGCACCACGCCGATCATCAGGCGCCGCATGGTGTGCGCCACCGACTCGCTCGTCGCCGGCACGCCCGCGGCGGCGGGGCCAGGGAGGAACGTCGGCTGGGGCCGTCGCCCGCCGTCGGCGATGGTGGCCGCCACGGTCGCCATCTCCAGCGGGGTGGCGAGGACCTCCCCCTGGCCGATCGCGGTGGACCCGACGTCGAGTTCCCCCTGGATCTCGCCTGCGGGCGGCAGCGTGCTCTCGGACGCGCCCACGATGCCCGGCTCGTGGTTGAAGCCGAACCGTTCGGCGGTGGCCACCAGACGCGCGGCGCCGAGCTTGACGCCGAGCGGCGAGAAGACGGAGTTGCACGACACGGCGAAGGCGAGTTCCAGCGACCCGCCGCATTCCTCGCCGTTGGCGTTGTTCAACCTGACCCCGTCGAGCGTGGCGAACGTCGCGTACGGGAAGACGGTGTGCGGGGTGGCGATCCTGGCGGCGAGCACGCCGGTGGTGGTGACCATCTTGAACGTCGACCCCGGCGGCTGCAGGCCGTCGAGGCCGATCCCCGCCACGGCCAGGATCCGTCCGGTCGAGGGCTGCATCGCGACGACGCCGCCGTAGCGGGCGCCGAGCGCGGTCACCGCCGCCTGCTGCAGCGTGGGGGAGACCGTGGTGCGAACCGGCGGTGCCGGATGGGGCGTGGCGTGGGCGAGCGGACGCGCTCCGGCGAGCAGCTCGCCGCCGGGGGTGCCGCGCAGGCGATCGTCCAGCGCGAGCTCGAGGCCGCTCAGGCCGACGGTCGCTTCGGGCGGCACGCCCTGTTCTTCCAGCTGCAGGCGGCGCGAGGGGGGCACGGGTCCGACGGTGCCGACGACGGCGTTCGCGACGTTCCCGAGCGGGGAGTTGCGAGTGGCTTCCGCCGACAGCACCGCAGCGGGACCGGGTGGGCTTTCGGCCAGCACGCTGCCGTTGCGAGCCAGCAGCGTCGCCCGCCGCGGCAGGCTGGTGCGGCGGCTGAGCAGCTCGCCGGGGCGCAGGCCGGGGAACGCGAGCGAGCGCGACCAGACGATGCGCGTGCCCGCGCCGGGGTCTGCCACGGTCTTGAAGGTGAAGGCGAGCGAGAGGACCCCGAACAGGCGGGTGTCGACCCGGACGGGCACCGCCACGGCTCCGCCCGCGGCGCCGTGCGCGGCGCCGGTCATCCTCACGTGGGTGGCGGTCGCCGTGGTCAGCGCTTCCCGGTAGGCGTCCGCGAACTCGCCGACCGACGTCGAGCGCCGCGAGGAGGCGGCGATGTCCGAGTACATGGTCACGTAGTCGCCCCTGGTCCATGCGGTGACGAACTGATCCGCGAGCGCGTACCCGGGCGGAGCGCTGTGGCCGGCGCCGAGGACTGCGCCGGCGGCGAAGGCCACAGCGGCCAGCACGAGGACGGGGCGCGCGCGTCGCAGGCGCTGGTTGCGGCTTTCAGTCACGGAGCTTGTAGAACATGACAGGTGACTCAGCTGGATTGGCTAATAGTCGCGTTTGCGTCGATCCTCGCGATCTTCGGGTTCAGACAGGGGTTCATCGTGGGGGCGCTGTCGTTCTGCGGCTTCGCGCTCGGCGCGCTCCTCGGCACGCGCCTGGCTCCGCTCGTGCTGCCGCAGGGCTCCGCCTCGCCGTACGCTCCCGCGTTCGGCCTGCTCGGCGCGCTGCTCGGCGGGGCGATCATGGCGAGCGGGCTGGAGGGACTCGGGTTCAGGCTGCGCCGCACCCTGATCGTCCCCGGCATGGGCCTGCTCGACGGGGTGCTCGGCGCGGCGCTGGGCGCGGCGCTGGGCCTGGGGATCGTGTGGATCGTCGCGGCCGTCGCGGGCCAGACGCCCGGGCAGGGCCAGCTGCAGGCGGACATCCAGCGATCGGTGATCCTGCGCAAGCTCAACGAGGTGCTTCCCCCGTCCGGGCCGATCCTGAACGCGCTCGCGCGGCTGGATCCGATCCCGTCGATCAGCGGCCCCTCGCCCGACGTGGCCGCGCCGGAGCCGGCGATCGCCCACGCTCCGGGCGTGCAGGCGGCCTCGCGCAGCGTAGTGCGGGTGGACGGCACCGCGTGCGGCCTGGCGATCGAGGGCTCGGGGTGGGTGGCGGAACCAGACGTGGTGGTGACGAACGCGCACGTGGTGGCGGGCGAGACAGACACGACCGTGGAGGTCGGCGGAGACTCGCCGAGCCTGCCGGCCGAGGCGATCGCGTTCGAACCGCAGCACGACATCGCCGTGCTGCGCGTGCCCGAACTGAACCTGCCGTCGCTGGGCTTCGCGCGCAGCACCCCGTCGGGCACGCCGGGCGCGATCCTCGGCTATCCGGAGAACGGCCCGTTCGACGTGCAGCCGGGAAGGATCGGGGTCACGCAGACGGTGATCACCAAGAACGCCTACGGCCAGGGACCGGTCTCGCGGCTGCTCACGCCCCTGCGCGGGCTGGTGCGTCCCGGCAACTCGGGGGGGCCGCTCGTGAACGTCGACGGGCAGGTCCTGACGACCGTGTTCGCTGCGACCGTCGACAGCCGGCACTCCGGCGGCTACGGCGTGGCCAACGAAACGGTGGCGAGCGTGCTGCGCGAAGCCGGCACGCGCGAGCGCGAAGGCGCTCAGGTGGGCACAGGGCAGTGCACCGGCGGATGACGGCAGAACGTCGGCTGCTTGAGCGCCCGCTACGCTGACCGCCATGTCCAAGACGCTCCTGGTCGCCGAGAAGCCCTCCGTGGGGCAGGACCTGGCGCGCGTGCTGCCGGGCCCGTTCAAGAAGCAGGAGGGGTTCCTCGAGGGCCCGGAGCACGTGGTCACGTGGGCTGTGGGCCATCTGGTGCAGCTCGCCGAACCGGAAGCGTATGACGCGAAATACAAGAGCTGGCGCATGGCCGACCTGCCGATCGTGCCCGAGCGCTTCAAGCTGGAGGTGCGCGACGAGCGCTCGCGCAAGCAGATGTCGGTGGTCAGCAAGCAGCTCGGCCGCGAGGACGTCGATGAGGTGGTCAACGCGTGCGACGCCGGTCGCGAGGGCGAGCTGATCTTCGCGTACCTGTACGAGAAGGCCAAGGGCAAGAAGCCGGTCAAACGCCTGTGGCTGAGCTCGATGACGAATGCGGCGATGAAGAACGCGCTCGCGTCGCTGCGTCCGGCGGAGGAGTTCGCGAGCCTGGAGGAGGCGGCGCGCTCGCGCTCGGAGGCGGACTGGATCGTCGGCATGAACGCGACGCGCGCGGCGACGATCAGGCTGCGCAGCTCGTTCGACGGAGCGGTCTCGCTCGGGCGCGTGCAGACGCCGACGCTCGCGATCGTGGCCCGTCGCGAGGAGGAGATCAAGGCGTTCAAGCCCGAGCCGTACTGGCTGGTGGACGCGACGTTCGCGGCGGACGCCCTACCGAACGGCGACTCTGGCAACGGCGGCGAGCGCGTGTACGTCGGGCACTTCCAGGCGCCGGCGGGAAGCCCGGGCACGACCAAGGGTCCGCGCATCGGCACGGAGGAGGAGGCACGGACGATCGTGGCGGCGTGCGAGGGCAGGCCGGGGACGATCACGAAGCTGGAGAAGAAAGAGCAGCGCGAGAAGGCGCCGATGCTGTACGACCTGACGACGCTGCAGCGGGAGGCGAACAACCGCTACGGCTTCTCGGCCAAGCGCACGCTGGCGGCCGCGCAGCGGCTGTACGAGGAGCACAAGGCGCTCACCTACCCGCGCACCAACTCGCGCTACCTGACGAGCGACATGGTCGAGGAGATCAAGCCGATCGCCGAGCTGGTGGGCTCGCACAGGGAGTACAGCAAGGGGGCCGAGTACGTGGTCGGCCTCGACGTGCTGCCGCTGGCGCGCGTGGTCAACGACGAGAAGGTCTCAGACCACCACGCGATCATCCCCACGCGCTCCGAGCACAACCTCGAGAAAATGGGCTCCGACGACAGGCGCATCTACGACATGGCGGTCAGGCGCTTCCTGGCGGTGTTCCATCCGGAGGCGGTGTTCGAGAACACGCGCGTGGAGACGACGGTCGCGGTCGCCGACGCCGACGCCGGCGACGGTCGCGCGGGGCACGTGTTCCGCACGCGCGGCAAGCTGCTGATCGTGCCCGGCTGGCGCGGCGTGTACGACGAGATCTCCGCGGAGGCGAAGGCCACCGAAGCCGAGGCCCGCGGCGAGGAGGACGAGGAGACCGAGCAGCAGCTGCCGCGACTGCTGCCCGACGAGCAGGTGCAGACGCGCAAGATCGCCAGCGCGCGCAAGGAAACCAAACCGCCGCGGCGCTACAGCGATGCGTCGCTGCTCGGGGCGATGGAGACGGCTGGCAAGCTGGTCGACGACGACGAGCTGCGCGAGGCGATGAAGGACTCGGGGATCGGCACGCCGGCCACGCGCGCGGCGATCATCGAGCGGCTGATCACGGTCGGCTACCTGGAGCGCGACGGGCGCGCGCTGGTGGCGACGGAGAAGGGCCTGAACGTGATCCGCCTGCTCAACGAGCACGCCCTCACCTCGCCGGGCCTGACCGGCAGCTGGGAGCAGCGGCTGGGGAAGATCGAGCGCGGCGAGGACTCGCGCAAGCAGTTCATGAGCGACATCGCGGGCTTCGCGCAGGAGACGGTCAAAGAGCTCGACGAGACGCTCAAAGACGTGCGCATACCCCGCGCCAAGCTCGGTCCGTGCCCGGTGTGCGGCCACGAGATCGTCGAGAACCGCAAGGGCTACTCGTGCTGGGCGCGCGAGGATCCGGGCTGCGGCTTCGTCATCTGGAAGGCCAAAGCGGGCAAGACGCTGCCGCTGGCGGTCGCCCGCGAGCTGATCAGGAAGGGCTACACCGAGCAGGCGGTGACGGGCTTTCGCGGGCGCAGCGGACGCAGCTTCCGCGCGCATCTCGCGCTCAGTCAGACCGAGGAGGGCAAATGGCGGGTCGAGTTCGACGAGCTTTGGGCCAAGGAGGGCGCGAAACCGCCGGAGGCCGAGGCGGGGGCCGAGGCTGAGACGACGGCCGCGACCGTCGGGGCCCGCAGCGCCGCGTAGCCTCGGGCGCCCGCGCCAGGATGGGCGGCGATGCCGATCACGCTGATCACGGGGCCCGCGAACGCGGGCAAGGCGCAGGTGGTGTTGGACGCCGTGCGCCGGCATGTGGCGCACGGCGCGGAGCCGCTGCTGATCGTGCCGACGCGCGCGGACGCGGAGCTGTACCTGCGCGAGCTGGCGGGCGGGCAGGCGGCGATGGGCGTGCGGGTGGAGCGCTTCGCGGGTTTGATCGGGGAGGCCGTGCGCCGTGCGGGGATCGGCGAGGCGGTGATCCTCGGCGTAGCGCGCGAGCGGATGCTCGAGGCCATCGCGGCGCGCGCCGGAGCGCCGTCGGCGCCTGGCTTCGTGCGCGCGTTGGGCGAGCTGTTCGCCGAGCTGCAGGTGCGGCGGGTGACGCCCGCGCGCCTCGGCCAGGCGCTGTCGAGTTGGCGCGAGGCGGACGGCCCGTCGGCTCATCCCGGGGGGCACCCTGAAGGGCACACCCTCTGGGGCGCAGGCAGGCTGGAGCGGCTGTTCGGCGACTATCGCGCGACGCTCGAGCGGCTCGGGCGAGTTGACGCTGAGCAGCGCGCGGTGCGCGCGCTGGACGCGCTGCGCGAGCGTCCCGCGCTGTGGGGCGGCACGCCGGTGCTGCTGTACGGGTTCGACGATCTGACGCGGCTGCAGCTGGACGCGATCGAGACGCTCGGCAGGGTGGTGGGCGCCGAGGTGACGGTGTCGCTCGCGTACGAGCCTGGGCGCACGGCGTTCGCGGGGCGTGCGCGGACGTTCGCGGATCTGCTCCCGCTGGCGAGCGAGCATCGCCGGCTCGATGCGCGGGCCGACTACTACGAGGAGCGCTCGCGCTCGGCGCTCGCTCATCTCGAGCGCTCGCTGTTCGAGCCCGACGCGCCGCGGGTGGAGCCTGGAGCGGCTGTGCGGCTGCTGGAGGGCGGTGGCGAACGCGCCGAGCTGGAGCTGGTGGCGAGCGAGATCGGCGCGCTGCTGAGCGAGGGCATGGCGGCCGAGGAGATCGCGGTGCTGGTGCGCCCGGGCGGGATCGACGTGGGCCTGCTCGAAGAGGTGTTCGCGGCAGCGCGCATCCCGTTCGCGCTGCGCCGGCGGACGCCGTTCGGGGACACGGCGATCGGCGGGGCGCTGATCGGCCTGCTGCGCTGCGTGCCGGTGCAGGACGGGGCGCACCCTGACGGGCGTGGACAGGCGGGCGAGTTGGGGGACCTGCTGGCGTGGCTGCGGGCCCCCGGCGTGCTCGCGCTGTCCTCCGCGCGCGGCGCCGGACCGTCGCTCGCGGACCGCCTGGAGATCGCGGCGCGGCGCACGGGCGCTGCGAGCGCCGAGCGCGCGCGGGCGCTGTGGGAGCAGCGCAGCTGGCGCCTGGAGACGGTCGATCGGCTCGAGGAGGCGCAGGGACGCGGGCCGGCGGCGCTGTGCGAGCGCGCGGCGCGCGAGCTGTTCTGGCTGTTCTGCGCCCCTCGGCGCGGTGGCGCGAGCGTGCTTGGCGTCGACGAGCTCGACGAGGCGAGTGCGCTGGCGGCCGGCCGGCGGGCGCTTGGCGAGCTGCGCGAGCTGGCGCGGATCGCGCCCGAGCTGGCCCCGGCGACGGCGGGGGAGCTCGCGCGGTCGCTGGAGCTGGTGGAGCTCGTGGGCGACGGGGGCCGTGCGCATCCGGCGGCCGGTGGGGATGCATCGGCGGGCGGGGACTCGTCGAGCGGCGCGGTGGCGGTGCTCGATCCGCTGGCGCTGCGGGCGCGCAGGGTGCGGGCGCTGTTCGCGTGCGGCCTGCAGGAGGGGGTGTTCCCGGCGCGCGCGCGGCCGCAGCCGTTCCTGGCCGAGGAGGAGCGCCGGCGCCTGGCGGAGGTCTCGGGGCTGAGGCTCGGCGAGCAGGAGGATGTGCTGGCCGCCGAGCGATATCTGCTGTACGCGGCCGTCTCGCGCCCGCGGGAGCGGCTGTTCCTCAGCTGGCACGTGGCGGATGACGAAGGCGAGGCGACGTCGAGGTCGCTGTTCGTGGACGACGTGTGCGACCTGTTCGCGGAGAGCCTGTCCCAGCGCCGCGCCCGCAGGCCGCTCGGCGCCGTCGACGGGGTGCCCGCGGGGGCTGCGCCGCGAGCGTCGATGCCCGTGAGTCGGGCGCTGCGCGACGAGCGGCTGCTGGCGCAGCTGCGCGCACACGTCTTCTCGCCGTCCTCGCTCGAACGCTGGATCGGCTGTCCGATGAGCTGGTTCGTCGAGCGCATGCTGCGCCCCGACGCCTTCGATCCGGACCCGGAGCCGCTCGCCCGCGGCGGGCTCGCGCACGCGGCCTTGAAGGACACGCTCGAAGGGCTGCGCGGCGAGACGGGCAGCGCGCGGCTGACGCCCGCCAGTCTCGGGCGGGCGCGCGAGCTGCTCGCGCGCGCGTTGGCGGACAACGAGGCCGACCACCCGCTGTCGGTGGCGCCCGAGCGCCGGACGGCCGTGCGCCGGCGCCTGCACGCGGACCTGGAGCGCTATCTCGAGCACGCGGCCGCGGCCGAGAGTCCGCTGGAGCCGCTTGCGCTGGAGCTCGGCTTCGGCTTCGCCGAAGGCGACCCAGGCGAGCCGGGCGAGGCGAGCAGTCTGCCGGCGCTCGACCTCGGCGGCGGCGTGAGGCTGCGCGGGCGGATCGACCGCGTCGACGGGAGCGGCAGCGGCGAGGCGGTCGTGTACGACTACAAGGGCGGTCGCGCGCCGGCGGGCGCGAGGTGGGTCAGGGACGGCAGCGTGCAGGTGGCGCTGTACATGCGCGCGGTCGAGAGCCTCCTGCACCTGTCGGCGGTCGGCGGCTTCTACCAGCCGCTCACGGGAGAGGACCTGCGCGCCCGCGGCGTGCTCGACGGCGAGGCGGGGATCGAGCTCGAGTGCGTGCGCTCGGACGTGCTCGAGCACGAGCAGATGCGCGATCTCGTCGGGCAGGCGGTGGCGATGGCCGTCGAGGCGGCCGGCGAGGCGGGACGGGGCGAGCTGCAGGCGCGACCGCAGACGTGCGCGTTCCGCGGGGGTTGCATGTACCCCTCGATCTGCAGGTGCGAGCGGTGATGGCCGCTCGGGCGGACGGCGTCGCGCTCACGGGCGAGCAGGCGCACGCGGTCGCGCGCAGGGCCGAGCCGCTGCTGCTCTCGGCGGCGGCGGGCAGCGGCAAGACGTCGGTGCTGGTGGAGCGCTTCGTGGCGGCGGTCCGCGAGGACGGAATCGCGCCCGCGCGGATACTCGCGATCACGTTCACCGAGCGGGCCGCGGGCGAGTTGCGCGCGCGGGTGCGCGCGCGCCTGCTCGAGCTCGGCGATCGCGAGGCGGCGCGCGACACCGAGGCGGCCTTCGTGGGCACCTTCCACGGCTTCTGCGCGCGCCTGCTGCGCGCCCACCCGCTCGCGGCGGGCCTCGACCCCGGGTTCGCGATCGTCGACGAGGGCCTTGCCGGCCGTCTGCGCGAGCTGGCGTTCGGGCACGCCGTGCGGGAGTTCGTCGCGGGCGAGCGCAGCGAGGCGGTGGACCTGCTCGCCGCCTACGGCGTCGACCGCGTGCGCGCGATGCTCGAGCAGGTGCACGGGGAGCTGCGCAGCCGAGGTGAGCGCCTGCCCCGTCTGCCGCCGGCACGCGAGCAGGGGGACGCCGCGCGGGCGTGCGAGCTGCTGGACGAGCTGCTGCACGGCTTCGGCGTCGCATACGAACAGCTCAAGCGCGCGCGGGGCGCGGTGGACTTCGACGACCTGGAGCTGCTCGCGCGGGAGCTGCTCGCCGAGCGCGAGAGCGTGCGCGCCGCGTGGTCGGATCGCTTCGAGCTGCTGATGGTCGACGAGTTCCAGGACACCAACCACCGCCAGCTCGGCATCCTGGCGGCGCTGGACCGCGGCAACCTGTTCACCGTCGGTGACGAGCTCCAGTCGATCTACGGCTTCAGGCACGCCGACGTGAGCCTGTTCCGAGCGCGGCGGGGCGAGCTGGAGGAGCTCGGCGGGAGCCTGCGCCTGACACGGAACTTCCGCAGTCGCGAGGCGCTGCTGGACGTCGTCAACGCGGTGTTCGCCGAGCGCTTCTCCGGATACACGCCGCTGGTCGCCGGCAGGATCGACGCGTTGCCCGCCGAGCGCAGGGACGGGCCCCGTCCCGAGGCGGCCTCGACGGAGGCGGCAGGGCCGGAGCCGGAGGTCGAGCTGCTGCTGACGGACGTCCGCGGCTGGGAGGAGCGTGAGGATCTGGCGGGGCCGATCGCCGCGGGACTGCCCCACGCCCAGCTGTGGCGCCAGGCGGAGGCGCGGATGCTGGCCCAGCGCGTCGCCGAGCTGGTGCAGGGGGGACGCGCGCGGGCGGGGGAGGTGGTGGTGCTGCTGCGCGCGGCCGGAGACCTGGAGGTGTTCGAGCGCGCGCTCCAGCTGCGCGGCCTGCGCACGCTGGCGGCCGTCGGCGCGTTCTGGGGGCACCAGCAGATCGGCGACCTGATCGCCTACCTGCGCGCGCTCGCGAATCCGCTGGACGAGCGCGCGCTGTACGCGGTGCTGGCCTCGCCGCTGGCGGGCTGCTCGCGCGACTGCCTGGCCCTGCTCGCGGACGCCGCCCGGGCTGATCGCCGCGGGGTGTGGGAGACCGCGCTCGCCGCTGGCGGCGACGGGGCGAACGGTGGGGTCTCGGACGCGAGCGGCGGCACGCCCGCTGGCGACGCGGCGCCCGCCGGCGACGGCGCGCAGGCTCTTGCGTCCCGGCTCGCGCCCGCCGACCGCGCCGCGCTCGCGTCCTTCTGCGCGCGCCTGCAGCGCGAGCGCGGCGCGGCCTCGCGGCGGACGCTCTCGGAGCTGATCGAGCGGGCGATCGACGCCGGCGGCTATCGCGAGCACGTGCTCGGACTCGACTGGGCCGAGCGTCGACTCGCCAACGTGCACAAGCTGCTGCGCCTCGCGCGTCGATTCGAAGCGAGCGAAGGACGCGACCTGCGCGGCTTCCTCGACCACGTCGAGTACCTGGAGGGCGCCGTCAAGGTCGAGCCGGACGCGCCGGTCGAAGGCGTGGAGCCGGATGCCGTCCGGCTGATGACGATTCACGCGGCCAAGGGCCTGGAGTTCCCGGTGGTGTGCCTGGCCGATCTCGGGCGCCAGCCCAACACGCAGACGCCCGATCTGCTCGTCGACGGCGATCGCGTCGGTCTGCGGCTCGTGCGCATCGACGGCGCCGGGTCGAGCCCGGCGCTGGAGTACGAGCAGCTCTGCCAGGAGCGCCGGGCGCGGGAAGCCGAGGAGGAGGACAGGATCCTGTACGTGGCGATGACCCGGGCGCGCGAGCGCCTGCTGCTGAGCGGCGCGGTCGACTTCGAGCGCTGGCCCGCGTCGCGCCAGGCGCCGACCGCGATCTCATGGCTCGGGCCGGCGCTGTCGGCGGATCTCCCCGCGCTGGTCGCGGATCTTCCCGCGCGGGCTCACACGGGAGAGGCGGCCGTGCTCGACCTCCAGATCGGCGATGGCCTGGCGAACGTGCGCTGCCGGCTGAACGCCCCGGCCACGGTCGGCCGCGTCCTGCGCCTGGACGCGGTCGAGGGTGTCGAGGACGTCGAGAGTGCCGAGAGCGTCGAGACGGTCGCTCCGGCACAGCCGGTCGCGGGCGAGCAGCTCTCCATTGACGTGGAAGGTGCGCCATCGTCCATACCCGAGGCTGCCGCGGCGGCGCTGTCGACGCTGAGTTACACGTCCCTGAGCGAGCTGGAACGCTGCGGCTACCGCTTCTATCTCGAACGAGTCCTCGGCCTGCCCGAGGATCGCCCTGCGCGAACCGCTCCCGGGCACAGCGGCCTGGAGGCGCGCGCGAGGGGAACGCTGATCCATCGGCTGATGGAGTCGCTCGACTTCACCCGGCCGCGTCCGATCGCGCCGGAGGACGTGGCGCGCTGCGCTCGCGAGCTGGGAATGCGGGTGGGGGAGGGCGAGCGCGCCGAGATCGCCCGGCTGATCCAGGCGGCGAGCGGCGCGCAGCCGGCCGCTCGCGTGGCGGCCGCGACGGCCGTACGCCGCGAGCACCCGTTCGCGTTCTCGCTGGGGCCGCGCGCGCCGCTGATCACCGGCGTCATCGATCTGCTCGCGAGCGAGGCGGACGGCGGGCGGCTCGTCCTGGACTACAAGAGCGACCGGGTCGGCGCGGACGTCGATCTGGAGGTGGTGGTGGAACGCGACTACCGCATCCAGCGCCTGCTGTACGCGCTGGCGGTCCTGCGCGACGGGGCGGCGAGCGTCGAGATCGTCCACTGGTTCCTGGAGCGCCCCCGCGAGCCGGTGGGCGTCCGCTACGCCGCGCGCGACCGTGGCGAGCTCGAAGAGGGCCTGCGAGCGCATTTCCTGCGCGCGCGAGCGAGCGGGTTCCGCGTCAGCCCGCGGCCCCACCGTGCCCTGTGCCTCACCTGCCCGGGGAGAGCGGGCCTGTGCTCGTGGAGCGAGAGCGAGACGCTGCGCGATTGGTTTGCGCCGGCTTTCCACTGATACCCTTTTGTCTCCGCCTCAGGTGCCCGCCTGCCTGCGCGATGGTGGGTCTGCCCGCAAAGCGGACTGCCCGCCTCTCTGCCGGGACGCACCGCCCCAAGGGAGCACTTCCATGAACTCGCACATCAAGCAGCCGCCAAAGGCCGTCGGACTCTACGACCCCCGCTTCGAGCACGATGCGTGCGGCGTGGGGATGGTCGCGCGGCTTGACAACGTGCCCACCCACGAGGTGATCGTGCGGGCGATCACGGCGCTCGAGAACCTCGAGCACCGCGGCGCCTCCGGCGCCGACCCGTGCACGGGCGACGGCGCGGGGATCCTCATGCAGATGCCCGACGAGCTGCTGCGCTCGGTGCTCGACTTCGACCTGCCACCCCCTGGCGGGTACGGGGTGCTGATGTGCTTCCTGCCGACGGACGCCGCCGCGCGCGCACGGCTGGAGGCGCTCCTGGAGGGAATCGTGCTCGCCGAGGGCCAGCGGCTGCTCGGATGGCGCGACGTGCCGATCGACGAGCAGCACACGGGGGAGGTCGCGGCCGCCTGCCGGCCGGTGATCCGCCAGCTGTTCGTGGGGGCCGCGGCGGCCCTGCAGAACGACCGCGACGCGTTCGAGCGCAAGCTGTACGTGATCCGCCGGATCAGCGATCTGACCGCGCGGGAGCCCGGCCTGTACGTCGTGTCGAGCTCCTCCCGGACGATCAACTACAAGGGCATGCTGATCAGCTACCAGCTGGCGCAGTTCTACACGGACCTGCGCGACGAGCGCACCAAGAGCGCGCTCGCGCTCGTGCACTCGCGCTTCTCGACCAACACGTTCCCGAGCTGGGAGCTCGCGCACCCCTACCGGGTGATCTGCCACAACGGCGAGATCAACACGGTGATGGGCAACGTCAACTGGATGCGCGCGCGCGAGAGCGAGCTGCGCAGCGACCTGTTCGGCGAGGATCTCGAGAAGATCCTGCCGGTCGTCACCCCCGGGAACTCCGACTCGGCGACGTTCGACAACGTGCTCGAGCTGCTGATGCTCGCCGGCCGCTCGCTGCCGCACGCGGCGATGATGATGATCCCGGAGGCGTACCGCGACCGCGAGGACCTGCCCGACCACCTGAAGGGCTTCTACGCCTTCCACTCGTGCCTGATGGAGCCGTGGGACGGGCCCGCGTCGGTGGCGTTCACAGACGGCCGCGTGGTGGGCGCGACGCTCGACCGCAACGGGCTTCGCCCCGGACGCTGGGTCGAGACGACCGACGGGTACGTGGTGCTCGGCTCGGAGTCCGGCCTGCTCGACATCCCGCCCGAGCAGATCCGGCGATTGGGGCGCCTGCAGCCGGGCAAGCTGTTCCTGGTCGACCTCGAGCGGGGACGGATCGTCGAGGACGAGGAGGTCAAGCGCGAGGTCTCGACCCGTCACCCCTACGGCGAGTGGTTCGCGCGCAACGCCGTCCCCTTCGCCGAGCTGCCGCCGTCCGAACAGGTGACGCTCTCCGACCAGCCGCTGCACCTGCGCCAGCGCGCGTTCGGCTACTCCCAGGAGGATCTGCGCGTGCTGCTCGCGCCGATGGCGATCGACGGCGCCGAGCCGGTCGGCTCGATGGGCAACGACCTCTCGCTGGCGGTGCTCTCCGA
>JBKQHH010000193.1:0-16844 GCA_052148875.1 Solirubrobacteraceae bacterium
GCTCCGTCCTACGGACTCCGCTCCGTGAGAGGCCCCTCCACCACACCTTCACCCAGTAAACGATGTGCTTGCGGTGATCCCTCACCGTGAACGGTCAACGATGTGCTTGCGGCTGTGAACTAGCCAGCCTGCAGGAGCGTAAGGCAGCGCTGGACCGCCAAGTAGCTGGTGTAGCGCAACGTGAACAAGAACGGGCCGAGTTGCTTCCGGAGCGTAGACTGGCCCTGGACGAGTTGGCTGCGGCCCGGCGCTCTCGCTCGCGCCTGATTGAGGCTGCTGCTGCGGCGCTCAATCAGCGGACCGGGCCCCGAGTCAGAGTGGTCGTGAACCCGCTTTCAGATCCCGGACCGATGCTCGCCTTTATTGTCAGCCACGTCACCTCACGCAAACTTACGCAGGAGCAACAGGTCCGCTTGGCTCCGCTCACGGGCGGCGAGATTGCTGAGGCAGCAAACGAGGGGAAGCAGGCACTGCTCGACCTAGGGCTCACGGCGACGATGGCCGACAGAGTGCACGGCCTCCCGGGTTCCAAGCTTCGCGAATTGCAGGAGATCGACCGGCCCGACGCGATTCACGTCGAGGTAGACCTATCTGAGAACGGGGATCAGCGATGGACGCCGCTCAGCGAAGTGAGTCCCGGGCAAGCTGCCACCGCAATGCTGGCGCTCGCACTCGTTGCAGGCGATGAGCCACTCGTGATCGACCAGCCGGAGGACGATCTCGACAACCGGTTCATCTACGAGGAGATCGTGCAGCAGATCGCCGACGTGGCCGCACAGCGTCAAGTGATGGTTGCGACGCACAACGCCAACATTCCCGTCCTTGGTGATGCCGAGCTTGTCGTCGCCTTTGAGGCTACAACCGAGCGTGGTGAGGTTCTTGCCTGCGGCGGATTGGATGAGCCAAAGGTCGCAACGACGGCTCGCAACATCCTTGAGGGTGGCGTCGAGGCCTTCGAGGCCCGCGCGCGTCGCTACGGATAGCAAGAGCGGAAATGGCAGAAATTGGCAGACAATCGCTCACGCGACCGACGTCTCGCCACGAGCGCCGACCTCGCCTGAGCCCAAACCCCGCTCCACAGCAGGCATTCCGCCAGCGCGCCCGGGCCGATTCGAACGGCCGACCTCTCGCTCCGGAGGCGAGCGCTCTATCCACTGAGCTACGGGCGCAGACGACGCCTCACGGACGGCATCCCCGACCCCGGAGCTTAGCGCCGCAGCGCCTCCCCGCAAGCCGGCGCGCTCCCGCCGCGCAGCCCGCGCCCGTCCCGTCGCCGCTACCGTAGCGACCATGGATCTGTCGCTGTTCTTCGCCGGCACCGCCGGCTCGGTGCCGAGCGCCCGGCGCGGTCTGCCCGCCGTGCTCATCCGCCGCGGCGGCGATCGCCTGCTGTTCGACTGCGGGGAAGGCACGCAGCGCCAGCTGCTGCGCTCGGTCGGGCTGCTCGACCTGGACAGCATCTTCATCACGCACTTCCACGCCGACCACTGGCTGGGGCTGCCGGGCATGCTCAAGTCCTTCGCGCTGCGCGAACGCACAGAGCCGCTGACGGTGTACGGGCCGGTCGGGCTGAAGCAGCTGATGGGGGAGATGCGCGTCGTCTTCGGGCGCCTGCCATACAGGTGCGACATCGTCGAGCTCGAGCCCGCCGAGACGGTGCAGCGCGACGGCTATCTGATCGCGGCGATTCCCGTGTGCCACAAAGGCTCGGCGTTCGGCTACGCGCTGGTCGAGGAGGCGCGGCCCGGGCACCTCGATCCGCAGCTGGCGCAGGAGCTCGGGGTCACCCCGGGACCCGACTTCGGCCGGCTGCAGCGCGGGGAGACCGTCGCCGGCGTGCGACCCGAGCAGGTGATGGGCCCCACCCGGGAGGGACGCAAGGTCGTGCTCTCCGGCGACACCGCGCCGTGCGAGGCCCTGGCGATCGCCGCGCACCAGGCCGACGTGCTCGTGCACGAGGCGACGTTCCTGCACGAGGAGGCCGAGCGCGCGCGCCTGACGCTGCACAGCACCGCGCGCCAGGCCGCCGAGCTCGCGCGCGACGCCGAGGTTCGGCTGCTCGCGCTCACGCACGTCTCCAGCCGCTACGCCGGCGGCGAGCTCCGCGACGAGGCGCGCGCGGTGTTCGCCGCGACCGAGGCCGCCCGCGACTTCGACACGATCGACGTGCCGTTTCCCGAGCGCGGCTCGGCGACGCTCGTGCGCTGGTCGGAGCGTCTCGCGCGCGAGCGCGCGCAGGCTGGAGCGCCGGACGCTCCGTCCCCGGCGGAGCCGCCCCAGCGGGCGTCGCCGCCCGAGCCCGTCGCCTCCCCCTGATACATTCCAACTGCTCCTTTAACCCGGTCCCGTGAGGCCAGGAAGGAATCGATGGCAGCAGACGAGAAGGTGGTCCTCCACGAGGAGGAAATAGGGCGGGCGCTCACGCGCATCGCGCACGAGATCCTCGAGCGCAACGCCACGGGGCCGGCGCCGGCCCTCGTCGGGATCCACCGCCGCGGCGCCTTTCTCGCGCACAGGCTGCACGCGCTGCTGGAGGAGATCCTCGGCGCGGACGTGCCGCTCGGCGACCTCGACATCGGCTTCTACCGCGACGACGTGGGCACGCGTCCGGACGCCCCGGTGCTGCACGCCTCGCACATCGACTTCGACGTCACCGGGCTGACGGTCGTGATCGTCGACGACGTGCTGTTCACCGGGCGCACCGTGCGCGCCGCGATCGAGGCCCTGTTCGCATACGGCCGCCCGCAGCGCGTGCAGCTGTCGGTGCTCGTCGATCGCGGCCACCGCGAGCTGCCGATCCGCCCCGACTACGTCGGTAAGAACCTGCCCACCTCCAGCTCCGAGCACGTGTACGTGCGCCTGCGCGAGCTGGACGGAGTCGACGAGGTCGCCATAGCCGAGGGCGGACGGGCACAGATCATGGAGGCCGCATGAACCACCTGATCTCCATCGAGGATCTCCAGCGGGCGGACATCGAGCGGATCGTCAGCCAGGCGGAACGCTTCGCCGAGGTCTCCGACCGCGAGATCAAGACGCTGCCGACGCTGCGCGGGCGGATGGTGCTGAACCTCTTCTACGAGGCCTCCACGCGCACCCGCGGCTCCTTCGAGCTCGCCGCCAAGCGCCTGTCGGCCGACGTCGTCAACTTCGTCGCGAGCGGCTCGAGCGTCGAGAAGGGCGAGTCGCTGAAGGACACCGTGCTCACGCTCAGCGCCCACAAGCCCGACGCGATCGTGCTGCGCACCCCGTGGGCGGGCGCCGCCGAGCTGGTCTCCAGATGGTGCAGCGCCGCGATCGTCAACGCCGGCGACGGCAAGCACGAGCACCCCACCCAGGCGCTGCTCGACGTGTACACGCTGCGCCGGCACCTGGGGGCGATCGACGGCGCGTCGATCTGGATCGTCGGCGACGTCGCGCACTCGCGCGTCGCGCGCTCGAACGTGCTCGCCTTCCAGCGGATGGGCGCGAGGGTGACGCTCGCCGGCCCGCCCACGCTGATCCCGCGCGGCATCGAGGAGCTCGGCTGCGAGGTGCGCTACACGCTCGACGAGCTCGACACGGCCAACGTCGTGTACGCGCTGCGCATGCAGCACGAGCGCATGAGCGAGACGTGGGTGCCGTCGATGCGCGAGTACGCCGCCTGGTACCAGATCAACGGCAGACGCCTCGCGCCGCACCAGACGCTGATGCATCCCGGCCCGGTGAACCGCGGCGTCGAGCTCTCGGGCGAGGTGGTCGACTCGCCGCAGGCCGTCATCACCGCGCAGGTGCAGGCCGGCGTGGTCGTGCGCATGGCCGTGCTGTACGAGCTGCTTGCCGGCGCCAGAGAGCCGCGACCGGCACCCGCGGCGGAGCCGGTGGCCGGGGGTCGGCTCGCGTGAGCGCCATCGAGTCGCTCATCGGCGGGCCGCAGCCGCCCGCCGAGCTCCTGCTGCGCGACGTCCACGTGCTCGACCCGCGCGCCGGGATCGACGCGCGCCACGACGTGCGCGTGCGAGGCGGGCGCATCGCGGAGCTGGGCGCGCCCGGGGATCTGGAGCGCGAACCGCATGGAGTCGATGCTGCCGGCGAGCAGGAGCTGATCGACGGCGGCGGGCGCCTGCGGCTGCTGCCGGCGTTCTTCGACCCGCACGTGCACCTGCGCACGCCCGGACAGGAGCACAAGGAGGACCTCGAGAGCGGCACGCGCGCGGCCGCCGCGGGCGGCTTCGGCGCGGTGATCGCGATGCCCAACACCGACCCGGTGCTCGACTCCGCGCCGCTGCTGCGCTCGCTGCGCGACGCCGCCGCGCGCGAGGGCCGCGTCCCCGTCGGCTTCCTGCCGGCGATCACCCGCGGCCTGCAGGGCGAGCAGCTGACGGAGATGGCCGAGCTCAGGCAGGAGGGCGCGCTGGGGTTCACCGACGACGGCCGGCCGGTGCACAGCGCCGGCATGCTGCGCAAGGCGCTGCAGTACCAGCGGCTGTGCGGCGGCGTGCTGTCGCTGCACGAGGAGGACCCGACGCTCTCGCGCGGCGGCGCGATGCACGAGGGCGCGGTCAGCGCCGCGCTGGGGATCACGGGGATACCGACGGTGGCCGAGTCGACGATGGTCGCGCGCGATGCGGCGCTCGCCGGCTACGAGGACGCGCGCGTGCACTTCCAGCACCTCTCCTGCGCCGCGTCGGTCGACGCCGTCGCAGCGGCCAAGGCGCACGGCTGGAGGGTCAGCGCCGAGGTCTGCCCGCACCACCTGCTGCTCACCGAGCAGGACGTGCGGGGACTGGACACGCGCATGAAGATGTACCCGCCGCTCGCCACCGAGGCCGACCGCCTGGCGCTGATCGAGGGCCTGCGCGCGGGGACGATCGACTGCGTGGCCAGCGACCACGCGCCGCACGCGCGCGACGAGAAGGAGGTGCCCTTCGAGCAGGCGCCGATGGGCAGCACCGGCCTCGAGACGGCGTTCGCCGCGCTGCACACCGGCCTCGTGCTCCCTGGCATCGTGGACCTCGCGCTGCTGGTCGAGCGCATGACCGCCGGCGCCGCGCTGTACGAGCTGCCGACCCCGTCGATCGCCGCCGGCGAGCCCGCCAACCTGACGCTCATCGACCTCGACGCCGTGTGGGTCGCCGGCGAGCACGGCTGGGAGAGCCGCTCGGAGAACTGCTGCTTCGCGGGCCGGCGGCTGCAGGGCCGCGTGCTGCTGACGCTCGCCGCCGGCGCGATCGCCCACCGCGACCGCGCGCTTGCGATGGTGGGCGCCCGATGAGCCCGACGGTTGGGGCCCGATGAGCCTGCTCGAGCGCAACCGCGCGGCGCTGCTGGTCGTCGACGTGCAGGAGGGCTTTCGCCCCTACGAGTGCTTCGCGGGCGTGGCGAGCGCGTGCGCGAAGCTCGTGCTGACGGCGCGCATCCTCGGGCTGCCCACGCTCGTCAGCGAGCAGTACCCGAAGGGGCTCGGCCACACCGCGCCCGAGGTCGGCCTGCAGGACGAGCCGCGGATCGAGAAGACGGTGTTCTCGGCCGCGCGCGCCGACGGGTTCGACCTCGCGGGCGCCGAGCAGGTGATCGTGTGCGGCATCGAGACGCACGTGTGCGTCAGCCAGACCGTCCACGACCTGCTCGCCGACGGGGTCGAGGTCCACGTCCCCGCCGACGCCGTCGGCTCGCGCCACGACCTCGACTACGAGTGCGGCCTGGAGCGCATGGTCCGCGCGGGCGCGATCATCAGCACCGTCGAGGCGGCGCTGTTCGAGCTGCTCGAGCGTGCGGGGACCCCGGAGTTCAAGGCCGTCCAGAAGCTGATTCTGTGAAAGACGCGACGGCCTACGTACTGCTGGAGGACGGCACGCGCTTCGACGGCGAGGCGTGCGGCGCCGACGGCCACGCGGTCGGCGAGATCGTGTTCACGACCGGCATGTCCGGCTACCAGGAGTCGATGACCGACCCGTCGTTCGCCGGCCAGCTGATCGCCTACACCTACCCGCACATCGGCAACTACGGCGCCAGCTCGCAGGCGATGGAGTCCGAGCGCGCGTGGGCGCGCGCGGCGATCATGCGCGAGGCGTGCAACCGCGAGGACGCCCCCACGGCCGAGCGCGGCTGGCTCGATTGGCTCACCGACTGCGGCGTCGCGGCGATCAGCGGCGTCGACACGCGCACGCTGGTCCAGCACATACGCGAGGCAGGCGCCATGCGCGGCGGGGTGTTCCCCGCGACGATGTCGCCGACCGAGGCGCGCGCGCTGATCGACGCCGAGCCGCCGATGGCCGGCCAGGACCTCGCCAAGCTCGTCACCCCCGAGCAGGTCAGCCGCCACGGCGGCGGCGCGGACGGCCCGAGCATCGCCGTCATCGACACCGGCATCAAGGCCTCGATGGTGCGCGAGCTCGTCGCCCGCGGCGCGCGCCTCTCCCTGCATCCGTGCACGAGCAGCGCCGCGGAGCTGCTCGCCGAGGACCCCGACGCGATCTTCCTCTCCAACGGCCCCGGCGACCCCGCCGCGCTGTCCTACATCGTCGACACCGTGCGCGACCTCGTCGGCAGGAGGCCCGTGTGGGGCATCTGCCTCGGCCACCAGCTGCTGTGCCGCGCGGTCGGTCTCGAGACATTCAAGCTGCCCTTCGGCCACCACGGCGCCAACCATCCCGTCCGCGACCTGCAGACCGGGCGCGTCGAGATCACCTCTCAGAACCACGGCTTCGCCGCGCTCGGCCCCGGCGGCTCGCGCACGATCGACAGCGACGAGCCCGTGCGCTGGGAGACCGACTTCGGCGCCGCCGCGCTGTCCCACGTCAACCTCTATGACCGCACCGTCGAGGGCCTCGAGCTGCTCGACGTCCCCGGCGGCACCGTCCAGTACCACCCCGAGGCCGGCCCTGGGCCGCACGACAGCCTGTACCTGTTCGACCGCTTCCTCCAGCGGATCGCCGAGGCCGCGTAGTGCCCAGGCGCGACGACATCCACAAGATCCTGATCCTCGGCTCGGGGCCGATCGTGATCGGCCAGGCGGCCGAGTTCGACTACTCCGGCGTGCAGGCGTGCAAGGTGCTGCGCGAGGAGGGCTACGAGGTCGTGCTCGTCAACTCCAACCCGGCGACGATCATGACCGACCCCGAGTTCGCCGACGCGACCTACGTCGAGCCGCTGCTGCCGGGACCGGTCGCGCAGGTGATCGAGCGCGAGCGCCCGGACGCGCTGCTCGGCACGTTGGGAGGTCAGACCGCTCTGAACCTGTCAAAGGCGCTGCACGACGACGGCACGCTCGAGAAATACGAGGTCGAGCTGATCGGCGCCAACTACGAGGCGATCGCGTGCGCCGAGGACCGCGACCTGTTCCGCGAGGCGATGGCGAGGGCCGGCCTGCGCATGCCGCGCAGCGAGATCGTCACGAGCGTCGCCGAGGCCCGCGCGGCGCTGACCGGCGCGCACGGCCAGAAGGGCTCGCTGGGCCTGCCGTGCATCGTGCGCCCCGCCTACACGCTCGGCGGGCGCGGCGGCGGGATCGCGCGCACGCAGGAGGAGTTCGAGCGGATCGTCGCGCACGGCCTGGAGGTCTCGCCGATCGGGCAGGTGCTGCTCGACGAGTCGGTGATCGGCTGGGGCGAGTTCGAGCTGGAGGTGATGCGCGACGGCGCCGACAACGTGGTGATCGTGTGCTCGATCGAGAACGTCGACCCGATGGGCGTGCACACGGGCGACTCGGTCACGGTCGCGCCCCAGCAGACGCTCACCGACCGCCTCTACCAGCAGCTGCGCGACCAGGCGCTCGCGGTGATCCGCGCGGTCGGCGTCGAGACGGGCGGCTCCAACGTGCAGTTCGCGGTGAACCCCGAGACCGAGGAGATCCTCGTGATCGAGATGAACCCGCGCGTCTCCCGCTCGTCGGCGCTCGCCTCCAAGGCGACCGGCTTCCCGATCGCCAAGATCGCCGCGCGGCTGGCCGTCGGCTACCGCCTCGACGAGATCGACAACGACATCACCGGCGCCACGCCCGCGTGCTTCGAGCCGACGATCGACTACGTCGTCGTCAAGTGGCCGCGCTTCGCCTTCGAGAAGTTCCCCAGCACCGATCCCACCCTGACCACGCACATGAAGTCGGTGGGCGAGGCGATGGCGATCGGGCGCACCTTCCAGCAGGCGTTCGCCAAGGCGCTGCGCTCGCGCGAGCTCGACAAGACGCCGTCGCTCGCCGGAATCCCCGACGAGCGGCTGCTCGAAAGCCTGCAGACGCCCGCGGCCGACCGCTTCGAGACGGTGCTCGAGCTGCTGCGCAGGGGCGTGAGCGTCGAGTCGGTCAACGCGCGCACGCGCATCGACCCGTGGTTCCTGCGCGAGCTGCGCGCGCTCGCGCTGGACCCCGACGCGCCGTTCGCCGGCCAGCGCTCGTTCCGCTCGGTCGACACGTGCGCCGCCGAGTTCACCGCGCGCACCCCCTACTACTACTCCGGCTGGGAGCGCAGTGGCGCGAGCGAGGTCCGCCGCGGCGAGCGCGAGTCGGTCGTGATCCTCGGCTCCGGGCCCAACCGCATCGGCCAGGGAATCGAGTTCGACTACTGCTGCGTGCACGCCGCCATGACCGTGCGCGAGTCAGGCCGCGACGCGGTGATGGTCAACTGCAACCCCGAGACCGTCTCCACCGACTACGACACCTCCGACCGCCTGTACTTCGAGCCGCTCACGCTGCAGGACGTGCTCGCCGTCGTCGAGGTCGAGAAGCCGCTGGGGGTGATCGTGCAGTTCGGCGGGCAGACGCCGCTGAAGCTCGCCGCCGGCCTCGTGCAGGCGGGGGTTCCGCTGCTCGGCACGAGCGTCGAGGCGATCGACCTGGCGGAGGACCGCGCGCGCTTCGGCGCGCTGCTCGACTCCCTCGGCTACAAGGCGCCGCCGTACGCCACCGCCGGCTCGCTGCACGAGGCGCTCAACTGCGCCGACCTCGTCGGCTTCCCGCTGATCGTGCGCCCCTCCTACGTGCTCGGCGGGCGCGCCATGGAGATCGTCTACGCCCACGACGGCCTCGCCGACTACCTGCGCAGAGAGGTGGCCGGCGCGGGGCCGGGCCACGACGCGACCCGCGCACAGAGCCCGGAGGGCTCTCCATCAATCTTCCTCGACCGCTTTCTCGAGGATGCCACCGAGGTCGACGTCGACGCCCTGTGCGACGGGACCGACGTGTGGATCGGCGGGATCATGCAGCACGTCGAGGAGGCCGGCGTGCACTCCGGCGACAGCGCCTGCGTGCTGCCGCCGCACTCGCTCGGCGCGGACATGCTCGAGCAGATCCGCGAGGCCACCAGGGAGATAGCGCTCGCGATCGGCGTCGTCGGGCTGCTCAACGTGCAGTACGCGATCGCCGCCGGCGAGCTGTACGTGATCGAGGCCAACCCGCGCGCGTCGCGCACCGTCCCGTTCGTCTCCAAGGCGATCGGCCTGCCGCTGGCGAAGCTCGCCTGCCGCATCATGCTCGGCGAGCGCATCGCCGATCTGCGGCTGCCGCAGGGGCGCCAGGGGCTGGGCTTCGGCGATCACGTCTCCGTCAAGGAGGCCGTGCTGCCGTTCGACCGCTTCGAGGGCTCCGACGCGCTGCTCGGCCCGGAGATGCGCTCGACCGGCGAGGTGATGGGCATCGCCCGCGACTTCCCCACCGCGTTCGCCAAGGCGCAGGCCGCCGCCGGCGTGCCGCTGCCGCGCGCCGGCACCGTGTTCATCACCGTCACCGACTCCGACAAGACCGGCGCCTTCGCCATCGCCCAGAGCCTGCACGAATGCGGCTTTCGCATCGTCGCCACCCGCGGCACGGCCGAGGCGATCTCGCGCATGGGCGTTCCCGTCCAGGCGCTCAACAAGATCGCCGAGGGCTCGCCGCACGTGCTCGACTGGATCGAGCGCGGCGACGTCGACCTGGTCGTCAACACGCCAACCGGCGTCGGCGCGCGCACCGACGGCTACGAGATCCGCCGCGCCGCCGTCGCGCACGGCATCCCCTGCCTGACCACGCTCGCCGCCGGCATCTCCGCCGCGCGCGCGATCTCGAGCGCCCACCGCCACGGGGCGCCGGAGGTCCTGTGCCTGCAGGAGCTGCACGCCGGGCGCGCCCGCGGCGAGCAGCCGTCGAGCACTCCCGACGGAGCCGGGGTGGCGTGAGCCAGGCGCCCTTCGGCCGCCGCCTGCTGACGGTCGCCGGCATGGACGAGCTCGGCGCCTACCGCGTCCTGCGCGCCATCGACGCCGAGGGGCCGCCGGCCGCGCCGGGCCAGTTCGCGATGCTCGCCGCCGCCGAGCGCTGGGGCGGCGGCGAGGAGCAGCGCCCGTACCTGCCGCGCGCGTTCTCGATCGCCCGCGTGCGCGACGGCGAGTCCCACTTCCTGCTCGAGGACGTCGGGCCGGGGACGCGGCGGCTGTGCGAGCTGCGCGCCGGCGACGGGCTGTGGGCGCTCGGGCCGCTCGGCCGCGGCTTCACCGCGGGGGGGCGGGATCTCGATCAACGCCGCGCGGTGCTCGTCGGCGGCGGCGTCGGCATCGCGCCGCTGGCGATCCTCCAGGACACGCTCGCCGGCGAGGCGACCGTGCTGCTCGGCTTCCGCGACGGCGCTCGCGCGCAGGGCGCCGCGCTGCTGCACGGCGCGCGCGTGGCCACCGACGACGGCTCGAGCGGCCACCACGGCCTGGTCACCGAGCTGCTCGCCGCGGAGATCGAGCGCGATCCCCACATGGTCGTGTACGCGTGCGGGCCGCCCGCGATGCTCGAGGGCGTCAGAGCGATGTGCGAGCGCAGCGCCACCCCCGCCCAGCTGGCGCTCGAGGCGGGCATGGCATGCGGCTTCGGCGCGTGCTTCGGCTGCGTGGTGCCCCGCCGCGGCGGCGGCTACCTGCGGGTGTGCGTCGACGGGCCGGTGATCGACGCCGCGGAGCTCGAGCGCGTCGAGAGCCACGGCGGCGGCCATGCGCCCCCGATCGGCGCTCCCGCATGAGCGTCGAGTTCTGCGGCCTGGAGCTCGCGCATCCGGTCATCAACGGCTCCGGGACGTTCGACGCGCTCGCCGCGCGGCGCGCCTTCGGCGAGGAGCTGCGCGCGGGCTTCCCGTTCGCCGCATACGTGTCCAAGACGATCACGCTCGCGCCCCGCGCCGGCAACCCGCCGCCGCGCCTGTGGGAGGCGCCCGCGGGCCTGATCAACTCGATCGGCCTGCCCAACAAGGGGCTCGACGGCTACCTCGCCGAGGACCTGCCCGCGCTGGCCGAGTGCGGGATCGGCGCCGGCGCCGACCCAGGCGAGCGCGCCGTGCCGCTGATCACGAACGTCATGGGCGCGAGCGCCGATGAGATCTCGAGGCTGCTGGAGGCGTGCGACGCGCGTGCGGAGATCGCCGCGATCGAGCTGAACGTGTCCTGCCCCAACGTCGAGACCGGCCTGGACATCGGCGCCGACCCGCGCCAGCTGGAGCAGGTCGTGCGCGCGGTGCGCGGACGCACTCGCAAGCCGCTGATCGTCAAGCTCACACCCAACACCGCCGACGTGGCCGCCTGTGCGCTGGCGGCCGAGCGGGGCGGCGCAGACGCGGTGTCGCTGATCAACACGCTGCGCGCGATGGCGCTCGCGCCGCAAGCGTCCGAGCCCTGGCTGGGAGGCGGCACCGGCGGCCTCTCCGGCCCGGCGATCCGCGCGGTCGCGCTGGCTCAGGTCGCGGCCGTGGCCGCGCGCGTGGAGATTCCGGTGATCGGAATGGGCGGCGTGCAGAGCGCGGCCCACGCGCGGGAGCTGCTCGACGTGGGGGCGACGCTCGTGGCGGTCGGCACCGAGAGCTTCCGCGATCCCGCCATAGGCGCGAGAATCGCGCGAGAGCTGGCGCGGATCGCGCCCGCCGGCAGCTGATTCGGGCGCCCGGGCATAGCCCCGACCGGCGAATCCATAGGTCCGGTGGATGGCTGATCATCCCGCCTGGCGGAAGATAAAAACCCCTGCAAACTCGGCGGAGACCATCCACCAACCTCGACGTATCTCAACCTCAGCTTGAGGTGCAGGTGAATTCCGCGAATTTTCTTGATCGCCGGCCCCGGGTGTGTAGACTCGCCGCCCATGGCGCCGGCCACCGGAACGACGTCCGCGAACACCTCAACCGCCCCCGAGCGGTCGCTCAACCAGAGGATGGACGCGTTGGCGCGAGCGAACCAGATCCGCATCCAGCGGGCCCAGCTCAAGCGCGATCTCAAGTCCGGCCGGCGCTCGATCCACTCGCTCCTGCTCGACCCGCCCGAGTACGTCGAGACGGCCAAGGTCTTCGACATGCTGCTCGCCGTGCCCAAGTACGGCCGCGTGAAGGTCAACAAGATCCTCGCGCACTGCCGCATCGCCCCCAGCAAGACCATCGGCGGGCTCTCAGAGCGCCAGCGCAGCGAGCTCATCTCGCTGCTTCATCACTGAGCGTCGGCCGCTGAGCGGCCCATCGGCCGGCTGTGGAGATCCCTTCCCACCGAGGCCACCATTAGGGTGCCGGCGGTGGCGCGCGTGTTCGTCATAACGGGGCCCTCGGGGGTCGGCAAGGGGACGCTCATCCGCGGGCTGATGGAGCGGCTGGGTGGGCGGGCCCAACTCCAGCTGTCCGTGTCGGCCACCACGCGCGCACCGCGCGAGGGCGAGCACGACGGCGTCGACTACCACTTCCTCACGCGCGAGGACTTCGACGCCAGGGTCGCGGCGGGAGACTTCGTCGAGCACGCCGACTACGCCGGGCGCAGCTACGGGACGCTGCGCTCCGAGCTCGAGGATCGCGTGCGCGCGGGCGTGCCGGTGGTGCTCGAGATCGAGGTCCAGGGCGCCCGCCAGGTCCGCGCGGCGATGCCCGAGGCGGTGCAGGTGTTCATCGCGCCTCCGTCGCTGCACGCGCTGCGCACGCGGCTGATCGGACGCGGCACCGACGACGCCGAGGAGGTCGAGCGGCGCCTGCAGGTGGCCGAGGGTGAGCTCGGCGCACAGCCGGAGTTCGCCCACGTGGTCGTCAACGATCGGCTCGACGAGGCGCTCGACCAGCTCACGGCGATCGTCGCCGAGCAGCTCGACTGACAGCTGACTGGCGTTGTCCGGCAGTCGCCGGGCGTTTGTCCGGCAGCCTCCTGGCAATGTCCTCCTGCGACCGGTGCATAGCCATCGCTATACACCGTCCGTCGGGGGACAGCTGTCGCCGGGCACTACACTGCAAGGTCAACAAGGAAAGGCAATACACCAGTGATCTCTCCTCGCATCGACCGCCTGCTCGAGCAGGTCGACTCCAACTACGCCGGCGTGATCGTCGCCGCCAAGCGCGCCCGCCAGATCAACAGCTACTACCACAACCTCGGCGAGGGCACGTTCGACGAGTTCCCGCCCCCGATGGTCGAAACCGGCTCCAAAAACTACCTCACCATCGCCCTCGAGGAGGTAGCAGCCGGGAAGATGAAGTACCACTACAGGTAGTCGCAAGGCCCGGGCCAGGGCTTGCCAGGTCTGGCCACTCGCTCTACAACCTGAGTCATGTCCCGAATCCTGCTCGGCGTCAGCGGCGGCATCGCCGCATACAAGGCGCTCGAGCTCGTGCGCCTGGCGACCGCGGACGGGCACGCGGTGCGGGTCGTGCAGACGCCCGCGAGCCGGCGCTTCGTCGGCGAGGCGTCGTTCGCCGCGCTCACCGGCGCGCCGGTGCTCGTCAGCGAGTTCGAGCGCGATCCCGCACGCGGCGCGTTCCCCGACCAGCCGCCGCCCCCGCACGAGCCGCTCAGCCATCTCGAGCTGGTGGCGAACGCCGACGTGTACGTGATCGCCCCCGCGTCGGCGAACACGATCGCCAAGCTCGCCGGCGGCCTCGCCGACAACCTGCTGAGCAGCTGCGCGCTCGCGGCGACCTGCCCGCTCGTGCTGGCGCCGGCGATGAACAACCACATGTACGAGCACCCGGCGACGCAGGCGAACCTGAGCACGCTGCGCGAGCGCGGCGCGCTCGTCGTCGAGCCGGAGGTCGGCCGGCTGGCGTCCAGGGGGGAGGAGGGCATCGGACGCTTGGCCAAGCCCGCACGGATCCTGGCCGCCTGCGTGCAGGCGCTCGAGGGTGGCGCTTCCGGCGCCGGCGCCACGTCCCGCGGCACGCTGCACGGGTTGAAGGTGCTGGTCACCGCGGGCGGCACGCGTGAGCCGATCGACAGCGTCAGGTTCGTCGGCAACAGCTCCTCCGGGCGCATGGGCTTCGCGCTCGCTCAGGCCGCGCGCGAGCGCGGCGCGGAGGTGACGCTCGTGGCGGCCAACGTCGCGCTGCCGACGCCCCCGGGCGTGGTCCGCCGCGACCTCGTCACCGCCGCCCAGCTCGAGGACGCGTGCGAGCTCGAGTTCCCCAACTGCGACGTGCTGCTGATGGCCGCCGCCGTCGCCGACTTCGCCCCGGCCGACCCCGAGCGGGGAAAGATCAAGAAGTCGACACGCGAGCGCCTGGAGCTCGTGCTGGAGCCCACCGCGGACGTGCTCGCCGGCCTGGCGGCACAGCGTCGCGACGGTCAGACGCTCGTCGGATTCGCCGCCGAGCATGGCGAGCGCGCGCTCGAGTGCGCCCGAGGCAAGCTCACCGGCAAGGGCCTCGACGCGCTCGTCGTCAACGACATCTCACGCTCGGACATCGGCTTCGACGTGGACGCCAACGAGGTCACGATCCTCAGCGCGGGCGCCGGCGCGGGCTCTGAGATCCAGGAGCGCCACGTGCCGCGCGCCAGCAAGGCGCAGGTCGCCGACGCGATCCTCGACGCCGTCGAGAGCCTGCGGGGCAGCGGTTAAACTGATCCGATGGAGAGCGTGTACGACCTCTACCAGCGGGGGTGCGAGCTGCTCGACCACGGCGACCACCAGGCGGCGATCGTGCCGCTGAGCAAGGCGCGCGACCTCGAGCCCGACAAGGCGTCGATCCGCGAGGCGCTCGGGCGGGCGCTGTTTCACGCCCAGCGCTACGAAGGAGCGGCCGTCGAGTTCGAGGCCGTGGCCTCGAGAACGCCCACCAACGACTACGCGCAGTTCTGTCTCGGCCGCTCGATGCAGCTGCTCGGACGCCACCGCGAGGCGTGCAAGCCGCTGGCGCTGGCGTGCTCGCTGCGGCCCGAGCGGGCGGACTACAGGCTGTACCGCGAACGCGCGCGCCGCGACGCCGAGCGCGCCTGAGCCCGCTATGAGCGGACGCCCCGGTGCTATCCTCGAAGCAGAGCTTTCGTGCCCGCGCGCAGGCGCCGGCAGCAGTACCGAGAGTGGGCGCCCGCCCGCTCTTTTTGCGTAAGGAGTGAGTTCGTGACCACGTTGCAGACAGAGATAGAGAGGCGTCTGGCCGACACCGAGCCCGACATCGAGGTGCTGCTCGCCGAGGTCTCCGGCGGTCGCTGTCTGCGCGTGTTCATCGACCACCCCGACGGCGTCACGCTCGCGATGTGCGAGCGCGTGACGCTGCTGCTGAACGACCTGCGCGAGCGTTACTCGCTGGAGGTCTCCTCGCCGGGCACCGAGCGTCCGCTGACCAAGCCAGCCCACTTCCGCCGCTTCGTCGGACAGCGCGCGCGGGTGCGCACGCGTCATCCGCGCCCCACCGCCCCTGCAGCCGACGGCGAGCGCATCGGCGGCGCGCGACCGGTGCGCAGCTTCACCGGGGAGCTGGTGGGGGCCTCCGAGGACGAGGTCACGCTGGCCGCCGACGGGGGGATCATCGCGATCCCCTACTCGGAGATAAGTCGTTCGAACCTGATCGCGGATTAAAGGAGCCCACTAGCCCATGTCACGCGAAATCCTCGAGGCCATGCACGCGCTTGCGCGCGAGAAGGGAATCGAGCCCGAGAAGCTGATGATCGCGCTCGAGGACGCGCTGCTGTCCGCCTACAAGAAGCAGCCGGACTCGGCCAAGTACGCACGCGTGGAAATGGACCGCGACACCGCCGACTTCAGGGTCATCGAGCTGATCATCCCCGAGCGCCTGGAGGCGCATCTGATCGTGGAGACGATCGACGAGGAAACGACGATCGACCCCGAGACCGGCGAGATGCGCGAACCGGAGGAACCGGAAATCGACCCGAAGAAGTTCGCCGAATACCGCGATCAGATCGACGAGCGCGACGTCACTCCCGACGACTTCGGCCGGATCGCCGCGCAGACCGCCAAGCAGGTGATCCTGCAGCGCATCCGCGAGGCCGAGCGCGACATGATGTACGAGGAGTACCGCGACCGCGTGGGCGAGCTGATCACGGGCATCGTGCAGCAGTCGGACTCGCGCTACACGCTCGTGCAGCTGCGCGAACGCGTGGAGGCGCTGCTGCCCAAGTCAGAGCAGGTGGAGGGCGAGCGCTACGACCACTCCCAGCGCATCAAGGCCGTCATCAAGGAGGTCTCCCCGTCGACCAAAGGGCCCGCGATCATCGTCTCCCGGCGTGACCCGGAGCTGATCAAGAAGCTGTTCGAGCTCGAGGTCCCGGAGATCGCCGACGGGCTCGTGGAGATCGCCAACGTGGCCCGCGAGCCGGGCTATCGCTCGAAGATCGCGGTCATCTCCCACACCGACGGCGTCGATCCTGTCGGCGCCTGCGTGGGTCCGCGTGGCTCGCGCGTGCGGATGGTCGTATCCGAGCTGCGCGGCGAGAAGATCGACATCATCCCCTTCAACGACGAGCCCGCCCGCTTCGTCGCCAAGGCCCTGTCGCCCGCACGCGTGCGGGAGGTCCTGGTCGATGACGACGCCAAGCAGGCGACCGTGATCGTGCCCGATGACCAGCTGTCGCTGGCGATCGGGCGCGAGGGTCAGAACGCCCGCCTGGCGGCGCGGCTGACCGGCTGGCGCGTGGACATCCGCTCGGAGACCGAGTTCGCGGCCGAGGAG
>JBKQHH010000194.1:0-13488 GCA_052148875.1 Solirubrobacteraceae bacterium
CGGCTCGATCCTGATCACGCTGGCGACGATGCTGGGCGCGTTCGCGATCGTCAAGTCGAGCGAATACGGCCTGCTGTCGGCGCGCACGCTCGGCGTCGGCGGCGCGTCGCTGGCCCTGCTGGCCGGCTTCCTGGCGCTCGAGGCGCGCCTGGAGAACCCGATCATGCCGCTGCGGATCCTGCGGCTGCGCATGCTGATGGGATCGAGCCTCGTGCGCGGCCTGCTGATCACGGGGATGTTCTCGGCGTTCTTCCTCGGGGCGCTGTACCTGGAGCGCGTGCTCGGCTACGACGCGATCGACACGGGCCTCGCGTTCCTGCCGCTGACGTTCTGCATCGCCGCGATGTCGATGGGCATCTCGGCGCGGGCGGTCGAGCGCTTCGGCGCGCTGCCCACGCTCGCGGCCGGCCTCACGGGGATTGTCGTGGGCCTGCTGCTGCTCGCCGGCGACGGCGTCCACGCGAGCTACTTCCCCGGCCTGTTCTTCGCGTTCCTCGCGCTCGGGCTCGGCGCGGGCGCGTCGTTCCTGCCGCTGCTTACGATGGGGATGTCCGACGCTCCCGCGCGCGACGCGGGCCTGGCCTCGGGCATCATCAACGTCTCCGTGCAGCTGTTCGGCGCGATCGGCCTGGCGACGCTCGGCACGATCGCAACCGACCACACGAAATCGCTGAGCGACGCCGGGCGCCCGCTGGCGAGCGCGCTGACCGGCGGATACCACCTCGCCTATCTGGTGGCCGCGGCCGCGGTGAGCCTGGGCGTGCTCGCGGCGTTTGTGGTGCTGCGGCCGCCCGCCGCCAACGAGCAGGAGGTGGAGGGGCTCGCTGAGCAGCGGGGCGAGGTGGAGCTGATCGCGGCTTAAGCCGTAGTGACTGGGGCGGGCGGGGCCTGTCGGCTCCGCCCGCCGATGGCGGCGTCGCGGACGGAACGTGCAGACAGTTGTATTTCTTACTACGGTTGCCTGTTCCTACTCGGCCACCGAAAGCTGAGGCTCGTCCATGAAGGCGTGCAGGGCTTCTGGGTCGGCCCCAAACTGCGGACCGAAGTCCATCCCAATCTGGATCGCGCCCGGTAGCTGCTGCTCGATGTGGGCGCGCTGTGCAGCCTGGCTATCGGGAGCTGTGTCTGTGTAGAACGCGACCGCGAGCCGCTTGGGTTTGGCGGCTCGCAACTCCTGAACCAGCACGGGGTCATGGAGCGAGTGGCCGAGAACGAGCACGCGGTCCGTGAGACTTAGGGCGACTCGAAACTCATCCCACAGAGCCGCCACGTACTGATCGCTGGTCGGATCCTTTTCAGGGTCGGGGTAGAGCACGACGGGCGAACCGAGCGTCTGGTTAAAGGCGTGGCGTCCCTTGTAGTCGTAGACGACGCCGTCCTTCTGGTACCAGCCCACTGCGCCATGTAGGTGGAGGCAGGCTGTCTTGTGTTCCTCCCTCGCTTTCTCCACGAGGTTCGCAACCTCAAGTCTCTCCAGACTCTCCGAATCCTGAGCGCGGAAACCCGCGTTCGACTGCCTGCCGAGCTTGGACAAGGCCACCTCGCACGACCGGTCGTAGTTGGTGGTGGCCAGCACCAGCCGCCCGACAGCAAAGCGTTCCAGCAGCAACTCATACGCCTTCGTCGCACGAGCCTCATCGACTCGTTCCTGGCCAAACTGCGCGTAAAGCGTGTCATCGATCACGCGCCGGATAGTGCCGAGTCGGGCGGTTGCCTGCCCGTCCAATTGCTGGAAGTGGCCGGGCTCGTCCGTCAGGTTCGCGAATGCCGGGTTGAGGTATTTCATGGCCTCCCAGCGGAGTAGCTCGCCGAGCGCCGTCTCGAACTCCACGCTGCTCATCCCTGGGGCGAGCCGACACCGATGAGCGAGTCTGCTCTCGGCGGCGTCGAGCGCGGAGCACAGCTCGTCCGACCATTCGGGCATGAGCGGAAGGGGTTTGTCCTCGCGCCCCAGGTTGTGGCTTGCCCCGGCCCCCGTGACCAATACCAAGTCCATGGCGCCGAATCCTAGCCCCGTTCTGGAACCTTTTCGGACCGTTTCCACAGCGGTGGATTCCGAAAGCGCGCAACTCCCGCAGAAGTTCGCCCTGGGTCAGCCGCCCCGCAGCTCCACCCGCTTGACCTTCCCGCTGGCCGTCTTCGGCAGCTCCTGCGCGAAGTCGACGATGCGGGGGTACTTGTAGGGGGCGGTCTCGCGCTTGACGTGCTCCTGCAGCTCGCGCACGAGCTCGGGGGAGGGGGCGTAGCCGCCCTCGCGCAGAACGACGATCGCGCGCACGACTGCGCCGCGCTCCTCGTCGGGCGCGGCGACGGCGGCGGCCTCGGCGACGGCGGGGTGGGAGACAAGCGCGGACTCGACCTCGAATGGCCCGATGCGGTATCCGGCGGAGACGATCACGTCATCGGCGCGCCCCTCGAAGTACAGCCAGCCGTCCTCGTCCTGCGTGACCCTGTCGCCCGTGTGCCACGGTCCGTGCGCCGAGCGGTCGTCGATCTCCCACGCGCCGTCCTCGCCGCGGCGGACGTGCTCGCCGAGGTAGCCGAGGAAGAACGTCGGCACGCTCGCCGGGTCGATTGTCAGCTCGCCGTCCACCACCGTCAGGCTCATTCCCGGGAGCGCCCTGCCCATCGAGCCGGGTCGCGCCGCGACGTCCAGCGGCGTGCCCGTCGTCTGGCCGGTCTCGGTCTGGCCGTAGCCGTCGCGGATCTCCAGGCCCGTCGCCTCGCGCCAAGCGCGCAGCACCTCCGGGTTCAACGCCTCGCCGGCGGCGACCATGCCGCGCAGATGCGCCAGCGGGCGCAGCGTGGTCCGCTTGGCGATCACGCGGTACTCGGTCGGCGCCATGCACAGCACGTTCACGCGCTCGCGCTCCAGCAGCGCGACGCGCTCCTCGGGGTCGAAGCGCGCGTCGTGCAGCAGCGCCGCCGCGCCCGACAGCCACGGCGCGATGAAAACGTTGCGCGCGGACTTCGACCAGCCGCTGGACGCGGTGCACCACACCAGCTCGCCCGCCTGCGCGCCCAGCCAGTGCTCGGCCTGGACGCGCTGGCCGTCGAGGTAGCGCTGTGCGTGCACCACCGCCTTCGGCTCGCCAGCGGTGCCGCTCGTGAACGTGATCAGGCACGGGTCCTCGCGCGCCAGCTCGACCGCGGGCGCCGGCTCGGCCTCGAACAGGCGCTCGTCGGGCACATACGCCAGCGGGATCGCCGTCGCGGCGCCGCGCACGGCCGCCTCCAGCTCCGCCCGGTTGCGCTCGTCGGCCAGGACCAGGCTCGGCGCGGTCACGTCGATGCGCAGGCGCAGGTCCTTCGCGCGCAGCTGCTCGGTGCACGGCAGCACCACCGCGCCGATGCGCATGCAGGCCACCATGCTCAGCACCCACTCTGGCCGGTTGCCGATCAACGTCATCACGACGTCGCCACGGCCCACGCCCAGCTCCCGCAGCGCGCCTGCCAGTCGCGCTGAGCGCTCGGCGACCTCGCCGAAGCTCCACTCGCGCCGGGCGCCGTCGCGCGTGAGCTCGAGCAGGGCGAGCTGATCGCGAGGGCTGGCGTCCACTACCTCCCGCGCAAAGTTCATGGATGGATTCTCCCGGTTGGGCCGGTGGCGTGATCCGACGGGCGGCGGTGCCATTCGCAATTTCTCTCCCCGTCGGTGCGTATGGTCGCCGCCATGGAGAGCTTGAAGCGGAGCGTCTTCGACCCGGATGGCCGACGGGTCGTCTTCGATGTTGGCTCGCACCTGCACCTGGCTCAGGGTGGCCGCTCCTGGCTACTCGATCACGTCGAGACGATCCTCGCGACCGTCGAACGCCCCGACCACCGCGAGGACGATCCGCGGCCGGGACGCGAGCGCTTCTACCGCCAGAACGCCCTCACGCCCGGACGGTGGATGCGAGTTGTCATAGACTGGAACGACGCTCCAGGCTGGGTGGTCACCGTCTTGGTTCAGGATGACGACCCTCGACGAAAGCGGGCCACATGAGCATCACAGTCGCCGGCACAACCTTCGAGAACCATCATTACGACCAGCACGGGGACGTGCTGTACCTCAGCGTGGCGCACTACGAAGGCCCACCTGCCAAGGCTTGGTCAACCCCAGAGGGCCACAACATCGAGTACGACGCGACCGGCCGGGTCGTTGGAATGACCCTCACAAACGTTTCCTGGCTGCTCGATCGCGATGGCGAGGTCACCATCACGCTGCCCGCTGGCCACATCAGCTCGGCCGATCTCGCGCAAGCGCTGCGCCCAGCCGCTTAGCCTGGCTCCCGCCGCCAGCTGGCCTCCAGCACGTCGCGAGCGAAGTTCACGCCGGTATTCTCCCTGTAGAGGGGCGCAGACGGCCGCAGGCCGGCAAGCCGGGCCCCTCTTCATTCAACCGAGCCGCTCAAACGACCTTTGGAGCATTGATCAGATGGCCGTAGCCGCCTCCCAGTACACCGAGAAGACCGACGAGCAGAAGGCGATCACCGAGATGGTGCACCAGTTCGCCGACGAGCAGATCCTGCCGAACGCAGAGCACTACGACCACGAGGACACCTTTCCGGGGCCGATCGTCGAGCAGATGAAGGAGCTGGGGCTGTTCGGGGTGACGATCCCCGAGGAGTACGGCGGCATGGGCCTGGACCTGACGACCTACGCGATGATCGTCGAGGAGCTCTCGCGCGGCTGGATCTCGATCTCGGGCGTCATCAACACGCACTTCATCGGCTCCTACCTGCTGATGAAGTTCGGCAGCGAGGAGCAGAAGCAGAAGTACCTGCCGCGGATGGCCACCGGTGAGATCCGCGCGGCGTTCTCGCTGTCCGAGCCCGAGCTCGGCTCCGACGTGCAGGCGATCAAAACGTCCGCCAAGAAGGGCGAGGACGGCAAGTACGAGATCAACGGCCAGAAGATGTGGGTGACCAACGGCCTGCTCTCGACGCTCGTGTTCGTGCTCGTCAAGACCGATCCCGACGCCGAGCCGCGCCACAGGGGCTTCACGTGCTTCATCGCCGAGAAGGAGCCCGGCGCGAGCGAGAACACGGGCAAGTACGCCGGGCTGAACGTGCCGCCGAAGATCAAGAAGCTCGGCTACAAGGGCGTCGAGTCCACAGAGCTCGTGTTCGACGGCTACCGCTGCCCCGCCGAGAACGTGCTCGGGGGCGAGCACGAGGGCCTGAACAAGGGCTTCGCGCAGATGATGGACGCGCTGGAGGTGGGCCGCGTGAACGTCGCCGCCCGCGGCGTCGGCATCGCCCAGCGCGCGCTCGAGCTGGCGCTGCGCTACTCGCAGGAGCGCAAGACGTTCGGCAAGCCGATCGCCGAGCACCAGGCGATCCAGTTCAAGCTCGCGGACATGGCCACGCAGGTCGAAGCCGCGCGGCTGCTGACGCTGCGCGCCGCGCGTCTGAAGGACGCGGGCGAGCGCTCGGACCTGGAGGCCGGAATGGCCAAGCTGTTCGCCTCGGAGGCGGGCCGCTTCTGCGTCGAGGAATCCTTCCGCATACACGGCGGCTACGGATATTCGAAGGAGTACGAGATCGAGCGCCTGTACCGCGACGCCCCGCTGCTGCTGATCGGCGAGGGCACCTCGGAGATCCAGCGCATGGTGATCGGGCGCAAGCTCCTGCAGCGGCATAAGATCTGACACGACAGCCACCGACCGCAACGCGGTCCAGGAGGGGATGAACACCACATGGCCGACGACGCCAAGGCCCTGATCGAGCTTTCGATCCGCAGGTTCATCGGCGAAGTGCCGGCGCTCGAGCCGATCAAGCTGGTCGTCGGCGTCGAGCTCCGCGGCAGGGGCGACGTGCAGCACTTTCGCCTGGAGATGCCCGACGTGAAGGTCACCAAGGGGCCCGCTGCGGACGCGCGTGTGCGCGTGGACATGCGACGCGAGTTCTTCAACGTGATGGCCCGCGAAGCGAAGGTCGCGGACTGGATCGAGGCGTTCACCTACGGGCAGGCGAAGGCGTCGGGGCCGGAGCAGATCCTGCGGCTCGTGATCAACGTGGTCGAGCGCCAGCAGGAGCGCGAGCGCACGCCCAAGGCGCGCAAGCACGCGTAGCGGCTACGTGCGCCGGAGTGGCCGTTGCCTGCTGGCACTCGCCGCGTCGGTCGCGGTGGCCGCGCCCGCCGCAGCCGCAGGCGCCGCCCTCGGATGGGCGCGGGCGCGCGCGATCGACGGTGCGCCCGCGGGTGCCCCCTCGCCCGCGAGCTTCGATCTCGTTTCGGTCGCCTGCTCCTCGCCCAACTCGTGTGTGGCGGTCGGCAGCTACATCGCCACGCTGCCGTCCCACGAAGAAGCGGGCTCGGGCGGATCCACGCTGCCGGTGATCGTCGCGGAGTCGCGCCAGAAGTGGCTCGAGCCGCGCGGCGTCGCGCTTCCATCGAACGCGCTCAGGGGCAGGGGACAGACGGCGGCGCTCGAAGCGGTCGCGTGTCCGGCCGCGGGATCCTGCGTGGCGATCGGCTCCTACGTGGACAGCGCCGGAGCGTCTCAGGAGATGGTCCTCAACCAGTCCCGCGGCGCGTGGACCGACGCGCGCGAGCTCCTGCTCTCCCCGGCGAGCGCCGGCGTGTCGCTGACATCGCTCGCCTGTCGCACGGCGAGCTCGTGCGTGGCGGTCGGGTCCTCCCAGGAAAGCCCTCAGAGTGCCGGAGGCTCCTCGAGCTCCCATCCGGTGGTCGTGAGCGAGACCGACGGAAGCTGGGGACCGTCGCTTCAAATCGCGCTGCCGGCGGGCGCGCACGGCGCACAGAACGCGACACTCAGCTCGGTCGCCTGCCCCGTGTCCGGGTCGTGCACGGCGGTGGGCTACTACGAGCGCGAAGCGGTCGGCTTCAACCCTCCCACCTACCGGGCGATCGTCGCCGGCGAGTCCGCCGGCGTGTGGGGCGCCGCCAGCACGATCGCGCTGGCGCCGGTGAGCGGCGCGAGCGGCGAGCAGCTCAGATCTGTCGCGTGCCCTGCGCCGGGCGCGTGTGTGGCGGTCGGCTCCTACGAAGACAGGTACGGCGACGATCGCCCGATCGCGCTCGGCCAGAGCGGCGGGGTGTGGGGCGCGGCGAGCCCGATCGTGCGGCCCGCAAACGCGGGCGGCGGCGCGAGCACCTCGCTCGAAGCCGTCGCCTGTCCGACCCACGGCTCCTGCATGGCCGTCGGGCAATACGACACCCGCAGCGGCGCCGTGGCGCCGATGGCCGTCAGCCGGTCCGGTTTGCACTGGGGCCACGCCGTTGCGATCAAGTCCCCCTCCGGCGCCGGTTCAGGCCCGGGCCTGCTGGAGCACCTGCTCTCGGTGGCCTGTCCCGGGTCGCGATCCTGTCTCGCGGTCGGCGGGGAAATCGCCGCGAGCACGCTCGCGCCAGGCTGACGACCGAAGGCGCGCAGGCACGCGCAGTCCGCCGGCCGCCCGGCTGTCAGTGGTAGGAGGTGAGCTGCTCGGCCAGGAACGCCAGCGACGCGAGCAGGAAGATGCACATGACGACGAGGGAGAAGTTTTCGTTCATGGGCTCGTCATCAAGATAGTGGACCGGGCGGCCCGCAGGGCGCCCCGGCCGGCTACAGCGCGGCGCCGTTCTCGTAGAGCTTGAGCACGCGCACGGGGTGGGTGGGATCCGAAGCAAAGGCGTCGAGACAGAGACGGCAGAGCACGCACTCGTCGAGGTTCTTCTCGACCAGCTCCACGTGGCCGTCGGCCGCGGCGAAGATGTCCACGGGGCAGACCTCCGCGAGCTTCGCCGCCGCGGCGGCGTCGGCCGCGACTCCGTCGTCGACCTCGACCGCGATGAAGATCCCGTCCTTGCGCATCACGCCGCGCTCCGCTCTGCGATCTTCTCGCGGATCATGCCCGGGATGTCCTCGATCCGCTCGGCGACCGTGATCCCCGCCTGCGCGAGGCGCGTGATCTTCTCCGAGGCGGTGTCCTCCTTGCCTTCGACGATCGTGCCCGCGTGGCCGAAGCTCATCCCGGGCATCTCGTCCATGAAGCGCCCGGCCATGAACGCGACGATCGGAAGTCGCGACCGGTTGTCGGTGACCCAGCGCGCGAGCTCGGCCTCCATGCGCCCGCCGGGCTCTGTGTAGATGACGATGCCCTGTGTCTGCTCGTCTGCCTCGAACAGCGGCATCAGCTCGGCGTAGCTGGAGCCGATGATCGCGTCGCCGCCGATCGACACGGCGGTCGACTGGCCGAGGCCGGCGGCGCTGAGCGTCGAGGACATCTCGGTGGTCATGCCGCCCGAGCGCGAGATCACGCCGATCGGCCCGGGGGTGTAGGCCTGCGCGGCGTTTTTCGCCGGGCCGCCGATGCCGCCCATCTTGATCACGTCGGGGACGATGATCCCCAGGCAGTTGGGGCCGATGATGCGCGCGCCGCGCAGCGTCGCCAGCTCGACCATCTGCGCGACGTCGCGACGGGGGATGCGCTCGGTGACGATCACGATCAGCTTCACGCCGTTCTCGATCGCCTCGAACACGGCGTCCTTGGTGAACGCGGGGGGGACCGTCACGACCGATCCGTAGATCGGCGCGCCGTGGTGGGCTACGGCCTGGGCGACGGTGTCGAACACCGGCACGCCGTGCACCTCGCGACCGAGCCTGCCCGGCGTGACGCCGCCGACGACCTTCGCGCCGGCGCCGTAGTCCAGGCACTCGCGCGTCAGGTTGACGGCCTCGCGGCCGGTGATGCCCTGGACGATGAACGTCGTGTCCGCGTCGATCAGGATCGACATCAGGCGGCCGCTCCTTGGATCTTCTCGACCGCTCGGCGGGCGGCCTCGTTGAGCGACACGCTGCGGTCGGCGTAGTCGACCCCGTACTTCTCGAGGATCTTGAAGCCCTCCTCCTCCCACGCGCCGGGGATGCGGAAGATCGCGATCTTCTCCGCCGGGTCGTGGCCGAGCTCGATGCACGCTTTGATGACGCCGCGCGCGACGATGTCCACACGCGTGTTGGAGACGATCGACATCATCACGGCGATCTTGTCCACGCCTGGCTTCTGCAACACGAGCTTGGCCAGTCCGCAGGCCTTCGCGACGGAGGGGTTGCCGCCGATCTCGCAGTAGTTGGCGGGCCTGCCGCCGTGTGCTCGTACGGCGTCGAACAGCGTCAGCGAGCCGCCGCCGGCGCCGATCACGAGGCCGAGGTTGCCGTCGAACTCGGTGACGTTGCCGGCAACGCCGCGGTGGTCGGTGGCGTCGACCTCCTCGCCGGCGAGCTCGAACGGCGTCGCCTCGCGCGCCTGACGCGTCTCCTCGTCGCCGACGCCGAGCTCGGCGAGCAGCTTCTTGTGGCGCCCGCGGGCCTCGTTCTCGATGTCCATGTGCGCGTCGAGCGCCACGAACGAGCCGTCGGCGAGCCGTCCGAGCGGGTTGATCTCGGCGAGCACCATGTCGTTCTCCACGAACAGCTTCGCCAGGCGCGTGACGATCGGGACGAGCTTGTTCAGCGCCGAGCCGGTGACGCCGGTCGAGGCGATCACCTCCTTGGCCTGGAACTCGCTGAAGGGGAGGATGTTGGAGAAGTGCCGCCGGCCCACCTTGTCGGGGTGCTCCTCGGCGACCTGCTCGATGTCGATGCCGCCGACCGGCGAGAAGATCATCACGGGCTGCTTGCGGATGCCGTCCCAGACGACGCCCGCGTAGTACTCCTGCTCGACCTCCGCCTTGGGATCCACGAGCACGCCGCGAGGCATGTGGCCGTTGATCTCCAGCGCCAGGATGTCGCGAGCGTGGGCCTCGGCCTCCTCGGGCGTGTCCGCGAACTTGACGCCGCCGGCCTTCATGCGCCCGCCGGTCAGCACCTGGGACTTGATCACCGTGGGGCCGCCGATCCGCTCGGCGATCGCGCGCGCCTCGGCGGCGTCGGTCGTGAAGCCGTAGTCGGTGACCGGGATGCCGGTGCGCTTGACGACCTCGCGCGCCTCGTACTCGAAGAACCTCATGCGGCGCGGAAGCCTATACGCAGCCGCGGGGCCGGTGACTCGCGACCGGTTGGCCTACGTGTAGCCGGTCTTCTTGAGGAACCGGTCGAGCTTCGCGATGAAAGCCCGTCCGCTTGGGCCAAAGCCTTCAGCGTTGCGCAGGTTGTGCAGCCGCGCTTCCCTGTCCAGCGTTCGCGTCACCAGGGCGCCGTGCCCGAGCAGCTCCTCGTCGGCGGCCCACGCGGCGATCGCGCCGAGGCCGTGACCGTGGCGGCGGTTGGCGCGGAAACCCTCGAGATAGCCCGCCGCGTTGGCGGCTATGGCGGCTGGGAATTCCTTGGTCGCGTCCACGAAGCGACCTTCCTCGAACCGCCAGATCTCGAGCGGCAGGCCCGAGTACACGTAGGAGGAGAAGGCGTACGCAAAGCGGTCGTCAGCGGACTCGAACTCCAGATGCCCGTCGCCGGCCACGTCCGTGATGAGTGCGCCCGGATCGCCGAAGTCGTGTTCGACGGAGCGGTAGGCCATCACGCCAGGGTCGAAGCTGAAGACCTGGACGACCGTGCAGCAGTGGGCGCCGCCCGTATTGATCTCGAGCACGACGTTCGGCTGGCCGTTGCCTTCGAGATCGTCGATCGACACGGAACTCGGCTTGCCGGATTCGCCGCTGAGCTCCTCGGGTATGCACCCCGCGGAGCAGTAGCGGGAGCTGACCGGCTGTTCGTAGAAGCTCGTCCCCGAGTTTGAGATCGAGAGCTTCAGGTCGAAGTACGGAAGCGGGCCGCCAAGACCTTCTTTGTAGGTGAGGACGGCGCTGACGCCGTCTTCCGAGGCCGTCTGGGAGCGGCTAACGGCCGGTTCGGCGCCTAGCGCCGAGGCTGCCCAGCAGGCCCCCAGCGCCAGCACCGCGGCGCATGCCAGCAGTGCGAGCGCTCCGGGCAGAGGTCCTCGGCGCGCTGCTCGCATGCCTAGAACCCGTATGCCTCCGCCAGCTCCGGGTCCTTCCTGGCGAGCATTTCCGCGAGGTTGACCATCACCTTGCACTGCTTCCAGGTGGCGTCGTCCTGCATCTTGCCGTCGATCATGTGCACGCCGCGCCCGTCGGGGATCGCCGCGATCACCTTTTTCGCGAACGCGACCTCCTCCGGATCGGGCGAGTAGACCCGCTTGGCGATCGCTATCTGCGCGGGGTGCAGCGACCACGCGCCGACGCAGCCGAGCAGGAAGGAGGCCCGGAACTGCGTCTCGCAGCCCTCCTCGTCGCTGATGTCGCCATAGGGGCCGTAGAAGGGGAGCGCGCCGACGGACGTGCACGCGTCGACCATGCGCGCGATCGAGTAGTGCCACGGGTCCTGCTGGTAGCTGGGGCGGGGGGCGTCCGGGTTCTCCGGATCGGGGTCGGCGATCGTACGGTAGCCGGGGTGACCGCCGCCCACGCGCGTGGTCTTCATCCGCCGCGACGCCGCCAGGTCGGCCGGGCCAAAGCTCATCCCCTGGATGCGCGGGCTCGCGCACGCGATCTCCTCGAGGTTGGCCACGCCCTGGGCGGTCTCGAGCACGCAGTGGATCAGGATCGGCCGCTCGATTCCCGCCTTGGCCTCGAGCTGGGCGAGCAGGCGGTCGGCGTAGTGGATGTCCCACGGCCCCTCGACCTTGGGAATCATGATCACCTCGAGCTTGTTGCCGATCTCACCGACGAGCTGCGTCAGGTCGTCGAGCACGAACGGCGAGGCGAGCTCGTTGACGCGCGTCCACAGCGCCGTGTCGCCGAGGTCCATCTCCTTGCCCACCTTGATCAGGCCGGCGCGCGCGGCCTCCTTCTTGTCGAGCGACACGGCGTCCTCGAGGTTGCCGAGCAGGATGTCCACCTTGGGCGCGAGATCCGGTGCCTTGGCGACCATTTTCTCGTTGGAGAAGTCCATGAAGTGGATCATCCGGGAGGGCTTGAAGGGGATCTCGCGCGCCGGCTCGGGCGCGTCGATGGCCAGAGGCTTGAAGAAGTCGCGGGGATTGCGCAAGGGCTCTCCTGGGTCGGTTCGGGGGACGGCGCTACGATCGGTGCAGGGAAAGTATCGATGATGCGCCGTCCTTTGACCGAGCTGACGCTGGTCGCCATGTGTGGGGCGCTCGCGCTCCTCGCCGGTTGCGCGGACGGTGCCACGAGCGCGAGGACCGCTTCGGTCGGGGCGAGCCGCGAGCCCCGGCCGGCGGCCACGCGGACGTGGACGATCACCCTCTCCCCGGCGCCGGGCGACCTCGCGCTCGCGCAGATCGCCTTCAGGGGATCCGCCCGGGGGGCGCGCGTCACGAGCACGTCGCTGCAGGTCGCGGTGAGCGGGCCCTTCGGCGATGACTACCTCGCCAGCGCCGCGGTGCGCCTGCCGGGATCTCCGCGTGCGCTGGTGCTGCTCGTGAATCGACCGTCGCCGCTGCTCGACCCGGTGGACGTCCGCCTGCGCGTGACCGCGCGACGCACGCTCGGGACGCCCGTCGTGTCGAGGCTGTCCGACCCGTTTGCGCGCCCGGCCACGGCGCCCAGGCCGAGCCTCTGCGACCTGCAGCTGCACGGCGGCGCCCTGAGCGCGTCGCAGTTGAGCGCGCTGCGCTCTCGCGGCGAGCCGCTCGCCGGCTTCGCCGGCGCGGGCGCGGTCGCGCAGGCCTACGACGCCGTGTGCTCGCTGCCGTTCGCGAGCTCGTTCGAGCAGGACGTCACGCGCCCCGCCGGGTCCTCCCCGCCAGTGCCGACACCCACCCCGCCCGTGGGGAAACTCCCGGGCGAAGGCTGCGTGCCGAGGCCCGGCTACGCGTGTCCGGGGGCCGTCGAGAGCTCGCCGCCGGCTGCCTCCGCGGCCGGCAGGCGGCGAACGGCCGCGGGCGCCCACTAGAGTTCAGGGCCCGCGGCTTCATCCGATCCACCCGCCACAGGAGACCCACCACCTACATGAGCGCAACCGACACCGCCCAGACCGTCGAGACCGACCAGGCCGCACGCGAGGCGAGCGGAGCCCATCCGTACGGCCGCTACCTGGAGGAGTTCGAGGTCGGCGCCGTCTACAAGCACTGGCCCGCCAAGACCGTGACCGAGTCGGACGATCATCTCTTCTGCCTGATCACGATGAACCACCACCCGCTGCACCTCAACGACGTCTACGCGGCCAAATCGCAGCAGGGGCGCAACGTCGTCGTCGGGCCGCTCGTCTACTCGCTCGCGCTCGGCATGTCCGTCAGCGACGTCAGCGGCAAGGCGATCGCGAACCTCGCAACCGAAGAACTCAAGCACCCCGCGCCCGTGTTTCACGGCGACACGCTCTACTGCGAGTCGGAGGTGCTGGAGAAGAAGGAGTCCAAGTCCAAGCCCGACCGCGGCACCGTCAAGGTGCACACGCGCGTGCTCAACCAGGACGGCGTGCTCGTCGCCGAGTTCAAGCGGCTGGTGCTCGTGCCGCGCAAGAACCCGGGTGAAGCGCCGGCGGAAGCGTAAAAGCCCACATTGGTGGGACTTGTAAACACGCTTTCGATTCCGGCTCGGGCACGGTAGGCTTCTCGGTCTCGCCCGAAGCCCGGGCTTTTTCCG
>JBKQHH010000195.1:0-2847 GCA_052148875.1 Solirubrobacteraceae bacterium
CTGAGTACCCCCAGCGCTGGCCAATCCGTCCATTGGCGCGAGGCCGGCCCGGGCAAGCGGGCGCCGAGAGCCGACGTGGTCCCCAGCAATGGGTTCCCACGCGACGAGCACACAGGTCCACGCGAGCATCGAGCCGGCGCTCGACGGCACGACGCGCATAGCGCGACTGTTCGAGATGACAAGCGACCTGTTGGCGACGATCTCGCTGGACGGTCGCTTCACGCTGCTGAACCCCGCATGGGAGCATCTGCTGGGCTGGTCGCGCGAGGAGCTGCGAGAGCGACCGATCCGCGAGTTCGTGCACCCCGACGACGCCGAGCAGGCGCTGGGGCCGATGCTCGAGCGCGACGGCGAGCTGACCGAGCTCGAGAACATCACCACGCGCTACCAGCACCGGGACGGCTCGTGGCGGTGGCTGCTGTGGAGCGCGCGCCGCGACGGTGACAGCTGGTACACGGCGGCCAAGGACGTCACCGACCGCGTGTGGCTGGAGCGCCAGGCGCTGCACGACCCGCTGACCAGCCTGCCGAACCGGCTGCTGCTGATGGACCGCGCCCGCCAGGCGCTCGCGCGCCTGCACCGCAGCCAGGGCGTGGTGGCGATGCTGTTCGTCGACCTGGACAAGTTCAAGGCGGTCAACGACAACCTCGGACACGACGTCGGCGACCGCCTGCTGCTGTCCGTCTCCGAGCGGCTGGCCGAGCTGATGCGCGACAGCGACACCGTGGCGCGACTGGGAGGCGACGAGTTCGTGATCCTCGCCGAGGACATCGAGAGCGACGGCGAGGCGCTGGCGCTGGCCGAGCGGGTGCTGGACGCGCTCGAGCATCCGTTCCCGCTGGGCTCAGCCGAAGTGGCAATCCTGGCGAGCGTCGGCATCTCGGTGTCGCACCGCCCGGACACCGATCCGGAGGCGATGCTGCGCGAGGCCGACGTGGCGATGTACCGGGCCAAGGGCGCCGGCGGCCGCCGCCTCGAACTGTTCGACGAGCGGCTGCGCCGCGAGCTCAGCGCACACCTCGAGCTCGAGGGTCGCCTGCGCAGCGCGCTGCCCCAGCACGAGCTGCTGCTCGCCTACCAGCCGATCCTGCGACTCGCGGGCGGGCAGGCGCTCGGCGTCGAGGCGCTCGTGCGCTGGCGCCCCGCCGGCGCGGGGCGTCCGCTGGGCGCGACGGTGCTCCCGTCGACGTTCCTGCCGCCGGCCGAGGACAGCGAGCTGATCGTGCAGATCGGCAACTGGGTGCTGCACGCGGCCTGCGCGCAGGCGGAGATCTGGCGCCGCAACGGCATCACCGTCCCGGTGTCGGTGAACATCTCCGCGCGCGAGCTGACCGAGCTCGATCTCGCCGAGCGGGTGCGCGAGGAGCTCGCGTACTGCCGTCTCCCCGGCCGCGCCCTGTGCCTGGAGATCAGCGAGGAGGCCGTGCTGCGCGACCCCGAGCGGGCCCGCGCGGCGCTGAAGGACCTCAAGCGCCTGGGAGTCCTGATCGCGCTCGACAAATTCGGCTTCGGCCACCTCTCGCTCGGCCTGCCCGGCAATCTGCCGCTCGACCTGGTCAAGCTCGACCGCGCGCTGACGGGGAGCTTCCACCAGGACAAGGAACGGCGCGCGATGTTCGCCGCGACGATCGCGCTCGCCAAGGAGGCCGGCCTGACCGCGGTCGCCGTGGGGATCGAGACCAACCGCCAGCTCGCGCTCGCGCGCGAGCTCGACTGCGCGGTGGGACAGGGATTCCTGCTGCACGGACCGGCCTCGCCCGACCGCGTGCGCCTCAGAGGCCCAGCGGGGTCGGTAACGTCCGCGCCATGGCGTCCTCTGGTGAAACTGCGCGGCAGCGCCAGCAGCAACTGAGCGACGACGCGACGGTCTCTCGCCAGAAGCGCGCGGCCGCGACGGCCGCGGCCGAGCTGGTCGAAGACGGCATGCGCGTGGGGCTGGGATCTGGGTCCACGGTCGCGCACCTGCTTCCCGCGATCGCCGCGCGCGGCTGCACCGGCCTGCGCTGCGTGGCCACCTCGCCGGCGACGGAGACGGCGGCGCGCGCGCTCGGCCTGACCGTGGAAGCGCTCGACGAGGTCGGCGAGCTGGACATCGCGATCGACGGCGCCGACGAGATCGACGCACGCGGATGGCTGGTCAAGGGCGGTGGCGGAGCGCACACACGCGAGAAGATCGTGGTGGCTTCGGCGCGGCGCTTCGTCGTGATCGCCTCGGCGGAGAAGGCGGTGGCGGAGCTGACGCCGCCGGTTCCGCTCGAGCTGGTGCCGTTCGGCGCGCAGCGCACGCTGCTGGCGCTCGACCCCGCGCGCCTGCGCGGCGTCGAGCCGAGCCCGGACGGGGGCTTGATCGCCGACTATCTCGGCCCGGTCGGGGATCCCCGCGAGCTCGCCGCCAGGCTGAGCGCCACGCCGGGAGTGGTCGATCACGGCCTGTTCGAGCCGGAGCTGGTCAGCCTGATCCTGATCGCCGGCGAAGACGCCGTCGAGCGCCGCGCGGGCGCCAAGCGCGAGCACTAGCGGCGCCTAAGCATCCTGCGCAAGCGGGCGCAGCTCCTCCTGATAGGACATCGGATGGCGGGCCAGGACGCCGTCCTCGCCGATCACGTAGGCGCCCATGCGCAGCAGCGGCGGCGAGTAGACGTGCACGGTGACCGCGGGATCGGAGCCGGCGTGGCTGACGCGGTGGATGTCAGACGCGGAGAAGTGGAAGCTGGCGCCCGCGCGGAACACGCCGTTGCGGCTCGGGCCATCGATCGCCAGGCGCTCCTCGCGCACGGCACCGCTCACGACCGCCACGGCGCCGCACGAGACGTCATGGTCGTGGAAGCCGGTGTCGTGCTCGTCCAT
>JBKQHH010000196.1:0-8030 GCA_052148875.1 Solirubrobacteraceae bacterium
GCGTTAACGCTAGCGGGTCGGCGACGGGCTCGGAGGGACTCGCGCCTTCTACGCTGTAGCGGCCCATGGATCAGTCCCACATTCGCAACTTCTCGATCATCGCGCACATCGACCACGGCAAGTCGACGCTTGCCGACCGGATCCTCGAGCTCACGCACACGGTGGCCGCGCGGGAGATGCGCGCGCAGCTGCTCGACTCGATGGATCTGGAGCGCGAGCGGGGCATCACGATCAAGGCGCAGGCCGTGCGCGTGTTCTTCACCGCGCGCGACGGCGAGACCTATCAGCTGCATCTGATCGACACGCCCGGGCACGTGGACTTCACCTATGAGGTGTCCCGCTCGCTGGCCGCCTGCGAGGGCGCGCTGCTCGTCGTCGACGCCGCCCAGGGCGTCGAGGCGCAGACGGTCGCCAACACCTACCTCGCGGTAGACGCCGGGCTCGAGCTGATCCCGTGCCTGAACAAGATCGACCTGCCCGGCGCGGAGCCCGAGCGCGTCGCCGGCGAAGTCGCCGAGCTGATCGGCGAGCCCCCGGAGGGCATCCTGCGGATCAGCGGCAAGACCGGCGAGGGCGTGGGGGAGGTGCTCGAGGAGCTGATCGCGCGCGTGCCACCGCCGTCGGGAGATCCCGACGGGCCGCCGCGGGCGCTGATCTTCGACTCGGAGTTCGACCAGTACCGCGGCGTGATCGCGTACATCAGGGTCGTCGACGGGGTCTTCAGGAAGGGCGAGGCGATCCGCGCGATGGCGACGGCGACGGAGGCGGATATCGACGATATCGGCGTGTTCAGCCCGCAGATGATGCCGACGGACCAGCTGGCGGCGGGGGAGGTGGGCTACCTGATCACGGGCCTGAAGGACGTGACGCTGCTGCGTGTCGGAGACACGCTGACGACCCGCGCGAAGGCCGGCGGGGGATCGGGAGCCCGCCCACCCGGTGGATCGGGCGCTCACCCCGGCGAAGCCACCGAGCCGCTGCCGGGCTACCGGGAGGTCAAGCCGATGGTGTTCTGCGGCCTGTTCCCGATCGACTCGGACGACTACCCGGACCTGCGCGACGCGCTGGAGAAGCTCGTCCTGAACGACGCGGCGCTGTCGTGGGAGCCTGAGACGTCGGACGCGCTGGGCTTCGGCTTCCGCTGCGGCTTCCTGGGGCTGCTGCACATGGACATCGTGCGCGAGCGCCTGGAGCGCGAGTACGACCTGGAGCTGCTGGCGACGATGCCGTCGGTGGAGTTCGACGTGACGCTGACCAACGGCGAGGAGCTGGAGGTGCACAACCCGTCGGACATGCCCGACCCGGGCACGATCGAGGAGATCCGCGAGCCGTTCATCACGGCGTCGGTGATCGCGCCGAAAGAGTTCGTGGGCGCGGTGATGGGTCTGTGCCAGGAGCGCCGCGGCGAGCACACGGGCATGCACTACCTGTCGCCGGAGCGCGTGCAGATGACCTATGAGCTGCCGCTGGCGGAAATCGTGCTGGACTTCTTCGACCAGCTGAAGTCGCGCACGAAAGGCTATGCGTCGCTGGACTACGAGATCAGCGGCATGAAGCCGTCGGACCTGGTCAAGCTGGACGTGCTGCTGGCGGGCGACACGGTGGACGCGCTGTCGATGGTGGTGCACCGCGAGAAGGCGTACGAGATGGGACGCACGCTGACGGAGAAGCTGCGCAAGCGCATCCCGCGCCAGCAGTACGACGTGCCGATCCAGGCGGCGATCGGCGCGCACGTGATCGCGCGCGAGACCGTGAAGGCGTTTCGCAAGGACGTGATCGCGGGCTGCTACGGCGGCGACATCACGCGCAAGAAAAAGCTGCTGGAGAAGCAGAAGGAGGGCAAGAAGCGCATGAAGCAGGTCGGCCGCGTGGAGGTGCCGCAGGAGGCGTTCCTGGCGGTGCTGGAGCTGGGGGAGGAGTAGGTGGCGGCCGCGCCCGCGCCGCCGACGCGGCTGCTGTTCGTGTGCCTGGGCAACATCTGCCGCTCGCCGACGGCGGAGGGCGTGATGCGCGCGCTCGTCAGCCGCGAGGGGCTGCGGGACAGCATCGAGGTCGAGTCCGCCGGGACGGGCGGCTGGCATGTGGGCAGCCCGCCCGACAGGCGCGCCGCCGAAGCCGCGCGCGCCCGCGGCGTCGCGCTCGACGGTACCGCGCGCCAGGTGCGCGCGGGGGATTTCGAGGATTTCGATCTATTGGTGGCAATGGACGGCGAGAACCTGCGCGCGCTGCGAACACTTGCGCCGGGTGAGGAGGGGCGCGCGAAGGTGAGGCTGCTGCGCGAGTTCGACCCCGCGAGCACGGGCGCGCAGGACCTCGACGTGCCCGATCCGTACTACGGCGCGCCGGGCGGCTTCGACGAGGTGTTCGAGCTCGTGTCGGCGGCGTGCGAGGGCCTGCTCGAGCAGATCCGCGCGGAGCTCGTGCGGTGACGGGCGCCCGCGCCGGCGCGCGTCCCCGTGCCCGCGCCCTCGTGCGCGCGCCGGCCCCGTGACGCTCCCCGCGGGCGCCCGCGACGTCCGGCGCGTGGGCGGCGGCGACATCAACGAGGCCTTCCACGTGGTGCTGGCGGACGGCGGCGAGGCGTTCGTGAAGACGCGCGCCGACGCGGCGCCCGGCGAGTACGCCGCGGAGGCCGCGGGCCTGGAGTGGCTGGCGCAGCCGGGCGCGCTGCGCACGCCGCGCGTGCTGGAGGTCGACGAGCGCTACCTGGCGCTCGAGTGGATCGCGCCATCCCCGTCGGGGCGCCTGGACGCGGCCGGCGCGGAGGAGCTCGGACGGGGCCTCGCGGCGACGCACCGGGCGGGCGCGCCGTGCTTCGGAGCGGTGGGTGCGCCTGCTGCGGGGATCGCCGGCGGATCCGGCACCGCGGGGGCGCCCACCGCGGCCGGCTTCGGCTCGCTGCGGCTGTCGAACGAGCCGGCGGGCGACTGGCCGGAGTTCTACGCGGAGCGCAGGCTGCGGCCGCTGGCGCGGCTCGCGCGCGAGCGCGGCGCGCTGTCGCGGGCGGGCGTGGACGCGGTCGAGCGCGTGTGCGAGCGGCTGGGCGAGCTGTGCGGCCCGGCGGAGCCGCCCGCGCGGCTGCACGGGGATCTGTGGTCGGGCAACGTGATGGTCGGCGCGGACGGTCGCGCGTGGCTGATCGATCCGTCGGCGTACGGCGGGCACCGCGAGATCGACCTGGCGATGCTGAGGCTGTTCGGCGCGCCGTCGCAGGCGCTGTTCGCCGCCTACGAGGAGCTCGCGCCGCTGGCGGACGGCTGGCGCGATCGGGTGGAGCTCTACCAGCTGCTGCCGCTGCTGGTGCACGCGCTGCTGTTCGGCGGTTCGTACGCGGGCGCGGCCGAGCGCGTCGCGCTGCGCTACGCCGGCTGAGCGAGCGCCCTGGCGGGCGGCGGCTGTCCCATCCGCGTGGCCGGGTCGGAGGGGGGGATGTGCGTCCCGACACCGTCTCCTCGCGCCAGCGTCTGTATCTGCTCGCCCGGGTGATCGTGGCGCGCCACTACCGCCGGGAGCTCACGCTCGCGATGGTCGCCGGCGCGCTGTCGAGCTCGCCGCGCCAGGTGCAGCGCGCGTACGCGCAGTTCGGCGAGAGCACGTTCCGCGAGGACCTGCTCGCGCGGCGGATGGCGGTGGGAGCGCAGCTGCTGATCGAGCAGCGCTCGATCCCGGTGGAGGACGTCGCGCGCCTCGTCGGCTACAGCCACGGCCCGCACTTCGCGCGCGCGTTTCGTCGCCGCTACGGACGCTCCCCGGCGCGCTTTCGCGAGGCGGCGCTTCAGGCGGAGGAGCGCTCGTAGACGGCTGCGCCCGCGCCGTTCGCGCGCTCGCCCAGCGCCGCGCCGTCCTGGCGATCGCCGTCGACGCCGTCGAATGTCTCCGCGCCGGGCAGGCGCAGGCGCATGAGCGTCCCGCCCCCGGGGGCGGGCGCGGCGGTGACGCTGCCGCCCTGCTGGGTGGCGACCTGGCGCACGATCGCGAGGCCGAGCCCCGAGCCGGGTCGCCCGCGCGCCTCGGCGCCGCGGTAGAAGCGGTCGAAGACGTACGGCAGGTCTTCGGCGGAGATCCCGGGGCCGTGGTCGCGCACCGACAGCTCTCCCGCCGCGAGGCGGACCTCCACGGGCTCGCCCGGCGGGCTGTACTTGACGGCGTTGTCGATCAGGTTGCCGACGACCCGCTCGAGCCGCGAGGGCACGCCGGTGACGATCGTCGGCTCGAGCTCCGCCCGCAGCGGGGTCGCGGGGGCGTGCCTGCGAGCCCGCTCGAGGACCTCGTCGACGAGCAGGTCCAGCCGCACGTCCTCGGCGTCGGCGCGCGGCTCCTCGCCGCGGGCGAGATCGATCAGGTCGTTCATCAGCAGCGTGAGCTCCTCGATCTGCTCGACCACGTCGCCGAGCAGCCGCCGGCTTTCCTCGGGGTCCATGTGCTCGCCCTGCTGCTGCAGGATCTCGATGTTGGTGCGCAGGCTGGTCACGGGAGTGCGCAGCTCGTGCGAGGCGTCGGCGACGAGCTGGCGCTGCGCGTGCACGGACGCGTCGAGCGCGCCCATCGAGCGCTCGAGCGCGTCGAGCATCGCGTTGAAGCTGCTGGCCAGCCGCCCGAGCTCGTCTTCCCCGGAGGGCTCGATGCGGCCGCTGAGATCCCGGGTGACGGCGACGTGCTCGGTGGCCCTGGTGAGGCGCTTCAGCGGCTGCACGGCGGCGCCGGCGACCAGGCGCCCGAGCAGCGCCGCGAGCGCGATGCCGCCGACGACCAGCAGCGCGAGGATCAGGCGCAGGCGGCCGAGCAGGCTGTCGACTTCGGTGAGCGGCTGCGCGAGCTGGACTGCATGGCCCTGGCCGAGCGGCTCGGCGAGCACGCGCAGGTGGGTGCCGTCGACGTACGCGTCGCGGAAGAACGGCTTGCCGCCGTGTGCGGCCAGCGCGCGCGTGGCCGCGTCCACCGGCAGCGACACCCCTTTCGTCGAGCTGACCATGATCGCGCCCCTGGCGTCGACCACCTGCTGGTAGCCGCGGACCTGATCGGGTCCGGGCGCGAGGCCGTTGAAGATGTTGCCGGCGCTCGCGCCGGCCTTCGCGCCGCCGTGGTGAGCGCTCGACGAGTGCGCGCCGGGCGCGCCCGGCGGCGGCGGGCCGAGCACGCGTTCGGCGGCGAGCCGCAGCTGTGCGCGGCGGCTGAACGCGACGCCGCCGAGGCCTCTGGCGTCGAGCGCGCGCGCCAGCCCGTCGGCCGAGCGCGCGCGGTGGCGCAGCTGCGTGTCGACCTGGCTGTGCAGCTGATCTGAGGTGAGCGCGTAGGTGAGGATCGACGCGAGCACCACCGCGACGGCGACGGCGGCGGCTGCTGCGATCGTGATGCGCCTGCGAAAGCTCATTGCGGCGTCCGCAGCACGTAGCCGACGCCGCGCACGGTGTGCAGCAGCCGCGGCTCGTCGCCGACCTCGGTCTTGCGGCGCAGATAGCCCATGTACACGCCCAGCGAGTTGGAGCTCGATCCGAAGTCATAGCCCCACACGCTCTCGAAGATCGTCGAGCGCGTGAGCACCTGGCGCGGGTGGCGCAGGAACAGCTCGAGCAGCAGGAACTCGGTGCGCGTCAGCTGGAGCATGCGCTCGCCCCGCCAGGCCTCGTGGGCGCGGAGGTCGAGCCGCAGGTCGGCGAAGGCGAGGGTGTCCTCGCGCCCGTCCTCGTCGCCCGCGCGGCGCAGCAGCGCGCGCACGCGCGCGAGCAGCTCGCGCAGCGCGAACGGCTTGACCAGGTAGTCGTCGGCGCCGGCGTCCAGGCCGGCGACGCGGTCGTCGACCTCGCCGCGCGCGGTGAGCATCAGCACGGGTGTGCCGTCGCCGCCTTCGCGCAGTCGCTTGCACACTTCCAGGCCGTCCACGCGCGGCATCGCGATGTCGAGGATGACCGCCTCGTAGGGCGCCGCTCCCAGCCGTTCGAGCGCCTCCTGCCCGTCGCCGGCCCTGGTCACGTCGTAGTGTTCGAGCGTCAGTGCTCGGAACAGCGCATTCTGCACGGCGGGCTCGTCGTCGACGACCAGTATGCGTGCTTGCTCAGCCATGATCGGAGCGTTCCCGCGCGTTGCCCGCACCTTTGCCGGGGCCAGGTTCGCGGGAGAGCGCACTTATGAGGCTAGCGTGATGGAAGCACGGGGCATCCAGCTAAGGAAGAGCGAAGAGAATGCTAAGAATCGCGAGGGGAGGCACCATCGCTGAGCCACCGGAGATCGGCCAGCCGACCGGGCCGGCGGAGGGCGCCGACGTGCTCGCGGCCCAGTCGCGCACCCTGCGCAACAGCATCATCAGCCTCGCGATCTTCTTCGCCCTGGTCGTGGCGCTGCTGATCGGCGTCCCCGGGCTGGACGCGGCGGCGGATCGCATCGCCCACGCGAACATCCCGTGGGTCGTCTGCGGGATCGGCCTGGAGACGCTCTCGTGCGCCGGCTACGTGGTCCTGTTCCAGCTGGTCTTCGCCAGGCTCGGGCGCAGCCTGAGCTCGCGGCTGTCGCTGGCGGAGCTGGCGGTCAACTCGGTCGTCTCGGTCAGCGGCCTGGCGGGGATCGCGCTGGGGGCGTGGGTGCTGCGCACGAAGGGGGTGTCGGTGGAGCGGATCGCCAAGCGCTCGGTGCTGATCTTCGTGCTGACGAGCGCGGTCAACGTGGGCGCGGTGGTCGTGATCGGGCTGCCGATGTGGCTGGGGGCGATCGGCGGCTCGCGCAACGCGCTGCTCACGCTGCTGCCGGCGCTCGCGGCGCTGGCGACGATCGTCGGGACGCTGGCGCTGGCGGCGTGGGCCCGGCGGGCGGCGGCCGCCCAGCGCCTGAGGGAGGGCCGCGCGGCGGTCGCCCTGGTCGCGGTGAGCGGCGGCGTGCACGATGCGCTGGGGCTGATCCGCAGCCACGACTGGAGGCTGCTGGGGGCGCTCGGCTACTGGCTGTTCGACAACCTCGTGCTGTACGCGTGCTTTGCGTCGTTCGGCCACGCGCCGTCGTTCTGGGTGGTCGCGATGGCCTACCTCGTGGGCATGCTCGCCAACTCGCTGCCGGTCCCGGGCGGCTTCGTGGCGGTCGAAGGCGGGCTCGTGGGCATGCTGCTGCTGTTCGGCGCCCGCCCGGCCTCGACGGTGATCGCGGCGGTGATCGTCTACCGGGCGATCTCGCTGTGGATCCCCGCGGTGATCGGCTCGCTCGCGTTCCTGAGCCTGCGCCGCGAGATCGGCAAGCCGGTCGCGCCCGCGGTCCCGAGCCGGTGAGCGCCTCCCGTCAGCCGTTGATCTGCTTGGTGTAGGCCTGCTGGGCGGCGGTCCGCTGGCAGACGTGGTGGGGGAGGTGCGCCATGACGCTCGCCAGGCTGGCGCTCTGCGGCCCGGACAGCCCGGGGCAGTAGACGGGCGCCGGCAGGTCGCCGGAGGAGGAGCCGGGCGCGTTCAGCGGGCGCAGCTCGCCGCTCGCGAGCAGCGCGTGGGCGTAGGTGTCGGAGAAGATGTCGATCGCGACCCTGCCGGTGTAGATCTCCATCGAGCGGCCTTCGTCGTAGACGGTCGCGGGCACCCCGCGCACGAGCATGTTGCTCTGTGTCCCCAGGGAGGTGTTGGAGTGCAGCTTGTAGATGACGGTGGTGACCTGCAGCGGCAGCGCGCAGCTGCCGCCGCCGAAGACGCCTTTGCTCTGCACGCAGTCGCCGTAGTAGACGCTGTCGCCGATGCTGTCGATGTAGGTCCTCAGGCCGTCGGCGGCGGCGAGCGGCTGCCCGTCGAAGCTCGGGCCGACCCAGTAGACCCTGTAGTAGGGGAACGTCTGCGCTTCGGCGAGCTCGCTCGCGAGGATCGGTTTGGGGTGGCTCGCGCCGCAGCCGCCGGCGGCGAGCGCCGCGCAGATCGCGGCCAGCGTCAGTGCCGCTCCGCGCGCGCGGCGGAGTCGGTTGTTGGCGGTGGCGGCGGTCATGGCCGTCATTATCTTGGCGTGCCCAGCAGAAGCACAGCTACTTCGGGGTCCCTCGACTGTTCTCAGTCCTACGATCCCGTCGCGATCGC
>JBKQHH010000197.1:0-11576 GCA_052148875.1 Solirubrobacteraceae bacterium
GACGAACACCAGCCCGTGGCCCAGCTCGTCGACGAGCTCGTCGAGCGTGCGCAGCGCGCGCGCGTTGGTAGCGCCGGGGTGCGACACGCTCACGCCGACGCCGTCGAACAGGTCGTTGATCTTGCCCACCGCGTGCACCTGCACGCCGGCGTCCTCGAGCTCCTGCAGGTAGCTGCGCGTGGGCGGTCTAAGCGCGTAGTCGCGCCTGCCGTCCGTGCGCGCGAACGCTCCCGCGGCGCCTGCGAACGGTCGCGCGATCACGCGCCCGACGGCGTGCTCGCCGCTCATCGCCTCCCGCGCCCCAGCGCACGCGCGGTAGAGCTCCTCGACGGGCACGCGATCGACGTGCGCAGCCAGCTGCAGGACCGAGTCCTGCGACGTGTACAGGATCAGCGCGCCCGTGCGCAGATGCTCCGCGCCGAACTCCTCGATCGCCGCCAGCCCGTTGTCCGGCCGGTTGCAGATCAGCTCGTGCCCGCTCGCCCGCGCGAGCAGCGCGACGACCTCCGGCGGGAAGCCCCCCGGGTACGTCGGCAGCGCCCGCTCCTGCACCACCCCCATCAGCTCCCAGTGGCCGCTGATCGAGTCCTTGCCCGGACCCAGCGGGCGCAGGCGGCCGTGGATCGCCGGGTCCGCGCTCGGCGCCACGCCGCGCACCGACACGATCGAGCCGAGCCCCAGCGCCTGCAGCGCCGGCAGCTCCAGGCCGCCGACGGCCTCCGCCAGGTGGGCGAGCGTGTTCGTGCCCTCGTCGCCGTAGGAGGCCGCGTCCGGCAGCGCTCCCACGCCGCACGCGTCGATCACCAGCACGAACGCGCGCCGAGGGGCGGGCGGGGACCCCATGTTCATCGGCGGATGTCTACCGGGTGCCGGGCGCCCGCGTGTCTACGGTGCGCTCGGCGGCGCACTGGTCGCTCGCGGGTGCGCGCTGAAGTACGCGTGCTTGAGCCGCTCGGCCGACAGGTGCGTGTAGACCTGGGTGGTCGCGAGGTCGGCGTGGCCGAGCATCTCCTGCAGCGAGCGCAGGTCGCAGCCGCCGGCGAGCAGGTGCGTGGCGAAGCTGTGGCGCAGCGTGTGCGGGCTCATGCGCTCCTGCAGGCCGGCGCTGCGGGCGTGGCCCTGGACGATCTTGTACAGCCCCTGGCGCGTCAGGCCGGAGCCCCTGCTGTTGAGGAACAGCCGCGTGTCGGGGCGGGCGGTGCCCGACTGGCTGGACCGCATCATGACGGGGCGACCGGAGCGGCAGTACGCGCGCAGCGCCGCGACCGCCTGGCGCCCGATCGGCACGATCCGCTCCTTCGAGCCCTTGCCGCGCGCGCACAGCAGCATCTCGTCGAGGTCGACGTCCGCGAGCTCGAGCCCGACCGCCTCCGACGCGCGCAGGCCGCACGCGTACATCACCTCCAGCAGCGCGCGGTCGCGCAGGGCGAGCGGCTCTGTCCCCAGCGGCTGGCCGAGCAGCCGCGCGACCTCCTCGCGCGAGAGCACGCGCGGCAGGCGCTGGGGCTTGCGCGGCCCGCGCAGCTCGGCCGTCGGGTCGTGCGCGATCGCCCCTTCGCGGCGCAGGTGGCGGTAGAAGGAGCGCAGGCACGCGACCTTGCGCGCGATCGTGCTCGGCGCGACCCCCAGCTCCGACAGCCACGCCGCGAGCTCGCCGTGCGTCGCCCGCGTGGCGGCCAGCCCGCGGCGGTCGAGGTACTCCCCGAACTGGAGCAGGTCCGAGCGGTATGCCTCGAGCGTGTTGCGCGAGAGCCCCCGCTCGAGCTCGAGGTACGCGAGGAAGTCGAGCAGCAGCGGCTCGATCCCCGCGGCGCTCGGCGGCGGGGCCGGCGGGGCCGTCTGCGTTTGCGTCATGCCCCCAGCTTCGCTGACGGCGCGGGCGCTCCTTGACCGTGCAAGCGGGCGTTCACTCGGCGATCGGGCGCTCAGCCGGCGATCGGGCGCTCAGCCGGCGATCGAACGCTCAGGCGTTCAGGCGGCGCGCCAGCCACAGCAGGCCGATGAGCGTCTTCGCGTCCAGGCACTCCTCGATCGCGCGCTGCAGCTCGGCCAGCGGCCACGGCACGATCTCGATCCGCTCCTCCTCCTCGCTGTGCGCGTGCGCGGGATGCAGGTCGGTCGCGCAGAACAGGTGCACCCGCTCGTCGGTGAAGCCCGCGCTCGTGTAGTACGCGACGATCGGCTCCCAGCTGCGCGCGCCGCGGCCGATCTCCTCGGCGAGCTCGCGCTGCGCCGCCGCCAGCGGCCGCTCGCCGTCGACGTCCAGGCGCCCCGCCGGGATCTCCAGCAGGTCGGGCTCGTCGACGGCCTCGCGCGGCTGGCGCACGAGCCACACGTGCTCGGTGTCGTACGCGACGATCCCCACGGCCCCGCGGTGGCGGACGATCTCGCGGGAGACCTCCGCGCCGTCGGCGTGGCGGAAGCGCTCGATGCGCACGTCGACGAGGCGCCCGCGGTAGACGGTCTCGCCGCCGAGCGCCTCGAACGAGCTGCTCACTCCCGCTCGTCCGTGTCGATCAGCTCCGCGAGCACGCTGCCGCCGGCGAGCGCGGCGGCGAAGAACAGCGGGTCGCCCGCCAGCCCGCGGCCCATCGTGTCGGCGGGCAGGCCGCTGGCCGCGTACGCCGGCAGATCCACCGTCGCGCGTCGCCAGTCGTGGCGCGCGATGCGCACCGGGCGCTCGACGTCCACGGCGAGCGCCGGCCGATCCCCGGCCGGCCGCTCGGCGGCCGGCGCGCTGGGCATCGCGCCCCCGAAGACCGCGCTCAGGCCCGCGCGCAGCTCGGCGCCGACGGGCGAGCGCACGCCCGCGGGCAGCGCCACGGTGACCGGCTCGAGCAGCAGGTCGAGCACCGTGAGCGTGTGATGGGAGATGCCGCGGTGGCGCGTGCGTTCGTCGCCCGAGGACATGCGCGCGACCAGCAGCGTGGGGCAGCCGAGCGCGAGCGACACGTGCGCCGAGTCCAGCGCGGACATGCCGCCGTGCCCGAGCGTGGAGCCCGAGCCGACGATCCCCGGGCCCGGCCCGCACACGGCCGCGTCCCAGCCCAGCACGCGCAGGCCGTGGTGCAGCGCGCCGGCGGTGGTGATCGCCTCGCCCTCTCCGCCGAACGCCGCCCCCGCGGTCAGGTGGCCGGCGAGCAGCCCGCCCTCGCGCAGCGTGCGCACCGTGCGCGAGCGCCCGCCAGGCAGGGCGCCGCCCTCGGTCTGCACGTAGCCGAGCTTCGCGCCGGGAGCGCCCTGGGCGAAGGCCCACGCCACGCCCGCGAGCTGGCCGTGCAGGGCGAGCACGGCCGCCGGGCGCCCCACGGGCAGCACCGGAGAGCCGCCCTGCCCGTCCTCGACCGGCTCGACGGCGTGCTGGAGGCTCGTGTAGTTGAGCTTCATCACGTGCGGGCGGGCGGGATCGTCGTCCGCGCCGCCGTCGAGGCCGCGCGTGAGGTTCACGTGAACGACGTCGAAGCCGCCCGAGCCGAGCCCGAGGTCGAGCGCCTGCACGTTGACGATCACCTGGTCGCCCACCTGCGCGCTGCCCACGAGCGCGACGTCCGCGATCGCTTCGCGGCGGCTGTCCGGATGCCCGCCCGCCCGGGCGGGCTCCAAATCACCGGCGAGCTCGATCACGAGCCGCTGCTCGGAGCCGGCGGCGGGACGCTCGCCGGCGTCGGCGCCCGCTCCCGCGCCCGCGCCTGTGCCGGCGCGGCGGGTCTCGACGACGATGGCGGGGCGGAGCTTCAGCATCGGCGCCGCAAGCTACAGTGCGCCGGCCGGCGGAAGGCTCGCCGCCTCGTCCAGCAGGGCGAGCGCCACGTCGAGCATCTCCTCGAGCGCGAGCACGCTCACGCGCTCCCCCGGCTCGTGGTTGCGCTCGGTGCCGTTGGCCAGGTTCACCGTCGCAAAGCCCTGCGCGATCAGCGCGTTCGCGTCGGAGCCGCCGCCGCTGGAGATGCGGACGGGCTCGTGCCCGCACGCGCGCAGCGCCTGCTCGGCCACGCGCACGGGCGCGCTGCCCACGGGCAGCCGGTAGCCGGAGAACGTCCGCTGCACGCTGACGTCGACGTCGCAGTCGCAGTCGGGGAGGTTGGCCGCCTCGTGCATGTGGTCGACGATCTCCGCGACGATCGCCTCCGCCCGCTCGTCGCCCAGCGCGCGCGCCTCGAGCGCCAGCGAGCAGCGTTCGGCGACGACGTTGATGGCGCTGCCGCCGGCGATCGTTCCGACGTTGACGGTCGTCTCGTCGTCGACGCGCCCGAGCGGCATCGAGCCGATCGCGCGCGCGGCCGCGAGGATCGCGCTGCGACCGTCCTCGGGGCGAACGCCCGCGTGCGCGGCCGCGCCGCGAAAGGAGGCGTCCACGCGAAAGTGCGTCGGCGAGGCGACCACCACCTCGCCGATCGGCGAGGCGTGGTCGAAGACGAACCCGAAGTCGCTGTTCAGGCGCGACGCGTCGAACGCGCGCGCGCCGGCCAGCGACACCTCCTCGCCGACGGTGAACAGCAGCTCGACGTCGATCGGCGCGCCCTCCCGGCGGATGTGGCGGGCGAGCGCCAGCAGCACCGCCACGGCGGCCTTGTTGTCGGCGCCGAGGATCCCGTCGTTGGCGTTCGTCCAGCCGCCGTCGAGCAGCACCGGCTCGACGGGCGCCTGCGGCGGGACCGTGTCCAGGTGGGCGCACAGCAGCACCGAGCGTCCGTGCTTCCCGTTCTCCTCGGGCGCGCCCGGCCAGGCCGCGGAGATGAACGCGAGCAGGTTGCCGCAGTCCGAGCCCGCGCGCGGCCCCGCGTCGTCCTCGTGGACCTTGATGCCCAGCGCGCGCAGCTCGGCGATCACGCGCTCGGCGCACCTGCGCTCGTGCCCGGACGGGCTCTCGATCCGGCACAGCTCGACGAACGTGCCGTTGAGGTAGCGGCGCTCGAGTTCTCCGAGTCTCGACACCGGCGCGGCGACCGTCAGGACAGGCCGGCGCGCTGCGCCGGCGTCGGTGACGGCGACGCGTCCGCGGAGCCCTCGCCGCCGGCGCGCTGCAGCGCGGCCGCGACGAAGTCCCTGAACAGGGGCGCGGGGCGCTCGGGACGCGACTTGAACTCCGGGTGGAACTGCGAGGCGACGAAGAACGGGTGCTCGTCGAGCTCGATCACCTCCACCAGGCGCTCGTCGGGCGAGGTGCCCGAAACGCGCAGGCCGGCGCTCTGCAGGCGCTTGCGCAGACGGTTGTTGACCTCGTAGCGGTGGCGGTGGCGCTCGTAGATGACCGCCTCGCCGTACATCGCGAGCGCGCGGCCGCCCGCGTGCAGCTTGATCGGGTCGGCGCCCAGGCGCATCGTGCCGCCGAGGTCGGCGACTTCCTTCTGCTCGGGCAGCAGGTCGATGACCGGGAACGGCGTCTCGATGTCGAACTCCGTCGAGTTCGCTCCATCCATGCCGGCGACGTTGCGCGCGAACTCCGCGACGGCCACCTGCATGCCGAGGCAGATGCCCAGGTAGGGGATCCGGCGCTCGCGCGCGAAGCGCGCGGCGGCGATCTTGCCCTCGATCCCGCGCCCGCCGAAGCCGCCGGGGATGAGGATGCCGTCGGCGTCGCCGAGCCGCCCGAGGATCTCCTGGTCGTCGCAGCCCTCCAGGCTCTCGGAGTCGATCCAGTCGATCCGCACCCTGCTGTCCTGCAGCGAGGCGGAGTGGCGGAGCGCTTCGCAGACCGACAGGTAGGCGTCCTCGAGCTGCACGTACTTGCCCACCAGCGCGATCCGCACGGTCTCCTCGGCGCGCGCGGCGCGTTCGATCGGCTCCGTCCACCTCGACAGGTCGGGCGCGGGCGCCTCCATGCCGAAGTGCTCGAGGATGAAGTCGTCGACTCCCTGCTCGCGGAAGGTGAGCGGGACCTTGTAGATGTTGTCGACGTCGCACGCCGACACGATCGCCTCCATCGGCAGGCTCGCGAACAGCGCGATCTTCTTGCGGATGTCGCCCGACAGCGAGCCCTCCGAGCGGCACATGAGCATGTCCGGCGCGATGCCGATGCGCCGCAGCTCGTTGACGGAGTGCTGCGTGGGCTTGGTCTTGAGCTCGCCCGCGTGGCCGATGTAGGGCACGAGCGTCAGGTGGATGAACATGCAGCGCCGGCGCCCGACGTCGACGGGGAACTGGCGGATCGCCTCCAGGAACGGCAGCGACTCGATGTCGCCGACCGTGCCGCCGATCTCGGTGATCACGAAGTCGACGTCGCTGGACTCGGCGATCAGCGCGATCCGCTGCTTGATCTCGTCGGTGATGTGCGGCACCACCTGCACGGTCCCCCCGAGGTAGTCGCCGCGGCGCTCGCGGCGGATGACCGTGTCGTAGATGCCGCCCGCGGTGACGTTCGAGGCGTGGCTGGTGTTGGAGTCGGTGAAGCGCTCGTAGTGGCCGAGGTCGAGGTCGGTCTCGGCGCCGTCCTCGGTGACGAACACCTCGCCGTGCTGATACGGCGACATCGTGCCCGGGTCGACGTTGATGTACGGGTCGAACTTCTGCAGTCCGACCGTCAGCCCGCGCGCGACCAGCAGCCGCCCGAGCGAGGCCGCCGCGATCCCCTTGCCGAGCGAGGAGACGACGCCGCCGGTCACGAAGACGAACCGGGTCTTGCTGGGCGCCTGTGCGTGGCGGTCGGAGTGGTGCATGCTCATGAGGGCCTGCCCAAGGAGTCTAGTTGGCGAAGGAGCGGTGTCCGTTCGATCAGCGCGGAAATCGAGCGCAACTCTCCATATAGCGTGATTACTGCGAGCAGCGCGAGCGCCACGAGCTGTCCGGTGCCGGACAGCGTGAGCACCAGCCACAGGCCGGCGAGCGCGCCCAGCAGGTTCGCGCCGGTGTCGCCGAGCATCACGCGCTCGCGCAGGTCGTACACGCCGGCGACGAGCGCGGGCGCGGCGAACAGGCCGAGCGCCCACAGCGTGTGCAGGTCGGCCGAGCCGATCGCGAGGCCCGCGCCGAGCAGCACGAACGCCTTGGTCGCGCGCCCGGGGCGCAGGTCGAGCAGGTTGAACGCGTTGGTGGCCAGCACGAGCACCGCGGCCGCCAGCAGCCAGCGTCCGTTGGACAGGCCCAGGTAGCTCATCGCGAGCAGCGCCAGGCCGAGCGAGCCGGCGGCCTTCAGCGCGCCCGTGGACAGTTCGCCGCGCAGCGTCGCCGCGCCGTGACCGCGCCAGCCGCGCTGGCGCACGCGCCCGTCCGCGCCCGCGTCGTCTCGCCCGAGCGTGTCGTCGAGCAGCCCGAGCGCGAGCACGCCGAGCGCGTACACGGCGATCGGCAGCAGCTGCGCGGGAAGCACCCGGGTGGAGGCCAGGCGCTGCAGCGCCACCAGCCCGATCAGCGCGATCGGCGCGGCCGCGAGCGTGAGCACGCCGAAGGGGAACGGGAGCGCGCGGCCGCGGTAGTTCCGGCGCGTGCGCCCCCCGTCGCCGAGCGCGCGCAGCAGCGCCGGGGCCAGGATCGCGGCGGCGAGGAGCGCGACGAGGAACGCGAGGGCGTGCATGTGTGGAAGCTAGCGTCGGGAGCGGACGCGCCGAGGGCCTCCCTCTGAATGGAGCTCCCTCGCCGTCAGGGCTGGGAGGAGCCGGCGGTCGTGCTCGGCAGCAGCGATTCGGCGGTCGACTTGACGCCGAACGCGCCGTGGGCTCCGGCGAGCGCGTAGTCGAGCGCCGCCTGCCCGGCGAGCTCGTCGAGGTCGTCGACGCTCGCCAGGCCCTTGCCTTTGTACCAGGCGATCTGCGTGGGCTCGCCGCCGCTGAGTTCGACGCCGACGGCCGGCACGTTGACGGCGGCCACGCCCGCCAGCAGGCCCGACTCGAACGCGGCGCTGGCCGCGCTCTCCTCGGCGCTCATGCCCGTCGGTTCGGCGCGCATCACGACGAGCCCTTCCAGACGCGCGAGCTGACCGTCGAACGCGCTCAGCAGGCTGGCGCGCACACGGCTGATCAGCTCGCGGTCGACCAGCGGCCCGCCGCTGACGAGCTGGCGGCCGATCAGGTCGCCGAAGCTTTCCACGAGCTGCGCGGAGCCGGCGAGCGCCGCGAAGTGGGTCCCCGCCGCCTCGTGTTCGATGCCCACCATGTCCAGCGGCTCGCGCACGGCGACGACGGTCGTGACGCTGGCGCCGGCCTGCGCGACGGCGGTGCGCACGAGCGAGTTGACCTGGTCGGAGGAGCCGCCGAGGAACACCAGCCCGATCGTGCGCCCGGCCAGCAGTTCGTGCACCGCGAGCGGGTACAGGCCGTTGGCGAACGCTTCCTCGTCGGTGAGCCGGCTCTGCAGCTGGCCGGCCTGCCGGCGCGCCTGGCCGATTTCGGATTCGAGGTTGTGGACGATGCCGTTCTTGGCCGAGGAGACGAGGTTCGAGTCGCCGATCGCCACGCCCAGGAGCACGCCGAGCGCCAGCGCGAACAGGACGGCCGCCAGGGAAAGCGCGTGGTAGCGAAAGTCGAACATGGGCGCTCGCCCGGGCTGGGGTCAGCCGGCGCCGAGGGGTGGAGCGGCGGCCAGCGTTCGCAGCTGCACCCACAGCAGTTCCGCCACGTCGCGCAGGGCGGGGGTCATCCACACGACGGCGATCATCGCGATCAGCCCCGCGGCGATCACGACCAGCAGCGGCGTGAGCCCCGGCCGGGGCCGGTAGAGACGGCTGACGCCCTTGGCGTCGACGAGGATCTCGCCGATGCGCAGGCGCGTGAGGAACGTGGAGGACATGCCTTCGCGGTTGCGGTCGAGGAACTCGACGAGGTTGAACTGCGAGCCGACCGAGACGATCAGGCGCGCGCCCTTCTCGGCTGCGATCAGCATCGCCACGTCCTGGCTGGTGCCGGGCGCGGGCACGAGCTTGAACGGCAGCCCGAGCTCCTCCAGGCGGTGGCGGCCGGGCGCGCGGCCGTCGGGGTAGGAGTGCACGACGAGCTCCGCGCCGCAGCGCAGCGCCGCCTCGCCGGCGGAGTCCATGTCGCCGACGATCATGCTCGGCGTCAGCCCGACCTCGAGCAGCGCGTCGGTGGCGCCGTCGACCGCGACGATCACCGGGCGCATGTCGCGGATGAACGGCCGCAGGGCGCGCAGGTCGCGCTGGTGCCCGACGCCGCGGACGACCACCAGCGTCGAGCGGTCGCGGAAGTCGGTCGCGAAGCGGGGCAGCGGGATCCTGCCGGCGAGCAGCTCGCGCTCCTCGCGCATGTGCTCGATCGTGTTGTTGGCGAAGCGCTCGAGCGCATCCCCGATCTCGCGCCGGCGCAGCTCGGTTTCCATAGACACGCGCTCGAGGTCGAGCACCTCGCCCTGCGCCAGCAGCTCGCCCTTGCGCAGGATCTCCGCGCGGGCCGGGCGGGCGGCGCGCGCGGGCCGCTCGACCGGATCGGCGCTCGCGGGAAGGACTCGAACCACCACGGGGTCCCCGTCGGAGAGCGTTTGAAACAGCGAGTCGTCGGGCAGGTCGACGAGCACGATGCCCGCCTCCACCAGCAGCTGCGGGCCGAGGTTGGGATAGGAGCCGCCGGAGGACGGGCTGCAGTTGAGCACCGCGACCGCGCCCGCGGCGATCAGCTCCTCGGCCGACACGCGGTCGATGTCCAGGTGGTCGATCAGCGCGACGTCGCCGCGCACGAGATGCCCGACGAGCAGCTTCGTGCGCCTGCCCGGCCGCACCGGCCCGGCGACGGTCAGCGCGGGCGCGGGCGCTGTCGCGGGCCCTATCGATTGCGTGGCCACAGGCTACGAGAGTAACGCCCGCACGGCGGAGACGCCGTGGCTGCGAGCGATCAGGCTGCCCGACGGAGGTCGCGCGCATGACGACGCGCGGCCGTGTCGTCGCTGTCGGCGCCGAGCATGCGCACGAGCTCGCTGACGACCTCGCCCTCGCGCAGCTCCACGACGGTGGCGCGCGTCGGCTCGGCGCCGGTGTCCTTGGCGATCGAGAAGTGGCGGGCGCCGAGCGAGGCGATCTGCGGCAGGTGGGTGATGCACAGCACCTGCCTGCGCTCGCCCAGCTCGCGCAGCCTCGCGCCGACGGCGCGCGCGGTGTGACCGCCGATGCCGGCGTCGACCTCGTCGAAGACGAGCGTGGCGTCCCGCGGCGAGGCGCCCGCGACGCTCATGATCGCGAGCATCACCCGCGAGAGCTCGCCGCCGGAGGCGATCTCGCGCAGCGGTCCCGCGGGCACGCCGGGGTTGGGAGCGATCATGAACTCGACCGAGTCGCCGCCGCCGGGGCCCGGCTCGCGCTCGCCGAGGACCACCTCGAAGCTGGCCTCGCCCATCGACAGCGAGCGCAGCTGCTCGCGCACCGCCTGCGCGAAGCCCACCGCCGCGGCCTCGCGCGCCCCGCGTATGGACAGCACGTGGCGCTGCAGCGACGCGCGCGCGTCGCTCAGCTCGCCGGTCGCCTGCGCCAGCGCCACCTCCGCGCCGGCCAGCTCCTCGTGGCGGGCCCGGGCCTGCGTGGCGTAGTCGAGCACCGCCTGAACGCTGCCGCCGTGCTTGCGCATCAGCCGCTCGATCGCCGCCAGACGCTCTTCGAGCGCGTCCAGCGAGGTGTCCGGACCGAGCCGGCCGAGGACGCCGTCCCCCTCCGGGGACGATGCGAGGGCGTCGGCGGCCGCGCGCTCGCAGTACTCGCGCAGCTCGCCGGCGAGATCGTGGGACTCGACGACCAGCGCGCGCATGCGCTCGGCGAGCGCGTCCAGCGCCGGATCGACGCCGGCGAGGGCGTCCAGCCGCGCCGCCGCGCCGGCCGCGAGCTGCGCGGCGCCGCCCGCCTCGCCCGACTCCGGCGAGAGCGCTTCCGCGCCCGCGCCGGCGGCCGCGCACAGCGCATCGAGCCTGCGCAGGCGCTCGCGCGCGGCCAGCAGCTGCTCGTGCTCGCGCTCGTCGGGGGCGAGCGCGTCGATCTCGGCGAGCTCGAACGCGAGCAGGTCGAGCTCGCGCTCGCGCTGGGAGGAGAGCTCGCGCAGGCCCTGCAGCCGCCCTTCCAGCAGCCGCGTCTGCGCGAACGTCTGCGCGCACGCGCGCAGACGCGCGGCGTGCTCGCCGCCGCAGTGGCCGTCGAGGATCTCCAGCTGCGCGGCCGACAGCGTCAGCTTGCGATGCTCGTGCTGCCCGTAGAACGCGAGCAGCGCCGAGCCGATGTCGCGCAGGTCGGAGACGGTGGCCGATCTGCCGCCGAGGTAGGCGCGGGTGCGCCCGTCCGCGCTCACCCGGCGAGCGAGCGTGAGCTCCTCGGCGTCCGCGGGCAGGCGCTCGCCGAGCAGCTCGCGCAGGCGCTCCCCCTCCGGGGACGATGCGGGCAGGTCGAAGACGCCCTCGACGTATGCCTCGCCGGCGCCGGGGCGCACGATCCCCGGTCGCGCGCGCCCGCCGAGCAGCAGGTCGAGCGCGTGGGCGCGCACGGTCTTGCCGGCGCCGGTCTCGCCGGTGAGCACGTTCAGGCCGGGCCCGAGGCGAAGCTGGGCCCGCTCGATCAGCAGCAGATTCTCGACGCGAAGCTCGTGCAGCATCCGAGCCCGTGGTCTACCACCCGGCCCGGCGGCAACCGCCACCGTCAGGGCCCGGCGCCGCGGTGA
>JBKQHH010000198.1:0-13749 GCA_052148875.1 Solirubrobacteraceae bacterium
GACGTCGAGCGCGGCGTTGACGTTGCCGAGCTTGCCCATCGAGACGTGCTCGGGCAGCAGGCGATGCTCGTCCTTCATGCGTCCGAGGTGCAGCGCCAGCAGCGTGGCGCGGTTGACCTCGAGCGCCATGTGCGCGAGCTTGTGCTGCTGGATCTGGGTGGCGGCGATCGGGCGCCCGAAGGCGATGCGCCCCTTGCTGTAGTCGAGCGCCGATTCGAAGCACGCGCGCGCGGCGCCGGCGGCGCCCCAGACGATGCCGTAGCGCGCCTCGTTCAGGCACGACAGCGGGCCACGCAGCGAGGAGACCTCGGGCAGCACGGCGTCGGCGGGCAGGCGCACGTCGTCGAGCAGCAGCTCGGAGGTGACGGACGCGCGCAGCGACAGCTTGCGGTGGATGTCCTGGGTGGTGAAGCCCTTGGTGCCCACGGGCACGAGAAATCCGCGCACGCCGTCGTCGGTGACCGCCCACACGACGGCGACGTCGGCGACGGAGCCGTTGGTGATCCACATCTTCTGCCCGTGCAAGATCCAGTCGCCGCCGTCGCGGCGCGCGCGCGTGCGCATCGAGCCGGGATCCGAGCCGGCGTCGGGCTCGGTCAGGCCGAAGCAGCCGAGCGCCTCGCCGGCGGCCATGCTCGGCAGCCACCGCTGCTTCTGCTCCTCGCTGCCCCAGCGCCAGATCGCGTACATGGCCAGCGAGCCCTGCACGGACACGAGCGAGCGCAGGCCGCTGTCTCCCGCCTCGAGCTCCATGCACGCGAGGCCGTACGCGGTCGCGCTGGCGCCCGCGCAGCCGTAGCCCTGCAGGTGCATGCCGAGCACGCCGAGCCTGCCCAGCTGCGGGGCGAGCTCGCTGGTGGGGAACGTGGCCTCCTCGAACCAGTCGCCGACGTGCGGCAGCACGCGGTCGCGCACGAACGCGCGCACGGTGTCGCGGATGTCGCGCTCCTCGTCGGAGAGCAGACGGTCGATGTCGAGGAAGTCCTTCGGGCTGATCGCGTTGGCCGCTGCCACGTGCGCCCTACTTGCCTTCGTAGGTGACAGCGCCCTTGTCGTTGCGAATCGTGACGACGAACGGCGTCTTGATCGCCCTGTGGGGCTTCTTGACGCTGAGGGTCGTGGCGATACACGGGAACTTGCCCGGTCGCTGCGGGACCTTCGCGGGGCACACGACCGTGGACTTGAGGTGGCGTTGGGCCAGGATGCTGCGTTCGATGGCGCGCTCCACGCGAGCGACGTCGAGGTCGGTCGTCCTCGCTGTCGTGGCGGTCGGCGACCCGGAGGACGAGCCGCACGCGCTGACGAGCACGGCACAGAGCACCGCCGAAGCTGCCATGGCGGCTCCGCGGCGAACCGCAACTGCACTGGCACGAGCTGACCTACGCGTTCCCATATGCGGATGGGCATCCTAACAGCGTCTACGGCCTCGCGCAGACCTGTTCGCGACTGACAGAAACCGCTGTATTGACCGTATACAGACTGCGTGTTTTCTGCTAGCTTTACCCGCCGTCTTGCGCCGAGCGCCTCTCGGGGTCGCTGGGATTGCGGGCACAGCAGGAGGGAAATAGACGCGCCTACGACACGGAGGAGGACACGGATGCGCCAGCATTGGGGGACCGGCCAGCGTCGGGGGACCGGCCAGCGTCGGGGGTCCACGTATAGCACGAAAGCTCGGCGAGCGACGGGGCGGATCGGCCTTCTCGTCAGCACGCTCGGCGTTCTTGCGTTTCTCGGTAGTGCACAGGCTGCCTCGGCGGCAAACTTCGAAGTGACGAAGATCTCGCCGTCCTCGGGGTGCCCGGGAACGGTCGTCACGATCACCGGAAGACACTTCGAGCCGGGCGGCTTCAGATACCCGGGCGCGTCCCAGCTCACCTGGGTGGACAACTCGGCTGGCGAAAACAGCGGCGGCCAGGCCGCGGTCTTGAGCGAAACCGAGGCCACGGCGGTCGTGCCCATGATCCTCCAGACGGGGGGCAACGGCACCGGCCAAATCCACCTCACGGGCTGGGACGGAACTGTCCAGCAACCCAGCTTTACCTACATCAGCCTGCTGGTGTGCCTGGAAGGCAAAGAAGGCAAGGAAGGTAAAGAAGGAAAAGAAGGCAAAGCCGGCGCAGCGGGCAAAGAAGGCGCCGCGGGCAAAGAAGGCGCCGAAGGGAAAGAAGGCGCCGCGGGCAAAGAAGGCAAAGAAGGCAAGGAAGGCAAGGAAGGAAAAGAAGGAGCCGAAGGCAAGGAAGGCAAAGAAGGCAAAGAAGGTAAGGAAGGCAAAGAAGGCAAAGAAGGCAAAGAAGGCGCCCAGGGCGTAAAGGGCGAAACGGGCGCCGAAGGTAAAGAAGGTAAAGAAGGAAAAGAAGGTAAAGAAGGCTACGAAGGAAAAGAAGGCAAGGAAGGCTACGAAGGTAAAGAAGGCAAAGAAGGCAAAGAAGGCGCCTCCGGAGCGGAAGGCAAAGAAGGAAAAGAAGGCAAAGAAGGCGCCCAGGGCATAAAGGGCGAAACGGGCGCCGAAGGAAAAGAAGGCGCGACCGGCGCGACCGGAGCCGAAGGCAAAGAAGGAAAAGAAGGCGCGACCGGCGCGACCGGAGCCGAAGGCAAAGAAGGAAAAGAAGGGGCGACGGGCGCAACCGGAGCCGAAGGCAAAGAAGGAAAAGAAGGGGCAACGGGCGCCACCGGAGCGGAAGGCAAAGAAGGCGCCGCCGGTGTGACGGGGGCCGTCGGAGCCGAAGGGAAAGAAGGCAAAGCAGGCGCTGCGGGAACAAACGGGGCGGAAGGCAAAGAAGGAAAAGAAGGCAAAGAAGGTCCTGAAGGCAGAGAAGGGCCCAAAGGCGTGAAAGGCGAAACGGGCGCCGAAGGGAAAGAAGGCAAGGAAGGAAAAGAAGGAAAAGCCGGTCCAGCTGGACCCGCCGGCCAAGAAGGCAAAGCCGGCGCGACCGGCCCAGAAGGCAAAGAAGGCAAACCCGGAGCCGAAGGCAAAGAAGGCAAAGGGTTCTCTGTAGGCGCCTACGGGCCGCGGACGGAACGCGCCGTCGGCACCATGTATGAACCGTCCGCCACCGAACCGGTCGAGGTCATTCTCGAAGCGAAGACGACCGGAACAAAAGAAACGACGATTGACGTGCAGGTGGGTGGTGGCGCCGGTTCGGAAATCATCAACGTGTTCAAAGCGAACGTAGCCAAAGAAGGGACCGTCTATACGTTCATCGTTCCCGCCGGTAAAAAATGGGGCGTGGCAGCGAACACGACTCTGGAATCCCTGTGGACGCTCTATCTACCACTCGGGTGAGACGGGGAAACAAGGAGAGATCAAGCGCTCGCGCAGCGATGACCGTTCGCTAGCACGGGCAATGACGATGGGGGCGCCCTGGCGGGGCGTCCCCATCAAGTGTCGAGAGGGAAAGGAGCAGTGGAGAGGATGAAGCGCGTTCAGATTGTGGGGCTGTGCCTTGTGGCCGTGGTGGCGTTCAGCGCGATGGTCGCATCGGCAGCGCAGGCTGCAGAAGTTGGAGTCTGCTTGAAGACTTCCAAGGTGGAAGGCAAATACAGCGGGCAATACCTCGAAAAGGGCTGCCTTGCGCTCGCCACGAGCGAAGAAGTCGCGGAAGGCGCGAAGAACGAGTACGAATGGTACCCGGGCACCACGGCGATCGGGGTCGACGGCACGACGTCGGCGACGTTTCAGTACACGTCGAAAAGCTCGAAAGTGCACCTGAGAATGCCGTCGACGATCATCAAGGTACTCGGGCACTACACAGACGAAGCGGCAATCGTGTGCAAGTCGAGCACGGACAGCGGAGAATGGACCGGGCCCGGCACGGATGTGGACACGATCGTGTTCGCGGGATGCGTCCTGAAAATCAGCGAAAAAGAAAAAGGGTACACATGTACGAGTGCGGGACAAAGCCCAGGAGAAATAAAGACCTCCCGGCTCAACTCGTCACTGGTCGGCAACCCGGAACAGCGAGAGCAGATCAAGCTCAACGAAATATCGGATGAACTTGAAGAATATCTGGTCGGGCCCGCCGAAGGTAAAGTGTGGGTCGAATACTCCCCGGCTCCGGGCGAACCCCTTGCGGTATACGGATGTGAACATGGCGTAACGTTCAAGACCGCTGGGGCGATCGCGGGAACGGACGTCAGCCGGGTCAATGCGATGGGGCGGAAGTTGAAGGTCTCGTTCGGACCAGGGTCAGGGCTGCAGGACCTGCAGTCGGAATACTCCGAAGACGGCGGAGAAACCTACGAACCGATCGGCCCGATCGTGGTGTCGACCGACAACACGATCAAGGATGGCGGGAAGGTCGAGATCAAGTCGTAAGGGGATGTGTGTGGGGCCGTGTGCGCGCGGCCCCACACACGCTCTGCGGCGTAAGCAGGCCCTGTCCTCCGCCTCGAGCTCCATGTATATGGATGGATGGGTGGGTGGTGGGATGGCGGGCGTGGGCTGTCAGCGTTGGCCCGCGCTCGCCGCTGCTCAGGCCGCCGGCGGCTCGTCCTGCTCCGCGTCGTGCTCGGTCGCGGTCGCTGATTCCGACTCGGGCGGCTGCACGGCCGATGGGTCACGCGTGTCGACCAGATCGCCGATGATCTGGAAGTCGTCCATGTCGCGGGTGAGCAGTGGGACGCCGTGAACATTGGCGGTCGCCGCTAGCACGAGGTCGATCGCGCGCCTGCGTGGTTGACCGCTGCGATTGCTGACGGCGGCGGCGAGGCGGCCCCACTCGCGGGCCACATCAGCGCTGACGGGCAGCGCGTCGAACGTGGACTCGATCGCCCCAAGGCGCTGGGTGCGGACCGCGCGCTCGTCGTCGTCGCTTGCGACGAGCACGCCGAAGTGGAGCTCGGCGAGCGACGCGACGCTGATCGCGGCCTCGACGTCGGGAGGTGGCTCCCCCGCGATGAGCACGGAGGTGTCGAGCAGCGCGCGCATGCGGCTACGCGAAGGGGTCTGCGAGGGCGGCGGGGAGCCGCTCGAGGTCCGCGGCAAGCGTATGCGGCGCGGGCGTGTGCCAGACGGCGCGCAGCGCCGGGCCGCTGACCCAGCGTCGCCGCTCTGTGGGGCCGAGCTGCGCGACGGGGCGGCCGGCGACGGTGATCGTGATCTCCTCGCCGGCCTCGGCGCGGCGCAGGACGTCGCCGACGTTGTTGCGGAGCTCCTTTTGGGGGATGATGGACATCTCGCGAGATGGTAGCAGAACTGCTACCAGGTCATGGCCCACGCGGGCGGATGCCGTCATAACCGTTGGTCGTCACGCTGCTGCTCAATCGCCCGCTCCCCGCGGGGCGACGACGTACACCGTTGTCCACCGCTGGATGGCATCAGGCGAGCCCGCTACGGTTGCTCGGTGTCAATCCAGCCTGTCAGTCATCGAGCTTCACGTTCGGCCGTGCCTGCACGGTCGCTGCTAGAGGCCGATTTCCCCTACGCCGACGTGTCGGCGGTCGCACGCGCCGATCGCTATACCCGAGACGGCGTCTACGCGGCGCACAAGTGGTGGGCGCGTCGCCCGCCGAGCGTCATCCGCGCGCTACTCGTGGCGTCGACGCTGCCGGCGAACGCGACGCCCGAGAACTTCTGGGCTTTGTACGCCGACGACTCTCCAACGCTCGAAGGTCTACACGTTGGAGATCCGTTCATGGGTGGCGCTACGACGCTGGTCGAGGCGGCTCGCCTCGGGGCCACCGTCACGGGCATCGACGTGGACCCAGTCGCCGTGCTCATCGCACGCGAGGAGCTGGCCGAGGTGGGCGATCCCACTGCGTTCACGAAGGCGGCCGAGGACCTCCTCTCCTACATGCGCCGCCGCTGCGGCGGGCTGTACGGGATCGAGGAGGGCGAGGCCGAGCCGCTGCACTACTTCTACCTGCGGCGCGTTACGTGCAATGACTGCGGCATAGAGTCGCTTATGTATCGCAACCCAGTTCTGGCGAGGGACGTGGGCAAGAACGGCGGCGTGGTTCGCCGACGTGGCGCTGATGTCTTTTGCCCCGACTGCCGCGGCCTGCGGCACCTGCCCGAGAGCCGCAAGGGTTTCCGCTGCTGCGGGCGCCTACATCGCCTCGATACCGGCACCTACGAGCGAGCCGCACACACGTGTCCCGTCTGCGGAGCTCGGCGCAAGCACGAACACCTCAAGACGGCCCTTCTGCCGCGAGAGCTGCTAGCCGTCGAGGAGACGATCACCGGTGGCCGACGCCGTCTTCGCCCTCCCACCGCAGACGACCTCTCGCTGATCGCAGCCGCCGAGGAGATCGCTGCTGATTTCATGAATCGCGCACCGGTTGCGGAGTTGAGAGGCATCGACGCTGGTCGGCCACTCAACTACGGGCTGAAGACCGTCGCCGATCTGTTCACTGGCCGGCAGCAGATCGTCTTCGCCAAGGCTTTGGGCTGGATCGACGACCAGGCGCAGTTGCCCGCGCCAATCCTCACCCGGCTGCGACTCGCAGTCTCCAACGCGCTGGCCGCCAACAACATCTTGTGTGGCTACGCGACCGACTACGGCCGGCTGGCTCCGTTGTTCTCGGGCGTTCGCTCCTACGCGATGCCGGTGCTCAGCGTCGAGCTGAACCCCCTGCACAAGTCGGCTGGCCGCGGTACCCTGACCGCGACGGTCCGACGAGTGCAACACAGCTTGGTCGAGGAGACGCGTCGTCATGTGCACGACTCAGAGACTGGGGAAATCACCGAGCGCATTTTCACCACACGACGACCGAGCAAGCATCATGTGGTCTGCCAATCAGCAGACCGGAGCTTCCCGGCCAGGCTCGGCCCGTGCGACATGATTGTCACCGACCCGCCGTATTTCGACTTCATTGCCTACAGCGACCTGTCACTGCTCTACCGCGCCTGGCTGTGGCCTGACGCCGAAGACGGATCACTGGGCGGCCGACCCATCTACCCGATCGGTGACGACCCGGTCTTCGACTTCGCTGGTCGCCTCGGGCGCGCATTCACCATGGCCACCCGCGCGCTCAAGCCCGGTGGCTCAGTGACGTTCACGTTCCACTCTACAAACCCGGACGCGTGGCGAGCGCTCGCGATAGCGCTGCGAAAGGCGAAGCTGTGGGTCACTGCCGTCTTCCCTGTGTGGACCGACGCGCGTGCCGCTGCGCACGCCCACCCGGGCAACTGTGAGTGGGACGTCGTCTTCACCTGCCGTCCTGCCGGCACCGGGAAGTCGCCGACCATAGAGGCCACGGTAGAGGACTGGTGTCAGCAGCTCGGCCAGGAGGGCCCGGCGGGCAACGACCTGATCAACCTGAACCTTGGGCTCGACGCTGCCCGACAGGCGAACATGCGCGGGTCCGGCGTATGAACAAGGACGAGCGCATCGGCGAACTAGCAGCGAAACTCACCCACACGCCTCACACGGACCGCATCTGGGTTAAGGGCGAGTTCCAGGAGATGCCCGTGAAGCGGGCGCCCACTGAGCTTCTTTACCTCAACGACGACAATCGCCGTTTCCGTGCCGAAGCGCAGGGCGCGGCAGCTGACCTCGGCCGTCGGCTTGATCCGACCTCGAACCCCGACGACGAGCAATCGATCATCAGCCTCCTGCTTGACCGCGACCCGCATGTCGAGGACGACAAGGTGGTCGGCAAGCCGCACAAGGAATCGGTCGCGCTCAAGGTCGACTGGGAGAAGCGTGGGCAGGAGCGGCCGTTCTGGATCCGGCCTGACGGGTTGGTCCTCAATGGCAACCGTCGGCTGGCGATGATCAAGCGCGCCCAAGCCGAGCTCGGCGATGAGTTCTCTCCGTGGGTCAACGTCGTCGTCTTCAGCGAGGACGAGTATGACGACGATGTCATCTTCGACCTCGAGGCGACGGAGCAGCTCACCGAGGGACTGAAGGTCCGCTACTCGGACATCAACGTGCTGCTCACGCTCCGTGACGCCGCGGACCGCGCCAGCGTCGACTGGTCGGATCCGGAGTCGATCAAGACGACAGCTGCCCGAATCCAGCACCTGGTCAACAACGACCCGTCATATGCGGAGATTCAGCTCAACGCCGTTAAGTTCATGGACCTTTACCTCGAAGACTTGGGGTTCCCCGGCGAGTATCACCGGCTGCAACGCACTGTCGAGGCGTTCCGAGAGGTGGGTAAGACGATGTCAGCCGTCGAAGCTGATGATGAGAGCCGCGCCGACCTCATGCTCCGGGTGATGTTCGCGGCCATCCAGTCCAACATCGGCTATTCAAGCATCCGCGCTATCAGGCAAATGTGGCGCAACGCGCCCGATGAGTTCGATCGCCTGCACGGCTACGTCGAGGAGCTTGAGGACGAGGCCGAGCCCGAGCTGGAGCCCGAACCCGACGAGCCCGTTCCGGTCGAGGAAGATGACGATGAGGATGACGACGGCGACATCGGGGAAGCTCCGGCTGCGCCCGACTACCCCAGACAGGCTGTCAAGCGAGCGCTCGACAACGCGGTGCAGTCGGTCAACGACGCCCGCAAGCGGGACAAGCGTTCGCACGTGCTAAACGCCGCGTCTCGCCTTGAACACATCAGCACCGACGATTTGAAGGAACATCTCGGTTCGGGCGCGGAGGGCAACAAGCTGCGCGAGGCCGTGAGAACCATCATCGGGTGGGCTGACGAGATGCGCCCACTGGTCGAAGACGAAGCCGACTCGTGAGCACCGCCGCACCTCAGGTGCGGGTCAAGCTCGTCGAAGGCGTCATCGAGGCCGTCGGCGAGGGCCTCGACGTGCGGTCGCTGCGGCTGTTTTTCCGCGGCGTCCTCGGAGGCGACTCAATCGAGGGTGGCTGGCGCGTCCCGTGCCGCGCCGCGGACGGCAACGATCTGATCATCCGCATCGCTCGGCGCCTCGAAGCCGCCGGCCTCACCCTAGAGGCGGAGAGCGACCAGGTCGACCTCGCCCTCAAGCACGAGATCGAGCGCGTCCGCAGCTTCGACCGGGCGCGCAAGGCCGGCGAGGTTCTCCTTGGCCTGGACGAGCATCACAACGTGAGCGTGCCACCAGGAGAAGAACTGCTGGAGCGCATCATCGAGTACGGCTGGAACACCGAGCAGCGCAAGCTGTTTCCTCACCAAGAGCGTGGCTTGGCGCACGCGATGACCACGGTGAATGCCGCGAACTTCTCGGTGCCCGGTGCCGGCAAGACCGCCACCACGCTGTCGGTCATCGCCGCGCACCTTGCCATGGACCACATCGACACGATCGTGGTGGTTGGGCCGCTGTCGTGCTTTCGCCCCTGGGAACACGAGGCCACCGTCGCGCTGCCTGGCAAGCTCGACATTCGTCGTGTACGCGCGATGCAGCGCGAGGAGCGTGCGCGTTTCTGGCAACAGGCCAAGGCGGGGCAGCTTCTGCTGTGCAGCTACGCGACTGCGGCGACCGACCAGTACGAGCTCGAGCGGCTGTGCCGACGGCTGCGGGTCATGCTAATCGCAGACGAGTCACACCGCGTCAAGCGCTTCCGTGGCGGTCAGTGGGCGCCAGCGCTCGTTGCCATCGCGCGGCTCGCACGGGTGCGAATGATCCTGACAGGCACACCGATGCCACAGGGGCCACTCGACCTGTGGAGTCAGTTCAACATCCTTTGGCCGGGGGAGGAGGCCACGGGGTCGCGCGTCAACTACAAGGCCCGTGCCGATGCCGACTTCGGTGTGGTCATCCGCTCGCTGGAGCCGTTCTTCACGCGAACGCCGAAGGCTGCTCTCGGCCTAACGCCCCCTCAAGTCATAACTCATCCAGTCGAGTTCGAGCCGATCCAGCTAGAGATCTATGAACTGATCCAGAACCGGCTCCGCCAGGCTATCCCCGACGCGGCGAGCTGGCAGGAAAAGCTCGACGCGCTACGCAGGGCCCGAACGGTCCGTCTCATCCAATCGGCTAGCAATCCTGATCTACTCAACGAGGAAGATGGGTTCTTCCGCATCCCGCCGCTTGAGGCGCCAACCGGCACGCTGATGGAGCGGCTGCACCGGTACCGCCAGCATGGCGAGCTGCCGGCGAAGTTCCAATGGGCCTTGGAGAAGCTCGAAGAGCTCAAGCAGGCCAATGCAAAGTGCGTCGTTTGGACCAACTTCATCCGCAACATCGACCAGTTCAGTCGACTCACGCGTGTGCGCCTCAACGTGCCGGTCTTCAGCATCGACGGCCGCGTCCCCGCCGCTGACCACCCGACGGCGAGTCCCGCCGACGAGCTGGACGAGACCCGTGAGGCGCGCATCGACCAATTCCTCGACCACGACGGTTGCTCGATCCTGATCGCCAACCCGGCGGCGTGCGCGGAGTCAATCTCGCTGCACTCTCTCTGCCACACCGCGATCTACCTCGACCGAACCCACGACTGTGCTCGGTGGCTTCAGTCAATCGACCGCATCCACCGCCTGGGCCTACCCGAGGGCGTCACCGTCGAGATTCACGTCCCAGAGACCGTCATGAATGGCCGACCGACGATCGATGCGCTCGTCGATGCGGCCTTGAACCGCAAGAGCGCAACGATGGCACAGCTCCTTGAAGGAGCCGAGCTGCGGGCCGCACAGGCGCCCGATCAGGACACGCTCGATGCCGCGGAAGGCAGCCGTGAAGATCTCGAAGCCATCCTGCGCCACCTGCTCGGCGAGATGTGAGCGACCCGGCACTGACCCCGCTAGAGATCGAGCGCGCCGTCGACGCCCTAGCCCGCGAGCGCGCGATCCGCCGAGAGCCATGGGAGGCCGAACAGCTCAATCGAGTCTTCGGTCGCTCCGCCCGGTCGCTGCGCTCGACGCTGCGGCAACTCACTGCCCTGGGCATCTTGGCCTTCGACCGCGACGGCCGCTGGACGCTCACCCGTACCGGCTCTAGCGTCTTGGACGCTCGCGTAGGCGGCGACTGGGGGCCGCTCAGCGCGCTCACACTGCGCACCGGCAACCTGGAACGTGAAGTCGTTGCTTTCCTGCGGGAAGCGGAGACCCACGACGATCACGCCCGACTCCTTCAGGCCCGAACTCGGACCATCGCCCCGGCCCTGGCCGCCGTCGTCGGCTGGCAGCCCGCGTGGCGTGAGGATGACCAGTTCGTCGTTCCACTTGATGCCTTGCAGGTGGCGATGAGCGGCGCCGCGATGGAGATCGCTGATGGTCGCCCTGATTGGGTCGAGGCACGGGAACGGGTGGGGCATCGTGCGGAGGCGTACTCGTTGCGCCTGGAGCGCGAACGGCATGGCCCTGGCGCGATCCTGCACGTGTCGCGCGACGAGGGCGACCGGTTTGGCTACGACCTCGAAAACATCTCGACCGAGCCCTCGCGCCTCATCGAGTGCAAGGGATCGCGGTCGCTCGGCCTGAGCTTCGTGATGAGTGCGAACGAGCTGACCGTCGCAGACATGCATCGCGATCGCTACGAGATCCACTACTGGGGAGCGATCAACCTGGGGCGCAGCCCGGACGAGGATTACGCGGATCTCCGCGATGCAGGCTATCCGACGGTGATTTGTGATCCGGCTGGCGCCATCGCGCGCGGAGAGCTGGCAGCCGAAGCTACTGCGTGGAAGTTGCGTCTGCCAGACGCCGCTCTGTCCTCGCCGCCGCCCACCCGGTAAGAGCCGCCTCAGGCGGCGCGACGCCCCAACACAGCGTGACACGAAGCCTAAAAAGCTCACGCCCAGGAGCATGGGGATCCCTAACGTGGGCGGTCGAAGCTCTGCGGCGTGGGCGATTCGTTGGGCGGGTCGCCCAGACAGTGGCGTAGCTCGTTGCCCCACCTTTACCAGTGACATCACCCCTCGATCCAGCCCCAGAGCCGAATCCCGTCCTCTCAGGACGCCCCCAGCCCCCCAGCATCCACCGGCAAATCTATCGGGGCGGCGGGATTTGAACCCACGATCCCCGCGACCCAAACGCGGTGCGATACCAGACTTCGCCACGCCCCGAAGTTAGTCCAGTCTACCGCCACTCCGAGCGCAGACGGTCCATCCACGCTTGCAGCCGAGCCCGCAGCAGCGTGTCATGGACGCAGACCGCGATCACGCCGTAACGCGAACGCCAGGTGCGACGGTTCAATTCGCCGCTGTTCGACTTGCGCTGGAGCCGGATCGCTTCCGGATCGATCCCGAGCGTGCCGCTCCAGAACTCGCGCAGCTCAGCCAGATCCTGGTCGGCGTGGTACTGGATCGAGAAATCCAGCCTCTTCTCCGTCAGGCGACGTATCCAGCCCGTGGCCACCCTCATGACCACCGGATCGGAGTTGCAGATCGACACGTCGTGCCGACGGCGCTTGTAGCCCTCCGCGATGTACAGACAAACGAAGTCCCGGAACGTCGGATCCGCCGCCAGCGCCTCGTATTCCTCGAGCCCCTGCTTGTAAGCCTCTTCCCGCAGCACCCTGTACTTCCGCTGCATGGCGCGGTTCCCCTTGCGCCGCGCAGCCTCCGGCCATCCGCCGCCCGATCCCGACCCCGGGATCGGCAGATCGCGCACCCAGTAGTAGATCGTGCTCCGCGACAGCGCCAGCCGCTCGGCGAGCTCGTCGATCGTGAACTGGCGCTCGATCCGCATCGAGCGCGCCTTCTCTCGCAGGTACTTGGCGTGGGCCATTACGAACACATGTTCGCACGCGCTGCGGACAGAACGCTACATCGCCGACACAGCCGCCGCGACCCTCCGCTGCTACCCTCCGCCCCCCGATGGCCGACGTCCAACCCCTGCGCGCCCTCCACTACGACCCCGCCGTCGTCGGCCCCCTCGCCGACGTCGTCGCCCCGCCGTACGACGTGATCGACGCGGGCCAGCGCGCCGCGCTGATCGCGCGCTCTCCCTTCAACGTCGTCGCCATCGACCTGCCCGAGGGCGAGCCGGACCGCTATGCGACCGCGCGCGAGCTGTTCGAGAGCTGGCAGCTGCAGGGGGCGCTCGTGCGCGACGGCGAGCCGGCGCTGTGGGCGCACACGCAGGACTACACCGGCCCCGACGGGGTCGCGCGCACGCGCCGCGGCTTCTTCTGCCGCGTGCGCATCGAGGACTACGGCCCCGGGCGCGTGCGCCCGCACGAGCGCACGCATCCCGGCCCCAAGGAGGACCGGCTGCGGCTCACGCGCGCCACGCGCGCGAACATCTCCCCCATCTTCTCGCTGTACTCCGACCCAGCCGGAGCGGCCTGGAAGGCGCTCTCGCCGACCACCGAGCAGCCGCCGTGGGCCGACATCACCGACGCCGACGGCACCGTCCACCGCCTGTGGCGCGTGTCCGACCCCGCCGCTATCGCCGCCGCGCAGGCCGCCGCGCGCGACGCCGAGCTGCTGATCGCCGACGGCCACCACCGCTACGAAACGGCCCGCGTTTACGCGGAGGAGATCGGAGGCGAAGGCCCCCATCGCTACGCCCTGATGTGCCTCGTCGCGCTGCAGGACAGCGGCCTAACCGTGTTCCCGACTCACCGCCTCGTGCGGGGGCTGACGCCGCAGCGCCGCGAGGCGCTCGCGGCGGCGATGCAGCGTGACTTCGACAGCACGCCGCTGCCGAGCCCCAGCCAGCTCGTCCCGGCGCACTCCGGTCAGGTCAGGATCGGCTACATCGACTCCGGCTCAGGCCCCCGGATGCTCTCGCTGAAGAGCCCGGAGATCGCGGCGGCGGCTCTTCCGGGGCGGTCCGCAGCGTATCGAGGGCTCGACACGGCGGTACTCGAAGCGCTGGTCCTGAAAGGCGCGCTCGGGATGACGGACGAGCAGATCGACCATCTCGACGGGCTCGGATACGCGCGCGACGACGCCCAGGTGCTGGAGCTGATCGCCTCGAGCG
>JBKQHH010000199.1:0-26874 GCA_052148875.1 Solirubrobacteraceae bacterium
TACCGATCTCAAGCGCACGACAAAAACGCTGAAAGGCAAAGGCATCAACTACATCGACGTCGGCGTGTCGGGGGGCGTGTGGGGGTTGGAAGTCGGCTACTGCATGATGGTCGGCGGCCCGCCGAAAGCAGTCAAGCGCCTGGAGCCGATCCTCGACGTGCTCGCTCCCGAGACCAACGCGCAGAGCCGCGCCGCGATCGGCGAGCGCGGCTGGCTGCGCTTCGGCCCCTCCGGGGCCGGCCACTACGTGAAGATGGTCCACAACGGCGTCGAGTACGGCCTGATGCAGGCCTACGCGGAGGGCTTCGACGTGTTCGACAAGTGCGAGTACGAGCTCGACAACGCCAAGATCGCGCACCTGTGGGGCCAGGGCTCGGTGGTGCGCTCGTGGCTGTGCGAACTGGCCGCGCGCGCGTTCGAGGCCGACGGCAACGGCCTGGAGGCGATCGAGGGCTACACCGAGGACTCGGGCGAGGGTCGCTGGACGATCGAGGACGCCACCGCCCTCGACGTGCCCACGCCGGTGATCACCGCCTCGCTGTACGAGCGCCTGCGCTCGCGCGGCAACGGCGACTTCGCCGACCGCGTGCTGGCAGCGCTGCGCAACCAGTTCGGCGGTCACGCGGTCAAGAGCGCGCCGCGCGACGGAGGCCGCTGACGGTGGCGGTCGCGGCTGGTCGTCCGACCGGCGAGCCCGAGCCTGAGAACCCCCTCACGGCCGGCCTGGAGCGCCTGCCCGTCGCGCCGACGACGCTCGTCATCTTCGGCGCCACGGGAGACCTGGCCAGGCGCAAACTGCTGCCGGCGCTCTACAACCTCGCCCACGAGGGCGCCCTGCCGGAGCGCTTTCACCTGGTGGGCGTCTCGCGCAAAGAAAAAGAGGACGACGACTACCGCGGCGAGTGCGAGCAGGCGATTCGACGCTTCTCCCGGCGCAAGCCCGACGAGGACGTCCTGGGCACGCTGCTCGACAACGTCCGCTACGTGCCCGGGACGTTCGACGACGAGTCGGTGTACGGCGAGCTCGCGACGGTGCTCGACGACTGCGAGAAGGAGGCCGGCGAGCCGCTGAACCGCGCGTTCTACCTGTCCACCGCGCCCAGCTTCTTCCCGGTGATCGTCGAGCGCCTGGGCAGCTCCAAGCTCGCGCATCACGACGGCGGCGAGGTCCGTCTGATCATCGAGAAGCCGTTCGGCACGACGCTGGAGGAGGCGCGCCAGCTCAACCGCGAGGTGCTCCGGATCTTCGACGAGACCCAGGTCTACCGCATCGACCACTACCTGGGCAAGGAGACGGTGCAGAACATGCTGGCGTTCCGCTTCGCCAACGGCATGTTCGAGCCGCTGTGGAACCGCAACTACATCGACAGCGTCCAGATCACCGCCGCCGAGGACCTGGGCATCGGCTCGCGCGCCGACTACTACGACAGCTCGGGCGCGCTGCGCGACCTGATCCAGAACCACATGCTGCAGCTGCTCTGCCACGTGGCGATGGAGCCGCCGGTGAGCTTCACCGCCGAAGAGGTCCGCAACGAGAAGGTCAAGGTGCTGCAGGCGATCCCCCAGCCGACCGGCGATGAGATCTCCAGGATGTCGCTGCGCGCGCAGTACCTGAGCGGACACGCGGGCGGCGACGACGTGCCCGGCTACCTGGAGGAGGAGGGCGTGCCCGAGGACTCGGTCACCGAGACCTACGCGGCGCTGTGCCTGGAAGTCGACAACTGGCGCTGGGCGGGCGTCCCGTTCTACCTGCGCACCGGCAAGCGCCTGGCGCGCAAGGTCACCGAGATCGCGGTCACGCTGAAGCCCGTCCCCCATCTGGCGTTCAGCCAGGACGGCTCGCTCGGGGTGCAGCCCAACCAGCTCGTGCTCACGCTCCAGCCCAACGAGGGCGTCTCGCTGCGTCTCGGCGCGAAGATCCCCGGCACGCGCATGAGCATCCGTCCGGTGAACATGGAGTTCCTGTACGGCACGGCCTTCCTCTCGCAGTCGCCGGAGGCCTACGAGCGCCTGATCACCGACGCGATGCGCGGCGACGCGACGCTGTTCACGCGTAACGACGAGGTCGAGGCCCAGTGGCGGATCTGCGACCCGATCGTCAAAGCATGGGAGCTCAGGCCCGGTCCGCCGGTCGCGCGCTACGAAGCCGGCTCGCAGGGCCCGCGGGAGGCCGATGGCCTGCTGCGCGAGGGCGATCGCTGGCGCGCGATCTGATGGCCGGCGACGATCTGAGCGGCCGCAGCGACGCGGTCTGGAGCGAGCAGGGCACGACGCCCGACGCGATCGAAGCGGCGCTGCGCCAGCTGCTGGTGGAGGTCCACACCGAAAACGACGACTTCCTGCCGGCGCGCGTGCTCAACATGATCGCGTTCGTGGATCGAGAATGGACCGGCGAAATCGCCAACCGCCTGCGCGGGGTCGGGCGCTATCACGCCTCGCGGCTGGTCGTGCTCGCATACGAGCCGCGCCGCGAGCGCCTGGACGCGCGCGTGATGATCGCCTCCGAAGGCGCGTCCGCGCCGGGCGAGCTGGCGCTGCTGCGCGAGACCGTCGTCGTGGAACTCGGCGACCGCCACCTCGACGACCTGCTCACGATCGCCGACCCGCTGGTGGTGACCGACCTCCCCACGCTGCTGTGGTCTCCGCACGGCCACCACGAGATCGTGAGCGAGCTGCTGGCGCTCGCGCAGGCCGTGCTCCTGGACTCGGTCGACGAGCCGGTAGCGCGAGAGGCGCTGGACCGTGCGTGCGAGCTGAGCGAGCGGGCCTACGTCGTGGACCTCGCGTGGCTGCGATCGACGCCCTGGCGCGAGCGCGTCGCGGCGAGCTTCGATCCCGTGTGGCTGCGCCGCGAGCTGAGCGCGATCTCGGCGGTGACCGTGCGCCACCATCCGGCCTCAACGGCGGCCGCGACGTTGCTGGTCGGCTGGCTGGCCTCGCGCCTGGGCTGGCGAACCGGATCGCTGGCGGCCGACGGCGACGCGCTCGTCGGCGCCACGCACGGCGGCGAGGGGGACGTGTCGGTGCGCCTGGAAGCGGCGCCCGAGCTGCAGGTGCCGGGACTCGAGGGCCTGGCGCTGGAGACGGCCTCGGGCCTGCAGCTGCGACTGAGCCGCGGCGCGGGCGGTCTGCGCGCCCACCGGCGCTGGCCGATCTCAGACGATCGGCAGGATCGCGAGGAACGGGAATGGACGATCCCGGGCGCCTCGCGCGGCGAGACCGGCGTGCTCGGCGAGGGCATCCGCCAGGCGCTGCTGCGCGATCCCACGTACGTGCCCGCGCTGAAGGCCGCCCGGGCGATGCTGGCGTGACCTGGCCGGCGAGGCCGGCGTGACCCGCCTGACCACGTGCCCGGACGCCGAGACGGTCGCCCAGCGGGCCGCCGCGCACGTGGCGCGTCAGCTGCGACGCGCGCGCGAGCAGCGGGGCGTGGCGCACGTGGCGCTCAGCGGCGGCACCACTCCGGCGCGCACGTACGAGCTGCTGGGCGCGAAGCCCGAGGACCTCGGCGGCGTCGAGGTGTGGTTCGCGGACGAGCGCTGCGTCGCGCCCGAGGACGAGGAGAGCAACTACCGGCTGGCCGCCGAGACGCTGCTGGCGGGCGCCGGCGTCGCGCCCGAGCGGGTGCACCGCATGCAGGGAGAGGCGGGTCCGGAGGAGGGCGCGCGCCGTTACGCCGAGGAGCTCACGCGTCACGTGGCGAGCGCCGGCCCGGGCCCGCCCACCCCGCCGGTGCTCGACCTGATCGTGCTGGGCATCGGTCCCGACGGTCACGTGGCGTCGCTGTTCCCCGGCGCCGCCACGCTCGACGCGGGCGAGGACGCCGTGTGCCTGGGTGTGCACGATTCGCCGAAGCCGCCTCCGGAGCGGATCACGCTGAGCCTAGCGGTGCTGCGCGCGGCGCGCGAGTGCGTGCTGCTGGCGACGGGCGCGAGCAAGGCCGACGCGGTGAGCGCGATGCTCGGCGAGCGCAGCCGCCACGTGCCCGCGAGCCTGCTCAGACGCGAGCGCCTGACGGTGATCCTCGACGACGCGGCCGCGCCCGCCGGGCGGGCGGGATCCCGTCCGTGAGCGGCTCCGGCGCCGGCGAGGCGGTGCTCGTGCGCCACGCAGAGACAGAGTGGAGCCTGAACGGCCGTCACACCGGGCGCACGGACATCCCGCTCACCGAGCACGGCCGCGAGCTCGCCGGCGCGCTGCGCGAGCGGCTGAGCGCGTGGCGCTTCGACCTCGTGCTCGTCAGCCCGTCGCTGCGCGCGCGGGAAACGTGCGAGCTGTGCGGGCTGAGCGCCGACGCGCAGCTGCGCCCGGACCTGCTCGAGTGGGACTACGGCGACTACGAGGGGCTGACGACCGTGCAGATCCGCGCGCAGCGGCCGGATTGGCTCCTGTGGCGCGACGGCTGCCCCGGGGGCGAGAGCCCGCCGGACGTCGGCGCGCGCGCCGACCGCGTGATCGGCGAGATCGCCGCCAGCGGCGGCGGCGTGGCGGTCTTCTCGCACGGGCACATGCTGCGCGTGCTCGGCGCCCGCTGGATCGCGCTCGGCGCGGGCAGCGGCGGCCGGCTGGGACTGTCCACGGGGGCCATCTGCGTGCTCGGCCACGAGCGCGACACGACGGTCATCGCACGCTGGAACGACACCGGTGTGTAACGCGTTCCCCGCGCGGCGGACTTACCTTCTAGAGTGACGCTGCACAGCCGACCCATGGCAGTCCGCGCGGAACAGACCAACGTTGTCTCCCCCGACGCCGAGCAGGTGCTCATGGCCATGGAAGCGGCACGCGAGCGCACGCTGGCGCTGGTGGCGGGACTCGACGAGGCGCAGCTGGAGCGCGTGCACTCGCCGATCATGAGCCCGCTCGTGTGGGATCTCGGGCACATCGCCGCGTATGAGGATCTGTGGCTAGGCCACCGCTACGGCGGCCTGGAGCTGCTGCGTCCCGAGCTCGCCACCCTGTACGACGCCTTCGAAACGCCGCGGGCCGTCCGCGGGGAGATTGAGGCGCTCGGCCCGGCGGACGCGAAGGCGTACATGGCGGCCGTCAGCGCGCGCGCCGCCGAGGTGATCGCCGAGCGCGGGGTCGGCGACGGCGTGCTGTGCGAGATGGTGCTGCGCCACGAGCTCCAGCACACCGAGACCATGCGACAGACGATGGAGATCGCCGGTGTGCTGTCGGGCGAGGATCGGGCGAGGATCGCCGCGCCGCTGAATCCGGGCGAGCCGGGCGAGGGTTGGCTCGAGGTTCCCGCGGGAGCGTTCGCGATGGGCGCCGCGGCGGACGGCTTCGCCTATGACAACGAGCGCCCGCGCCACACCGTCGAGCTGCCCGCGTTCGCGATCGCGCGCCGTCCGGTCAGCAACGGCAGCTGGCTGCGCTTCAGCGAGGGCGGCGGCTACGAGCGGCGCGAGTGGTGGTCGCGCGAGGGCTGGGCATGGAAACAGGAGCACGACATCACCCATCATCCGGCGATCGCCACCGGCCACTCGCAGGCGCCCGTCTGCCACGTCTGCTGGTTCGAGGCCGACGCCTTCGCCCGCGCGCACGGCGCGCGGCTGCCCACCGAGGCGGAGTGGGAGCGGGCGGCGACCTGGACCCAGCAGGCTCCGCGGGACGCGGACCGGAGCGACGGAACCCGGGCCGACGGGACCGGCATCGACGCGGCCGCGCGCGAGCTCGCGGGCGTCGGGCGCGTGTGGGAGTGGACGAGCTCGCACTTCGACGGCTATCCGGGCTTCGTCGCCCACCCCTACCGCGAGTACTCGCAGGTGTTCTTCGGCGATGGCTACCGCGTGCTGCGAGGCTGGTCGTGGGCAACCCACCCGCGCGTCGCCAGCCTGACGTTTCGCAACTGGGATCTACCACAGCGGCGCCAGATCTTCGCGGGCGTGCGCCTGGCAAGGGAGGCGTGATGAAGCCGTTCACACCGCAGCAGCCGCTCGCGCAGGACGCGATCCGCATCGACTCGCATCTCGACGGCACGCACGAACGCTCGCTCGCCGACGACGTGCTCGACGGGCTCACGCGCCCCTTCAAGGAGCTGCCCCCGAAGCACTTCTACGACGCCCGCGGCGCGGAGCTGTTCGACCAGATCTGCGACCTGCCCGAGTACTACCCGACGCGCACCGAGCGCGCGATCCTCGAGGAGCAGGCGGACGTGCTGGCGGAGCTGACCGGCGCGGTCGAGCTCGTCGAGCTCGGCTCGGGCACCGCCGCCAAGACGCGCGTGCTGCTCGACGCGCTGTACGCCGCCGGCACGCTCGAGCGCTACATACCGGTCGACGTCACCGAGAGCATGGTGCGCGACTGCGCGCGGGCGCTCACCAGCGAGTATCCCGGGCTGCGCGTGCACGGCGTGATCGGCGACTTCGAGCGCCATCTCGACCGCGTGCCGCCGGCCGCCGGCCCGCGCATCGTGGCGTTCCTCGGCGGCACCATCGGCAACTTCCCGCCGGGCAGCCGTCGCCGCGTGCTGCGCCAGATCGCCGGCCTGCTCGGGCCCTCCGACCACCTGCTGATGGGCACCGACCTGGTCAAGGACCCGCGCGTGCTCGAGGCCGCCTACGACGACGCGCAGGGCGTCACCGCGGAGTTCAACCGCAACGTCCTGCGCGTGCTCAACCGCGAGCTGCAGGCCGACTTCGACCCCGATGACTTCGATCACGTCGCGCTGTTCGACGCGCAGAACGAGTGGATCGAGATGCGCCTGCGCGCGCGCCGCGAGCACACCACGCTCGTGCGCGACCTGGACCTGCCCGTGCACTTCGACGCCGGCGAGGAGCTGCGCACGGAGATCAGCGCGAAGTTCACACCCGACCGCCTTGAGGGCGACCTGTCGGCCGCGGGGTTGGAGCTCGTGCGCTGGCTGACCGACCCCAACGAGCTGTTCGCGCTGACTCTCTCCCGCCTGACGGTCGCGTGAAGATCCGGCTAGTCCCCGTGCCCGCGCCGCGGGCCCGCACGGGCTGATGAAAATGGGGATGATCCGGATGTCGCCCGCGACGCCGATCTTTCCCTGGTGCTCCTGAGCCCGAGGCTAGTCTGGCGTGTGGGTCTCCCCGGACCTCCGGACTGTTGCCATGAGCACGCCTGTCAGATTCGCCAGTTCTCAGAGGCCCCTGGGCGATGATTTTGTTCCTCGATCCTCGGGAGGTATTGATGGAGACGGTCGTCGAGCGCCCTGGGGCGCTGGATATTCACAAAGCGCAGGTGACTGCGTGCGTGCGGGTGCCTGCGGTCGACGGCCCCGGTCGCGAGCAGCACGTGGCCGAGTTTCAGACGACGGTCACGGGGCTTTTGACGTTGCGCGACTGGCTGGCTGCACACGGGGTGAGCCAGGTCACGATGGAGGCGACCGGCGTCTACTGGAAGCCCGTCTGGGCGATCCTTGAGGACGAGTTCGAGCTGCTGCTGGTCAACGCAAGGCATGTCAAGCAGGTCCCAGGTCGCAAGACTGACGTCTCAGACGCGGTATGGATCTGCCAGCTCGCCGAGGCCGGGCTGTTGAAAGCGAGCTTCGTGCCGCCCAAGCCGATCCGGGCGCTCAGGAACCTCACGCGCTATCGCAAGACCCAGATCCAGGAGCGCGCGCGGGAGGCCAACCGGCTGCACAAGGCGCTCGAGGACACCGGGATCAAGCTGGACTGTGTCGCCTCAGACATCCTCGGTGTCTCCGGGCGGGCGATGCTCGACGCGCTCATCCAGGGCACTACCGATCCCGAGGTGCTGGCCGACCTGGCCAAGGGTCGCCTGCGCGCCAAGATCCCGGCGCTCAAGGAGGCCCTTGAGGGTCGCTTCGACCGTCTGCACGCCGTCTGGATCGGGGCGATCCTCTCGCACATCGACTTCCTGGACGAGCAGATCGCTTCACTGACCGAGACGATCGGGGAGCAAATCGCCCCTTTCGAGTCAGCCGTTGAGCTCCTGTGCACGATCCCCGGCGTTCAACGGCGCACCGCCGAGAGCATCATCGCTGAGCTCGGGACCGACATGTCGGTGTTCCCGACCGCCAAGCACCTCGCCTCATGGGCGGGCCAATGCCCCGGCAACGACCAGTCCGCCGGCCGACGCCGCTCGGGCCGCACCCGCAAGGGATCGAAGTGGCTTGACTGGGCTCTGGAGGAGGCCGCGCTGGCCGCCACGCGCACCAACGACGTCTACCTCGCTGCCCAGTATCAGCGGCTGCGGCCGCGCCGAGGCCACAAGAAGTCCCTCGGAGCGGTCAAGCACTCCATCATCTGCGCGTGCTGGCACATGCTCTCCACCGGCGAGCTCTACAACGACCTCGGCGGCGACTACTTCCGCAAACGCGACCCCCAACGCACCACCAAACGCCTCATCGCCCAGCTCGAAGCCCTCGGACACACCGTCACGCTGCAAGACGCGGTGGCAGCCTGAACGTTATTTTCCTGTCAGGCTGCCGGGCATGAACATCGAGGGCAGCGGGGCGGTCGTGTCGGGTGGCGCTTCGGGGCTGGGCGAGGCGACCGTGCGCGAGCTGCACGCGCGCGGAGCGCGCGTCACGATCGCCGACGTCAACGCCGAGAAGGGCCAGGCGCTCGCCGACGAGCTCGGCCTCGAGTTCGTCGCGTGCGACGTGCGCGAGGAGGAGCAGGTGCAGGCCGCCGTCGAGCAGGCCGCCAAGGCCGACGGCGGGCTGCGCATCGCCGTCAGCTGCGCCGGCACCGGCTGGGCGCAGAAGGTGGCCGGCTCGAAGGGCCCCCACCCGCTGATGCCGTTCGAGATCATCATCTCGATCAACCTGATCGGCACGTTCAACCTGCTGCGCTTCGCCGCCAGCGCGATGATCGCGAACGAGCCGCTGGAGGACGGCGAGCGCGGCGTGTGCGTCCACACCGCCTCGATCGCCGCCTTCGACGGGCAGGTCGGCCAGATCGCCTATTCGGCGTCCAAGGGCGGTGTCGTCGGGATGACGCTGCCGGCCGCGCGCGACCTCTCGCAGTACGGGATCCGCGTCAACACGATCGCGCCGGGCCTGTTCGACACGCCGCTGCTGGCCGCCCTGCCCGAGGAGGCGCGCCAGAAGCTCGGCGCCGGCGTCCCCTTCCCCCAGCGCCTCGGCCAGCCCGCCGAGTACGCGCAGCTGGCGTGCCACCTCGTCGAGAACCGCATGCTCAACGGCGAGACCATCCGTCTCGACGGCGCGCTGCGGATGCCGCCGCGCTGAGCGCTCCATTCTCATGCCGCTAAGCGACGAACTCCACCAGCTCTTCCTCAACGGCGCCCGACCGCGCTGTTACGTCGCCAGCCCGCTCGGCTTCTCGGACGCGACCCGTGGCTACTACGAGAACGAGTACCTTCCAGCGCTTTCCCGCCACGTTGTAACGGTGGACCCATGGTCGCTGACGAGCCCAGCGGAAGTCGCCCAGGCAGAGAGGGAAGGCAGACTGCGAGCCTTCTTCCTCGAAGTCGCCGAGCGCAACGCGCAGGCGATCGCCGGCTCAGATCTGCTGATAGCGCATCTGGACGGGCAGGAGGTTGACTCTGGCACCGCCGCCGAGATCGGCTACGCCGTGGGGCTCGGCAAGCCCGCGCTGGGGATCCGCAGCGACCTGCGCCAGGCGGGCGAGCCCGAGATGGCGGTGAACCTCCAGGTCGAGGGGCTCATCATCCAGAGTGGCGGCTTCGTGGCGGACAGCCTCGAGAGCCTGCTCGCAGCGCTTTCGTGAGCGCCGGACATTTCCCTGAGCGCCTCGGCTAGCGGCGGATGACGGCGCCAGCAGGCCGTCCGCAGCCTGCGCAATGATTCTGTCGTTCCCGACCGACCGGAGGCAAGCGTGTCCACACCCGCTGACGTCATCATTCTGGAAGTTCTCGACGCGGCTGGCTCGCGACTTCGGTCCGGGCGGGTGGAGGCCACGGCGCTCGTGCTCTCCGGCGAGGGAGTCCTGAAACCGGCGAATCTCGAGGTTGTCCCCGCAAATGGCGCGCGCGCACATAGCGATCAGTTGATCGACGCTCTCTTTGAAGCGGTGGACCAGGGACGCATCCGCCGGTACGCGGAGGATTGGCAGCTCACGCCGGACGGAATCGCGGTGCTCGACCAGGCCGGAGCACGGGCAGGCGAGGCCGCTCGCCACCTTGCGGACAAGCTGAACGCCCTCGATGACGACGCGCTGGCAGACGAGGCCGATCGACTCAGCAGGTCGCTCGCCGCGGCCTGACGAGCGAACCCAAGAGCTGGTGTCCCCCCGCCCGACGGTCGACGGCTACGGCCCAGACGACTGGGAGCGGCTAAACGGCTCCCAGCGAAAAGGCGACGAGCGGTCGCCCTTCGCCCTCGACTACGACCGCTTGATATACCAGCCGGCGTTCCGACGCCTGCAGGGCAAGACGCAGGTGGTCTCGCCCGGTGAGGCGGACTTCTTCCGCACGCGACTCACGCACACGCTCGAGGTCGCACAGGTCGCACGCCGGCTCGCCGAGCACATCAACCGTTTGGCCACCAAGGCCCGGCTCACAGCCCATACCCCGCTCTATATAGAAGACCCGGAACAAGTTCGCAGACTCCCCGCTGAGCAGCAGATGGTCGATCCAGATCTCTGCGAGGCGGCTTCCGTGCTACACGATCTCGGACACCCACCCTTTGGCCACGCTGGCGAGGCTGCGCTGTCGCAGGCCATAACTGCCGCTGGCGAGACTTGGGGCCTCGCGCAAACGGGTGCTTTCGACGCGAATGCTCAGAGCTTTCGACTCGCGGTCAAGGTCCTTCCGCACAAGGAGCGCGGCAGGGGGCTCGAGCTGACGCGCGCTGTCCTTGATGGCTCGCTCAAGTACCCGTGGATTTGCGGGACAGGGGCAGCACCCGATCCCAAAAAATGGAGCGTCAACCCAACCGAGGAGGAGGACCTCAAGTGGGTCCGGATAGGTGTCCCGAAGACGATGACGTACGAGAGGTCGCTGGAGGCACAGATCATCGACTGGGCAGACGACGTTGCATACGCGGTGCACGACCTCGATGACTGGTTCCGGGCCGGCTACATGCCACTCGCGCGGCTCGCTACGCAGAAGCACGACCTCGATGAGCTCAGCCGATGGATCACCGATAAGTGGATCAGCAAGAACAAGATCACGGCCGATGAACGCAACGTCGTCGACGGCACGATCCGCAACCTCTTCCAAGACCGCGAGCAAGCGTTCCACGAGTTCGAGCGGCTTGCCAACGCGCGCGAGCCCGTCTTCGACCCAGCCTCCGATGCCGCGCGCAGGGCCTTCCGGCTGACCCGCAGCGTCCTCTTCGACAACTTCACAACGGCCGTGTGGATACAACGGCGCGAAGGCGCCTCATCCAACACGCCCCGTCGTTTCGCCTTCGAGTTCTGCGTAGAGGACGCGGCACGACAGCGCAACGAGATCCTGAAGGAACTTCTGTGGCGTTATGTCGTGGGTGACCCTCGCATGGCGACGATGCAGCATGGCCAGCAGAATGTCGCGCATGAGCTGTTCGCCGTCCATGAGGCCGCCGCGCGAGAGAACCGCTTTGATCTCTTCCCCGGGGAGTTTCGCCAGGATCTCGAGAAGGCGGAAGGCTTGGAGCGCCTCCGTATCGTCGCTGACTTCGTCAGCGGCATGACCGACTCATACGCGCGTCGGCGCTGGGAGCGCCTACAGACGGGTGGCGAGCAGCTCAACGACTATGCGTGACGTCCGCCTCGCACGCTTCAACCGCATGCTCAGCGGCGAAACCATCCGGCTCGACGGCGCGCTGCGGATGCCGCCCCGCTGAGAACAGGATCCAGGCCTGCTCGTGATCGATATCTAGGCAGGGCCGCATGCGGCCCTGCCTAGGGCCGCACACGTGCGGCCCCGCGGTCGGCGCATGCGCCGACCGAACATCGAACGTGAACGGGGCCCCGCCCCGCCCGGCCGGCCGGCCGACCGGCCCTCAGGACAGCCGTTCGACGAGCATCGCCATGCCCATGCCGCCGGCGGCGCACATCGACTCGATGCCGTAGGTCTTATCGAGCGTGTCCAGGTCGTTGAGCAGCGTGGTCATGATGCGCGCGCCGGTCATGCCGAACGGGTGCCCGAGCGCGATCGCGCCGCCGAACGGGTTGAGCTTCTCGTCGTCGATCCCGAGGTCTTCCTTGCACGGCACGATCTGCGCGGCGAACGCCTCGTTGATCTCGACCACGTCGATGTCGCCCATCGTCATGCCCGTGTCCTTCAGCAGCTGCTGGATCGCGGGGATCGGCCCGAGGCCCATGATCTCCGGGCGCAGCCCCGCGACCGTCGAGGCGACGATCCGCGCCCTCGGCTTGCAGCCGAGCGCCTCGGCCTTCTCCTGGGACATGATCAGCAGCGCCGCCGCGCCGTCGTTGAGCGGACACGCGTTGCCCGCCGTCACCGTGCCGCCCTCCTTGAACACCGGTTGCAGCGCCGCGAGCTTCTCCAGCGTCGTCCCCGGCCGCGGGCCGTCGTCCCTGGCGACGACCGTCTCGGGCACGTCGATCTCGTTGCCCTCCTTGTCGACGTCCTTGTGCGCGGGCACCGTCACGGGCACGATCTCCCGGTCGAAGTGCCCGTTGGCGACCGCCTCCACGGCGCGGGTCTGCGAGATCAGCGCCCACTCGTCCTGGGCCTCGCGGCTGACGCTGCAGCGCTCGGCGACGTTCTCGGCGGTCATGCCCATCGGGATGTACACGTCGTAGGCGGCGCCCTCGGAGCCGTCGACCGCGTGGTTGAACTCGAAGGGGGCGCCGCCACCCGCGCGCGAGACAGCCTCGACGCCGGCGGCGATGTACGTGTCGCCCTCTCCGGTCTTGATCGCATGGAAGGCCATCCGCGCGGTCTGCAGCGAGGAAGCGCAGAAGCGGTTGACGGTGCACGCCGGCACGTGGTGGTCGATGCCGGCCAGCAGCCCGGCGACGCGGCCGACGTTGTAGCCCTGCTCGCCCTCGCAGAAGCCGCAGCCCATCATGATGTCGACGATCGAGCGCTGGTCGACCTCGGGGTTGCGCTCCAGCAGCGCCTTCAGCGGGATCGCCGCCAGGTCGTCCGCGCGCACGCTCTTGAGCGACCCCTTGCCGGCGCGCCCGATGGGCGTGCGTATGGCGTCGACGATCACAGCTTCGGGCATGACGGACTCTCTCCTTTGTCGTTTGGTCCTCCCGGCTGGGCGCCGCGAGGCGGGGCGAGGCCGGGAATCCTACGGGACGGCGAGCGATCCGGCGACCTCGTGGCTCAATCTATCTCGTCGTAGCCCCACAGAGTCACCAAATCACGACCCAGGTAGTCACTCAACGCCACGACCTCCGGCTTGAAGCGGCGACGCAACTCGAGCATCAGCTCCTCGTCGGGCGGGCGCGGAGCGGCGTAGACGACGCGGCGCCACATGGACCGGAACGCATCGCTGCGCAGCGCCCCCGGTGTGAGCGCATTCACCGTTCGCGCGACGCGGCCCGCCCCAGCCGGGTTGCGCCTGGCGACCCGCACCCCGTCGGCCAGGCGGTGCAGCGGCAGCGAGCGCACGGCCTTTACCCGTTTCGTCTCGATCGACTCGATCGGAGGCGTCCCGTCCACCTCCAGGAAATCCATCACCCTGCGCATGGTCGCCTCGTTGTCAGAACGAAAGTCGTCGTAGATGAGCACCAGCACCTGCTCAGGTGAAAACACGGCGTGGTAGCGACGCAGCTGCTCGACATACCGCACGTGCTCGGAATACAGGAGCGTCGCCGGCACATGGCAGCCGCGCGGTATGCGTTTGCCCTGGCGCCTGGCCTGCTCGAGGGCCATCGCCTTGCTGAGATCCCGCTGCGTCTCCACATTGCTTTTCACGAGTTGAAGATGAAACGAGCGCAGGAAGCTGGCGGGCTCCCGCAGAATGGCGATTATGCGTGCGGACGGCTGCGCCTGCGCGATGCGGCTCGCCGCGGAGGTTGACCTGAGATATGCCGTCGTCGCCTCGCCGACGCGCTGCTCCGGGCTCGCGGCGGCGAACAGCGCGAGATAGCCGTCGAGCGTGAGCACGCGTTTGGCCTCGGGAGACGCTCGATCTCGGAAGCGAGACCACAGCTCGGGCGCGAAGAACCGCGGCTCCTTGTTGTCGGGCATGTAGATCTGCGGGTGAGCCCGCAGCATCTGGTACAGGGCGGTCGTGCCGCACTTCGCGTGGCCCACGATGAAGAAGTCGGGGTAGCGCCGCTGAGACGTCTCCGCAGCGCTCGCGCTCACAGTTGAGATTATAGATCGAGACGGCTCACGCCCAGCTCGTCGAACCCCACGTGGTGGGCGAGCTCGTGGCGCACCGTGCGGGTGACCTGGTCGCGCAGCAGATCCGGATCGTGACCGAAGTCGCGGCGCAGCGTGTCGCGGAAGACCACGATCCGGTCGTGCGCGTTGTCGCGGGTGGCGCCGTCTCCCTGGTAGAGCCCGTACGCGCCCGCGCGGCGACCGCCGTCGGAGATCACGACCGCGACGTGGGCCAGCGCGTTGCGCAGCAGGTCGGGCAGATCGTCCAGCGCGTCGCGCACGAGCTCCTCGAAGTCGCTGTCGTTGAGCGGATCGAGCTCCATGAACTCGCTTTCCTGCGGAGCCACCGCCAACCCTTCGCGGGCGAGACGCTCGGAGTAGCGCACGATCTCTTCGAACTCGCTCTCGGACTCGGGATTGCGCCATCCCGCCAGGCGCACCGCCAGGAACGCCACGCTGCCCATCAGCACCGCCGCGATGATCACCCCGAGCACGACGTCCTCCAGCGCCCTCACGACGCCGATCGAGCTGAAGCCCTGCCCGATCACCAGCACCACCAGGCCCACCGACATCGCCACGAGCGCGCCCAGCCCTATCCGCAGAAGGGGGCTCTGGCCTCCGGGGGGCGTGGGCGCGCGCATGGAGGATTTGGGCCCGCCCACCCTGCCTATTTGAGCGTGCGGGCGATCACGAGACGCTGGATCTCGTTGGTGCCCTCGTAGATCTGGGTGATCTTCGCGTCTCGCATCATGCGCTCCACCGGGTACTCCTTGACATAACCGTAGCCCCCCAGGACCTGCACCGCCTCGACCGTCACGTCCATCGCGGTGTCCGAGCAGAAGACCTTCGCCATCGAGGAGTACTTCGCGCGCTGCGGATGGGCCTGATCGGCCATCGCGCACGCCTTGTACAGCAGCTCGCGCGCGGCCGCCGTCCGTGTTTCCATATCGGCCAGCTTGAACTGGATCCCCTGGAACTCGTTGATCGCCTTGCCGAACTGCCGGCGCTCGCGCGCGTACGCCACCGCGTAGTCGGTCGCGCCCTGGGCGATCCCCACGGCCTGCGCGGCCGCTCCCAGGCGCGTGCGCTCGAGCGTGCCCAGGGCGACCGACAGGCCCCTGCCGACCTCGCCGATCACGTTCTCCTGGGGAACCCGCACGTCCTCGAAGATCGGCTGTCCGGTCGGCGACGCGCGGATGCCGAGCTTGTGCTCGAGCTTGCCCACGCTGAACCCCGGCCGGTCGGCCTCCACCACGAACGCCGTCATCCGGCGGTTCTCGCGGTCGCTGACCGCGAAGCAGATGTAGAAGTCCGCGATCCCCAGGTTGGAGATCCAGTTCTTGGTGCCGTTGATCACCCACTCCGCGCCGTCTTTCACGGCCGTCGTCTTCATCCCCGCCGGGTCCGAGCCGGCCTCCGGCTCGGACAGGGCGAACGCGGGCGAGAACTCGCCGGTGGCGCACCGCGGCAGGAAGCGCTCCTTCAGCTCGTCCGTGCCGAACAGCTGGATCGGCAGCGTGCCGAGCTCCTGGATCATCAGGATCAGCGCGCACGCCGCATCCACCTTCGCGATCTCCTCGACCGCCATGTTCAGCATCAGCGTGCCCGTCCCCGTGCCTCCGTACTCGGTCGGAAACGGCAGCCCGAGGATGTCCTGCTCGGCGAGCAGCTTGCGCACGTCCCACGGGTATTCCGCCCGCTCGTCGATCTCGGCCGAGCGCGGCGCGATCTTCTCGCGCGCGATCTGCCCGATCGTCTCGCAGAAATCGCGATGCTCCTGGGGAACCGTGTAGACGTCGCTGACCGCCTCCATGTCCGCTGATGCTAGTGATGAGAGGCCGATCCCGCGCTGTTCCTCTCTGCGCCCGCGTGCGGCGTGCCGCTACGCTCGTGGACGTGACCGACGCACAGGACCCAGCGCAGATCGAGATCGAGCCGGCCAGGGTCGCCGAGTGGCTGGCCGAGGACCCCACGCTGCAGGTGATCGACGTGCGCGAGCCATACGAGCGCGAGGCCGGCCACATCGCCGGGACGCGTCACATCGAGCTCGTCAGGCTCTCCTCCGAGGCCGCCAGCGTCGAGCGCGAGCGCCCCGTCGTCTTCTACTGCCGCGCGGGCTCGCGCTCGGACATGGCCGCCCAGGCGTTCCGCGCGGCCGGCTTCGAGGCATACTCCATGAGCGGCGGCCTCAGGCGCTGGGCGGATGAGGGCCATCCGCTCTCGCCCGAGGACGGAGGAGTGGCAGAGCACTGAACCCAGGAGGGACCAGATGGAGGCTTCGAGCGAGTATCCGCAGGTGACCACAGGCGAGGGCTACGCGGTCGGCCATCTCGACGATCTCGGCGAGGGCCCCGGCTTTCGCAAGGTTCGCAAGGGCCTGGGCGTGACGGCCTTCGGCGTCAACGCGATCGTGCTGCCGGCCGGCATCGAGACCGGCTTCCACTACCACGACCTCCAGGAGGAGCTGTACTTCGTCCACCGCGGCACGATCGAGATGGAGTTCGGCGACGGCTCCGTGCAGCAGCTGCGCGAGGGCGGGCTCGCGCGCGTGGACGCCGCCACCGTGCGCAAGGTGCGCAACACCGGGGAGGTGGACGCCATCTACCTGTGCGCGGGCGGCAAGGACGGCTACATCGGACGCGACGGACAGGTTCCTCCCGGCGAGGAGCAGCGGGTCAGGGCGCTTCACGACCTCTCCGCGGACCAGCCGCAGTGAGCGGCGACCCCGTCCCCAGATGAGCGAGGCCGAGAGCCCGGAGCGCCTGCTGCGCATCGACGAGCGGCTGTCGATCCCGCTCAGCGAGATCACGCTGCGCACGAGCCGCTCCTCGGGTCCCGGCGGCCAGCACGCCAACGTCACCGCCTCGCGCGTGGAAGCGAGCTTCGACGTGCTCGCCTCCGCCTCCCTGAGCGAGGCGCAGCGAGCGCGGGTGCTGGCGCGCGCCGGCGAGCGCATCGTGGCGGTCGCCCAGGACGAGCGCTCCCAGCTGCGCAACCGCGAGCTCGCCCTGCGACGGCTCGCCGAACGCCTCGCCAGAGCGCTCGCGGTGCCGCGCCGCCGGCGCGCGACCCGCCCGACGGCCGCCTCGCGCGCGCGGAGGCTGCAGGACAAGCGCAGGACCGGCCGGCGCAAGCTCGAGCGCCGGCCCCCGGCGGCGGACGGCGACTGACCCGAGACGCAGTCGGCGCGACTCGAGAGGGCGTGCGGGACGGGCCGAGGCTCGGCTATTGCACCAGGTGCGCGTTCAGCCGGAGGTGCTGCTGCCCGAGCGGCGAGCCGAAGGGGTTGAGGTGCAACGCGTGCAGGAGCGGCGTCACCTCGGGGCCGAATGCGAGCAGCAGGTAGACGCCGAACGCGAGCACCACGACCGTGAGACGGCCGCGCGCCGCGAGTGCGGCGAACGGAAGTATCCAGACGATGTACCACGGGGCGAACCAGCTCGTGGCGATCCACACGACGAACAGGCTCGCGCCCGCCAACGCGATCCAGTCCCTGCCGGCCCTGCTCGCCAAGGCGGCGGCGCAGAGGACGAATGCGCCCGCCAGGACGGTGAGGACGGTCCGCAGGGTGTCCGTCTCGCCTCCCTGGCCGAGCATCCAGCCAAGGACGTTGGCCGGTCCCACGCCCGTCACCAGCTGGGTCTGTGAGCTGATGCCGGGCAGGTGCGCGCCGAACGCCAGCACGCTCGCGAGCCCCAGACCGGTCGCGGCGAGCGCGAGGCCGGCCGCGAACGCGCCGCGTCGCGGTGCGACGGCGAACGCGATCGGGATCGCCACGGCGGCCGAAGCCTTGATCCCGGTTGCGGCCACGAACGCGGCGGCCGCGAGGTACTCGTGCGCGACGCGCGAGCGCATGTACGGCAGACGCAGACGCGGGGCGCCGGCGCGGGCGCGAATCAGCAGGTAGACGCCGAGCGTCAGCGGCAGCATCATCAGTATGTCGTTGTGGTCGGCGCCCAGGCCCCACACGAGCACGATCGGGTTCAGGCCGACGAGCGCGATCGCACGAACGGGATCGCGTCCGAGCATCCGCGCGGAGCGCCATACCAGCGCCAGCACGGCGAGGCTCGAAAGGCAGAGAATGAGCTTCAGCGCCCAGAACGCGCCCGCGACGCCGAGTGGCACCAGCGCGTACGTGAAAAGAGTGAAGAGCGGGCCGTACGGGGAGACCAGCCAGTGCCAGTTGCTGATGGCGAACGCCGGATCGCCGTGGGGCTCGAGGATCGGCACGGTCGTATAGGGGTTGAGGTGGTGCACGACCCCCATGCGCCCGTAGTTGATGTAATTGAACACGTCGGTGTACTGCAGCGGCGGCGCGAGCACAAAGGCGAAGTGAACCGCGAGGATCGCGCCGATCACCCAGCGCGCGCGCAGCCTTCCGCCGAGCCCTACGGCTGTCAGGTATGCGAGGTACATGGCGGCGAGGATCGCCGCGACCAGCGCCTGCATGGTCTGGGCGCTGAATGACCTGCTCGGCCAGAGCCCGCCCAGGGGCCCCGCCATCCATGCTGGGAAGTACCTCGGATTGGTGGTCGGGGTCATGAAGCTCGAGTGAGCCGCCGTCAGCAGCACCAACAGCGCGCTGAGCGCGACGAGGCCGAGCAGCGCGGCCTGAGCGGCGGAGCCGAGCAGCCGTGGATGCCCGCGCCGGCGCACGCGCGCCGCCGGGGACCACAGCCCCCTCGCGCCGAGCCTGGTGGCGACCGCGGCGTCAGTCGCCAGTGGTGAGAGTTCGGGGGTCGGGTCGAGCACTGCGTGGAGAGCCGCTACGCGGAACCGAGGCGTTCGAACTGGCGTACGTGTTCGCGGCCCAGGCGATCGGTCCTCGGGTAGAAGTGAAGGAAATGCTCGATGTGGGCAACGCTCGGGCTGGAGGCGATCAGTGCGTAGGTCGTGTAAACCAGCAGCAGCACGCGCCAGCGCCTGGACGCGACGAGGGCCCCGAACGGCAGCGCCCACAGCACGTACCAGGGCGCGCTCCAGCCCAGGGTGAAGATCAGCGCGAGCGCGGTCACGCACCCGTACTCAATCGCGCCCAGCGGACGCCGCCAGGCCCGTGCGGCCACGAGCAGGATGACCACCGCCGCCGTGCCGGTGAGCACCGCGCGCAGCCCGGAGGTCTCGCCGCCAAGACCGAGCAGGATCCCGAGCAGGTTGGGCAGCCCCTCGGGCGAGACGAGGGTGCTCTGCGCGCGCACGCCCCCGAGGTGCGGGCCGAACGCGAGCAGGCTGGCGGCGATCAGGACGACTGCCGCACCGCCCATCCCGACGAGCAACGGGCGGCGGCGCCCGGCGATGGCGATCGCCAGCGGCAGGAAGATGGCGGCCGATGCCTTGATCCCGACGGCCCCGACGAGCAGGGCGCCCGCGGCGAGCTCCTGACCGGCGAGGCCGAGATGCCCCGCCACGGCCCGCGGCGGGCCGGGTGGCTGGCCGCGCAGTCGGGGCGCGAGCAGCAGGTAGATGGCGGCCAATACGAAGAGCACCATGATGAAATCGTTGTGCTCGCCGCCGAGGCCCCACACCAGCACGATCGGGTTCAGGCCGACGAACGCGACCGCGAACGTCGGCGAGCGTCCCAGGAGCCGTGCGAGGCGCCACACCAGTGCCAGGATCCCCAGGCTGCAAGCGCCCATGACGATCTTGATGGCCCACAGCGATGCGGCGACGCCGAGCGGGACCAGCGCGTAGGTCAGCAGCGTGAACAGCGGCCCGTACGGCGAGCGCAGGTAATGCCAGTTGCTGATCGCATACGCCGGATCGCCGTGTGGCTCGGACAGTGGAAGGGTCGAGTACGGATCGAGATGGTGGACGACGCCCATGCGACCGTAGTTGATGTAGTTGAACACGTCGGTGTACTGAAGCGGCGGCCCGAGCAGGAGCGTCAGCTGCACCGCGAAGATGCCCGCCAGCATCCATCCGGGCTGGATTCGCGGCGCCTCGCGCAGCACGAGCAGGTAGGCCACGAAGAGCAGCCCGAGCGCGCCGCTTACCAGCCATCCCAGGGTGCGCGCGCCGGGGACGGCGCCCGGCCACAGGCCCGCCAGGGGCCCGGCCATCCACGAGGGGTAGTGCAGCGGTGTGGCCGTCGGGCTGAGAAAGCTGGCGTGGTGGGCGGCGAGCGCGACCACGCCCAGGCTCACCATCACCACGACCAGCAGCGGCGCCGCCCGCACCAGCGCCCGCAGCTGCTGCCCACGTCGACGTCGAGTCCGGTCCCGATCGAACGGCTTGCCGACGCCTAGCGCACCGCCGTCTGCGGTTGAGGAGATGGTCCCGGGTGAACTTGGCACGTTGGTGGTGGGTATCCCGCCTCGATCGGGGATGCGGGGCTGGACATTAGGGGCTCGTACGCCTGCGCGGTGAGCGTCGCCGCCTGCACCTGGACGCTGTCCGCGGCCGGAACCGGCATCCTCGCCAGGAACTGTACCGTGCTCGAACCGCCCGTCAGCCGTAGCCGATGGTCGACAACGGCGCTGCCGGCGGTCCTCGCGACGCGCTGCACGGCGCCGTCGGGGAAGCGCACGATCAGCCCTCCAAAGGCTGGTTCCAGACCCGAGAGGCTGGCAGTGAGCGTCGCCGTGATCGGCTGTGACGCCGACCCGCCGCTGAGCGTCAGACCCTTGCTGGAGCACTTGACGCGCAGTGGATCGAGGGTGGCGGCGCGCACTTCCCGGCGCCCCCGTTCTCCCAGCGTGCGACGCAACCGGGCGGCGTACGGGCGCAGATCGAAGAACCACAGCTGTCCGTCGCGGCTGACGAGCGGCTGCTCGCCGAGCTGGGCGAGCAGGGCGCTGCGCAACGCCGCTGGAGGGACCTCGTAGCCGCTCGGCTCGACTACCAGCCCCTCGAAGCCGCTGAGCGATGCCGCCCCGACCGCGAGCGCGAGCGGCTTGTTGGCGAGCTCGCTCTCCCAGTCCGTCGGGCGGCCCTTCATGACGCCGTAGCTCCAGCGCAGCGACGTCGAGGTGATGTATCCCCGCGCCTCCTCGTAGGTCGTGCCGAAGTTCGGGCTCTCGAAGCCCACCGCCGACATCGTGGCCCCGTAGCCCTCGGGGAACGGTACGTACGGAAGCTCGAAGACGGCGGCTCCGGCTCCCAGGCGCGCCTGGACCTCGCCGAAGAACGCGCTGTCGCTGCGGTACTCGGCGCGGGCGGCGCGATAGTTGGGAACGAAGTCTTGGCTCGTCTCGTCCAGAACGCCCAGCACGAGCAGCGCCACGATCGCCAGCGCGGCCCAGTACGCCCGAATCCGCCGGCGCGCGAGCCAGCGCAGCCCGGCCTGCGTCAGGCATGCGGCCGCCAGCAGGGAGAAGAAGGCGATGAACAGCGACATGCGGTTCCAGCCCCGCACGTCGGGCGTGAGGAAGTACGCCAGCAGCGAAGAGAACCCGCCGACGGATGCGATCGACAGCGACAGCAGCACGCCGAGCGCCGCCGGCCCGTACAGCCGTGAACGAGCCAGCAGACCGCCGGCGCCGAGCAGCGCGGCCAGGGCTCCGGCGAGCAGCCACAGGAACCCCACGTCTCCGACGCTGCCCAGCGTCTCATAGCACTGCTCGCAGTACGTCGAGGAGCCGGCCTTCGCATATTCGCTGTTGACGTCTTTCAGTACCGGAAGGCGATAGCCCTGCACCGGCAGGAGCAGCTGCGCGGGCTTGAGCCCGAGCAGTTCGGTGTCCGTGAGGTTGCGAGCGATCAGCGGATTCCCACCGTGCTCGGCGCGATAGATCAGGCTGGGAGAGAGGTTGGCCACCAGGACCACGCCGATCAGCAGCACGCAGCCGACGGCGCTCCCCACCGTCGCGCGGCCCCGGCGGGCGACCGCTGCGACCAGTGCGCCCGCCGAGAGCAGAACCAGCGCGAACGCCGCGTAGTACAGCCCCGAGGATGCGATCACCGCACACAGCAGCACGGTTCTCAGCGTGCGCCATGACAGCCACTCCAGCGCACGGCTTCCCGGCTCCTCCCGCCGCCGGAACCGCGGGTCTCCGAGGAAGATGGACAGGAACAGGTACGCAGAGAGCGGAACGGAGTAGTACGCCGAGAGCAGCAGCTGCGAATCTCCACGGTAGAAGTGGTAGGGCAGCAGCGCGAACAGCACCGCTCCGACGGTTGCCGGACCGCGCGAAACCTCGAGCTTGCGCATGGCGAGAAAAGCGGTCCCGGCGGTGAGGGGAAACGTGAGCAGATAGAACACGTTGTCGATCAGCGCGGGGTTGGAGCTGAACAGCGTCAAGCCGCGGATGATCAGGAAGTTCAGATTGTCCGCACCCTGCGGAAAGTCGGCGAGCTGCTGGCCGAACGGCGCGCCAAGGCTCGATCCGGCTTCGAACCAGCCATGACGAATGACGCTGCGGATCAACATCAGGTAGAACTTGGTGTCGTCGAGCTCCGTGTAGCGAAATGGCGAGGAGAGGTCCGCCCGCCACAGCTGCAGCACCCATCCCGCGGCCAGCAGCGCGAGCAGCCCGACCGCCACCGCTCCGCCCCACTGGCCGCGGCTGCTCGACAGGCGGCCGCTCAATGCCTCGCGCTTGCGCGCGACGGGGGCGGCGTCGGACGCCGCTGGGGCCAAACGGCGGCGCACGCGCGGTCCGACTGCGCGCGCGCTGGGAACCCTCACCTCAGCAGCTCCTTGATGTAGCGCTGGTGCAGGCGCCCGAGCGGGGTGCTTTCGGGATGGAAGTGGATGGCGTCCCAGAGCCGGCCGGACGAGGGCGCCCACGCCACGATCAGGTAGACCCCGGCCACGAGCACCACCGTGCGCAGCCTGCGCGAGCTCGACAGCGCGGCCAGCGGAAGCGCCCACAGCACATACCAGGGCAGCACCCAGCCGAGCGTGAACAGCAGTGTCACGCTCGCCCAACCCGAGCCGGTGATCGACTCCCGCCGGCGCCAGGCGAGCAGGCAGCACAGCAGGACGACGATCGCCAGGACGCCCGTCATGATCGCGCGCAGCCCTTCGGTCTCACCGCCCTGCCCGATCGCCAGGCCGATCAGGTTGGGGACGCTCTCGTTGCTGACGACCTGGCTCTGGGTGCTCAGGTCCGGGATGTGCAGGCCGAACGCCAGCAGGCTGGCCGCGCCGAGCACCGCGCCCGCCACCACCATCCCCAGCACGACTCGCAGCAGCGACCGCGGCGCGCGCAGCAGGCCCACCAGCACGACCGGGAGCAGGATGGCGGCGGAGGCCTTCAGCGCCACCGCCGCGACGAACGCCGCGCCCGCCGCGATCTCGGGGGCCGACAGTGGGAGCGACCAGCCGCGCCACCCGACGCCCGCAGGCCCGCCCGCCTTCCGCCGCTCCCGCGCGAGGAGCAGGAGGTAGAAGCCGAGCATGATGAAGAAGACCATCAGGAAGTCGTTGTGGGCGCCCCCGAGCCCCCACACGAGGACGATCGGATTGAGGCCGACGAACGCGACCGCCGCCAGCGGATCGCGGCCCAGCAGCCGCGCGCATCTCCAGACGAGGAAGATGCTCGCCAGGCTGGCGAGCGCGATCATGCTCTTCAGCACCCAGAAGGAGGCGGCCACGCCGAGGGGCACCACGGCGAACGTCAGCAGCGTGAACAGGGGCCCGTAGGGGCTCAGCAGCTCGTGCCAGTTGCTGAGGATGTAGCTGGGATCGTTGTGGGGCTCGAGGACGGGGATGGTCGTGTACGGATTCAGGTGGTGCACGACCTCCATGCGCCCGTAGTTGATGTAATTGAAGACGTCCGTCAGCGTCAGCGGCGGCGCGAGCGCGAAGATCACGTGCGCGGCGACGATCGTTCCGAGCACCCAGCGAACCGGCAGCTGCGACGCATAGCGCACCAGCACCAGGTAGCTCACGTACATGACCGCGATCGCGCCGGTGAACAGGTACTCGAGCGTCGTGCCGTTCGCGGTCAGGCCCGGCCACAGCCCACCCAGCGGACCGGCCATCCAGTGCGGGAAGAAGTTGACGTGCGAGGTCGATGCCAGCGGGCTCGGGCGATTGGCCGCCAGCACCACCACCAGCAGGCTCAGCGCGACGATGCTCGCCAGCGCCAGCCCCCCGGCCACCCGGACGGCGTTGGCGCCCGCGAGCGCCCGTGCGCGTCCGCGCGTCCTCCAGCGAGGGCCTCCGGCTGGCCGCTCTCCGGCGGGTCCGCCGCGCAGGGGAACGGTTGTGGCGTCGACGGGCATGCTCAGCGTCGCCACGATATCCGTCCGCACATGCAAAGGGCCCGCCGAAGCGGGCCCTCGCAGGTGACTCTGTGTCCCTGGCCTAGATGGTCTGGACGTTTACGGCCTTCGGACCCTTCTCGCCCTGCTCCGGGTCGTAGGAGACCTTGGCCCCCTCCTGAAGCGAGCGGTAGCCCTCGCCGTTGATGCCGGTGTGATGGACGAACAGGTCCTTGTCACCGTCATCGGGGGTGATGAAGCCAAACCCCTTGTCGTCGCTGAACCACTTGACTGTGCCAGTTGGCATGGTGTGAATTCCTCCACGGTCTGTGCGTGCTGCTACGCGGAGGATGCTTCTCAGAGCTTCGACCTGCGAGCGCTTGCACTGCTTTCGCCGGTCTATGCGCCGGCCATTCATGACGACCGTAGCACGTCGCAATGCTCACGTGTTGTCGAGTTGTTGCATGTGCGGGGCCGGCGCGACGCGCGCGCTGGGCATGCCCGGGGCCGATGCGACGCGCCCGCGAGGCCGATCCGCGCCCGCACGCGCGGCTAGTGTGGGGCGATGAACGCTCACGCAGGCGACGATCCAGGCCCCGCGCGCGAGCGCCCGCCGTGGCTCGAACGCCTGCTGCCGGCGGGCGATCCGGCCACGGTCGCGGAGATCGTCGACGGGCTGGGGCTCGCGGACGGGCACGGGCGGGTATCGGCACCCGGCCGCCCGCGCGTGATGCTCAACATGATCAGCACCGCCGACGGGCGCGCGACGCTCGGCGGGCGCTCCGGAGCGATCAGCGACCGCGCCGACAGGGCGCTGTTCCACGGCCTGCGCGGCGCCGTCGACGCGGTGCTCGTGGGGGCGGGCACGGCCCGCGAGGAGCACTACGGGCGGATCGTCCCCGACGCCGCGCGCAGGGCCGAGCGCCTGCGGCGCGGACTCGGCGAGGAGCCGCTCGCGTGCATCGTCTCCGGGCGCCTGGCGCTGGACGAGCGGGACATCCCGCTCCTGCGCGAGCCCTCCGCGCGCGTGGCGATCCTCACCGCCTCCGCGGCGAGCCTGCCCGCGACCGCCGCCCGGGTCGACTACGTGCGCGCCGAGCGCGACGGACGGCTGGACCTGGCCGCGGCCCTGGCCGAGCTGCGCGAGCGCTTCGGCGTCCACAGCGTGCTGTGCGAGGGCGGGCCGCACCTGGCCTGGCAGCTGCTCGCCGCCGGGCTGCTCGACGAGCTGTTCCTGTCGCTGTCTCCGAAGCTCGCGGGGGGCGAGCCGTCGGGCGGCGAGGGGCTGCGCATCCTCGCCGGAGCGGAGCTGCGACCGCCGGTGGAGCTGGAGCTGCTGGGAGCGCTGCACAGCGCCTCCCACCTGTTCCTGCGCTACGGCGTGCTCGCGCGCGAGCGCGTCTCGCGGGAGACGACCGCCAGCAGTTCGCTCGCCAGGTGACGGCCCTGCGCGGCCACGCGCGGCGTCGCCGCGATCCGCACGACCACCTCCTCGCCGTCGAGCTCCTCCAGGGTGATGCGCGGCGCGTCGCGCAGCGGCGTCTGCAGCGCCTTCTCCAGGATCTCCTGCAGGTCGCCGGGGGTCATGCCGGCGCGCAGGCGCGCGCGCAGGTTGACCGCCTCGGGCTCGCGCAGCGGCAGCACCGCCACGTTCAGGACCACGCTGTTGGGCACCATGATCGAGTCATCGCCCGTCGCGAACGTCGTGTACAGCAGCCCCAGCGAGCTGACCGTGCCCTCGATCTGGCCGGCCAGCGGGCCGCCCTGCAGGCGCACGCGCTCGCCCACGCGGAACGGTCGCGCGCTCAGCAGCACGGTGCCCGCGATCAGGTTGCCGAGCGTCTGCTGCGCCGCCAGCCCGAAGATCACCGCCGTGAACGCGCCGCCGAGGGCCAGCGTTTTGGCTTCGATCCCCGCGACCCGCAGCGCCACGAACAGCGCGACCACCACCGTGGCCAGGCGGATCACGAACCCGACGGTGCCCGCCGTCGCCGGCTCCAGGCGTCGGAACAGCGGCGGGCCGAGGCCGCGGCCGACGTCCCGCGCGATCGCCCAGCCGAGGATCACCAGCGCGAGCACCGTCACCACCCGGATCGGCGTTTCCAGGGCCTGTTCGAGCACCTTGTGGGCGGCTACCGCCGGTTCGCCGTCGTGCGCGGGCGTCGCCGGCACGGTCGTGCCGAGCAGGCTGACGCGGTTGTCGTAGAGGACCACGATGCCCACGAACAGCGGCAGCAGCACGAGCGCCTCCAGGCGAGCGCGCTTGACCACGCGCGGGCTGATCTGGCGCAGCAGGCCGACCTCCTGCCAGGCGTGGCTGCGGGTCTCGAACATCTTCGGCGGGGTTCTGTGAGCGGGCAACGGCCTCAATGATGGTGCACGACGGGCCGCCCGCCCGGACCCGCCGGGTCTCAGCTCGCCGTATAGATGATCATCGACCCGCCGAACAGGAGGCAGTAGATCGCGAAAGGCATCAGCGTCCTGGTCTTGAAGTAGCGCATCAGGAAGCCCGCA
>JBKQHH010000200.1:0-48911 GCA_052148875.1 Solirubrobacteraceae bacterium
GGCGCCGGTGATACCGCCGCCGACGACCGCTACGTCGAACTCGTCCTGCGACAGCGACGCAAGGGCCTGGCTGCGCTCGATCACGACCAGCAGTGTGCCAGAGCGCGAAGACCGTCCCGGGTGCCCGGGCGCTGGGAGGCCCGGCCCGCGCGGGCCTCAGATGTGGGCTAGCTCGGCGGTGATGTCGGTGACCGCCGACTTGGCGTCCCCGAACAGCATCGTCGTCTCCGGCTCGTAGTAGAGCTCGTTTTCGATGCCGGCGAAGCCGGGGTTCATGGAGCGCTTGATCACGATCACCGAGTGGCTGTTGGAGACTTCGAGGATCGGCATGCCGTAGATCGGCGAGGACGGGTTGTTCTTGGCGGCGGGGTTGGTCACGTCGTTGGCGCCGATCACCAGCGAGACGTCCGTGCGCTGGAACTCGGGGTTGGCGTCGTCCATCTCCTTGAGCTGGTCGTAGGGGACGTCGGCCTCGGCGAGCAGCACGTTCATGTGCCCGGGCATGCGCCCTGCCACCGGGTGGATCGCGTAGCTGACCTCCACGCCGCGTTTCTCGAGCTCCTTCGTCAGCTCGCGCACCGCGTGCTGGGCCTGCGCGACGGCCATGCCGTAGCCGGGCACGATCACGACGCGGTTGGCGTACGCGAGCTGGATGGCGGCGTCCGCGGCGGTCGTCGAGCGCACCGTGCCCGCGTGCTCGCCGGCTCCGCTGGCGCCCTCGACGGCGCCGCTGCCGCCGAACCCGCCGGCGACGATCGCCGGGATCGAGCGGTTCATGGCGGTGGCCATCAGGTTCGTGAGGATCGAGCCGGAGGCGCCGACGATCATCCCGGCGACGATCAGCGCGGGGTTGTTCAGCGCGATCCCCGTCGCCGCCGCCGACAGGCCGGTGAACGCGTTGAGCATCGAGATCACGACGGGCATGTCGGCCCCTCCGATCGGCAGCACGACCGCGTTGCCGAGCAGCGCGGCGCACACGAGCATGCCGATGAAGATCAGTTCGGAGTGAGCGCCCGCGATCAGATCCACGCCGGCCGCCACGGCGAGGATCAGCAGCACGAGATTGACGATCTGCTGGGCCGAACCGAGGCTGATCGGGCGTCCGGGAATGATTTCCTGGAGCTTGCCGAACGCGATGTTCGAGCCCCAGAACGAGACCGAGCCGACGATCGCGGCGAACACGGAGAAGATCGCCACGTACGTCGGCACCCCGCCGACGTGGAAGTTGACGGCGGAGAATGCGCTGTTGACCTGCACGAAGTGCGAGCCGTAGGTCGAGCCATAGCGGCGGAACTCCGACCACGAGATCAGGAACACCGCGCCGCCGCCGACGCCGTTGAACAGCGCCACCATCTGCGGCATCGCGGTCATCTTCACCTGCCGCGCGGCGGGCACGCCGACGGCCGTTCCGAGCGCGATGCCGAGCGCGATCAGGCCCCAGTTGCCCTCGCTGCGGTTGAGCAGGGTGGCGATCACCGCGATCGCCATGCCGAACGCCGCGATGCGGTTGCCGCGCACCGCCGTGGTCGGCCCGGAGAGCCCCCGCAGGCCCTGGATGAACAGCCCGAACGCGACGATGTAGAGGACGTCGAGGAAGCTCTGGCTCTGCAGGAACGAGGTGGCGAGCGGCAGCGCGGTCACGAGCTCTTCTCCTTGCCCGCCGAGCCGCCGGCGTCCGACCCGCTCTTGCCGGCGTCGTCTCCCCCGCTCGGCTTCGGCTTGGACTTGAACATCTCGAGCATGCGATCGGTGACGAGGAAGCCGCCGACGATGTTGATCGTGCCGAAGGCGATCGCGATCACGAGGATGACCTCGTTGAACGTGCCGTTGCCGGACAGGCCGACGATCAGCAGGCCGCCGAGCAGCACGATCCCGTGGATCGCGTTGGTGCCGGACATCAGCGGCGTGTGCAGCGTGTTGGGCACCTTGGAGATGACCACGAAGCCGATGAAGCCGGCGAGCACGAGGATCGACAGGTTGGTGGTGAGCGTGCTCGCGACGATCATCTAGGAGGCACCTCCACCGGCCGCTTCCACGGCCGCCTTCGCGCCGGGGTTGACGATCTCGCCGTCGCGCACGATGCACGCGCCCCTGACGATCTCGTCGTCGAAGTCGAGCGCCAGCGCCCCATCCTCGCCGACGAACAGGTCGAGCAGCGCCTGCACGTTGCGCGCGAACAGCTGCGAGGCGTGCTCGGCCATGCTCGCGGGCAGGTTCAGCGGCGAGACGATCTTCACGTCGTGGCGCACGACCGTCTCGCCGGGCTCGGTCAGCTCGCAGTTGCCGCCCGCCTCGCCGGCGAGGTCGACGATCACCGACCCCGGCTTCATGCCCTCGACGGCCTCGGCGGTCACGAGCCGCGGCGCCGGGCGTCCGGGCACGAGCGCTGTCGTGATCACCACGTCGAAGCCCTTGATCGCGTCGGTCAGCGCCTGCTGCTGGCGGGCGCGCTCCTCCTCGGTGAGCTCGCGCGCGTAGCCGCCCTCGCCGCTGGCCTCGAGGCCCAGGTCCAGCCACATGGCGCCGAGCGATTCCACCTGCTCGGCCACCTCGGGGCGGACGTCGTAGCCGGTCGTGCGCGCGCCCAGGCGCTTGGCGGTCGCGAGCGCCTGCAGCCCCGCGACGCCCACCCCGAGGACGAGCACCTTCGCGGGCGGGATCGTGCCGGCGGCGGTCATCAGCATCGGGTAGAAGCGGCCCATCTCCTCGGCGCCCAGCAGCGCGGCGCGGTAGCCGGCGACGTTGCTCTGCGAGGACAGCGCGTCCATCGCCTGCGCGCGCGAGATGCGCGGGATCGCCTCCATCGCGAACGCCGTCGCCTTCGCGTCCGCCAGCGCCTTCGTCGTCTGCGGGCTGGTGAGCGGCGCCAGGAAGCCGATCAGGATCGAGCCCGAGCCGAGCCCGCCGATCGTCTGCGCGTCCGGCGGCGCGATCGTCACGACCACGTCGCTGTGCCACACCTCCGACGCGTCGGTGACGATCCGCGCGCCCGCGTCAGCGAACGCCGCGTCGGTCAGCATCGCGTCCGCGCCCGCGCCGCTCTGCACGAGCACGTCGAGCCCCTTGGCGCGCAGCTTGCCGACCACCTCCGGCACGAGCGCCACCCGGTGCTCGCCCGTCGCGGTTTCCTTCGGAACGCCGATCCTCATACGAGGTGCGGGAACGTATCCGATCGCACGGATGAGCGGCGGCGCGGTGTGCGAGACTCGACCCGAGGATCTGGCTATGACCGTGAATCTGACCCGCATCTACACGAAGCTCGGCGACGGCGGGGAGACGCACCTGGGAGACATGAGCCGTGTCTCCAAGCTGCATCCGCGCGTGGAGGCGTACGGCACGGTCGACGAGCTCAACGCCGCGATCGGCGTGGCCCTGCTGCAGTCGGGCCTTCCCGAGAGGTTCGCCGAGTGGCTGCGCCGCGTGCAGAACGACCTGCTGGACCTCGGCGCCGACCTGTCGGTGCCTGCGCCCGCGCCCGATGCGTCCGCGCCGGCTCCCATGCCGGATGTCTCGGCGCCGGCTCCCCGCGCGGGCGACGACTCCGATTCCTCGGCCTCCTCCGCGCGCGAGCGGCTGCGCGTCGGGGCCGACTACACGAAGTGGCTCGAGCAGGCATGCGACGAGATCAACGCGACGCTCGAGCCGCTGCGCTCGTTCGTGATCCCCGGAGGGACCCCCGCGGCGGCGCACCTGCACGTCTGCCGGACCGTCTGCCGTCGCGCCGAGCGCCGCACGATCGCGGTCGGCGCGGAGGTGAATCCCGAGGTCGTGCGCTACCTGAACAGGCTCTCGGACCTGCTGTTCATCCTCAGCCGCGCCGCCAACGTCGCATCGTCCCGGGAGGGGGAGCCCGGCGACGGCGCTGGCGCCGAGCCGCTGTGGGACCCGGGCGCTCACGGTTCGGGCGCAGGGCGCGCGTCTTCCTGACTACGAGCGCACGCGCGGCGGCCAGCGCCGATCGGCGGCGCGCAGGGCGGCGACGGCGAGCGCCGCCCACAGGGTGGCCACCAGGTAGCCGCCGAGGACGTCGCTCGGCATGTGCCAGGCGAGGATCAGCAGCGCGGCGCCGACGGCCACGGCGAAGACCGCGCCGACGCTCGCGACGAGCGGGCGCAGGCGTGACGGCGCGACGAGCACCGCCGAGAGGACGAGCGCGAGCGCGGCGGTCGAGTGGCCGCTAGGCCACGACGCGGGGCCAATGTGGACGAGGCCGATCTGGACGTGGGGATGGGCGAGCAGCGGCTTGAGCATCTCGGCCGTGAACGGTGCGAGGCCCATCACCGCTGCCACCGCCAGCGCGACGCGCGGGCGTTCGCGGGCGAACGCGATCGCCACGAGCGCGGTGCCCCACAGCACGAACTGCAGCGGATTGAGCAGGTGCAGCAGGAACAGCGCGGGCCCGTCGATTCGTGGCCGGCTGAGCAGCGTGAAGTCGTGCAGCGCGACCGCATCCTTGATCTGCACCGCCGGCACGAGCTCGGCGACGGCCCACACGAGCGCCAGCGCGAGCACGCACAGGCCCGCCAGGCCGAGGGCGCCCGCGGCTCCCGCCGGCTGCGCGCGGCGCACGACGGGCCGCGGGGGCATGGCGCGGGCGGTGTATGCGTGTTCGGACATCTCCCACAAGGGTATGACGTTCGCTAAAGGGCTGGTGAACGCGCGGGCAGCGAGATCGCGCCGCCCGGTTCGAGCGCCACCGCGAAGCGATCCGCGAGCGTGGTCCGGTTGAACGCGCGCGCGGCGAGCTCGACGCCCGCGCCGTCCGTGCCCGTGACCACCCACACGGGCGCTTCCCTGACCGCCTTGGTGGCGGCGACCAGCCCGGCGTCGCCGCGCAGCGTCCGCACCGCCCGGCCCTGCTGGTCGAGCAGCGTGAGCGCCTGCCCGTCGGCCGAGAGGCGCGCGTACACGCCGCTCGCACCCGGCCCCTGCGCGATGCTGTGGGCCTCGACGTCTCCGCCTATGAGCACCCACGGCCCGACCATCACGCGCAGCGTTTCCGGGGCGGTGCCGCTGCCGACCGCCGCGACCGCCGCCGGCACCCCCGACGCGCGCAGGCTCGCGGTGACCGTGCTGCAGGCGGAGGAGGCGGACGCGCATTCCACGCGCACCGGCAGCCGCTTGCCTTCGATGCCGTTCAGGAACGGCTCGGGAAACGATCCGACAACCGCCGCTGTGTCGGCGCTCTGGCTGGCGTCGTGCAGGTCCCACCACACGTGGTCGCCGGGATGCACGCTCGTCGCCGCCGGCCCGGTGGACGCCTGCACGCCGTTGACGTAGTAGGACCAGTCGGCGATCTGCCCGGCCGCTCCCGCTTCCACGCCGCTCGAGAGCCCGTCGATGCCCTTCACGACGCTCCCGCCGGAGCTCGCGCTCACCGCGTCGTAGCGCCGCAGCAGGTCGAGCACCGTCTCTCCCCCGCTCGCGCGCAGCGCCCCCGTGCTGCGCAGCACGCGGCTGCCGAAGTCGCGTGTGACCAGCAGCTGTACAGCGCTCGGCGCCGACCCCGCGACCAGGCCGCAGCCCGCCAGCGCGAGCGCGATGGCGATGGCGATGGCGCCCAGGGCGCCCACGCTCGCGGCCGGCCCTCTCAACGCGACCGGCCGCTCTCGACCGCTCATATCCAGCCGAGCAGCGGGCCGAACACCAGCCCGCCGATCAGATCGAGCGCGGCCAGGCCGCCGACCACCTGCAGCTTGCGCGCCATGCTGGGCATGTCGTAGACGGTGAACGAGACGACGTAGAAGGTGAGGTACCCGAAGACGACGATCACCGGGAAGCTCGCCACGTTCCACCACCAGTAGTACCAGTGGAAGACGCCGTCGGCGTGCAGCAGCAGCTCGACGCCCACCGACACCAGCGACAGGCCGATCGAGATCGCCCAGCGGTTCGGCAGCCCGAGGATGCGCACGGAGCGGTCCGGCGGCAGGATCTTCGCGAACACGACGCCGTTGATCGCGAAGAACAGCGAGATCTCGACCGTGAGGCCGATCAGGATCACGAAGCTGCTGCGGCCCGTCACCGTCCACAGCGCCGCGTTGCCGTCGAAGTGCAGGAACAGCGCGTTGACGATCTCGTTGAACCAGTCCATCAGCCAGAAGGCGAGGCCCGCGAGCACCGCGCTCCAGTTGGATTGCTGCGCCTCGACCGTGTACACGTACACCGCCAGCGCCAGCAGCGTCACGGTCGACCAGTCGAACATCCCCGGCGCGCGCAGCAGGTGCTGGGCTTCGCGCGTGAACTCGGGCACGCTCGCCAGGAGCTGAGCGCCGCCCGCCGCCGCCGTCATCACCGCCGCGCCGCCCACCATCCCCCGGCCCCGTTCGGGCCTAGGATCCGATCGCGGCGAGGTCTGAGTCGAGGTCGCCCAGCGCCGCCCGCTGGCGCTCGTCAAGCGTGTTCGCCGCGACGATCAGCCGCCGCGCGGCGTCGAGGTCGTCGGCGCGGCCGAACGTCAGCGCCGCCTTCAGCACGCCGTCCTTCAGGTACCAGTTGGTGAACGAGCCATCCGCGAAGGACCCGCGCATGATCTCCTCGTCCCACTCGTGCGCCGGCCCCACGTATTCGAGCTCGCCCCAGTCGCCCAGCACCGAGTAGAAGTACGGGACGACCTCGTGGGGAACGTCCCTGCCGAGCATGTTCAACGCCGCGGTCCTGCCGTGGTTGAAGGCCACGTCCCAGTGCTCGATCCGCAGCGGCGCGCCGCCGTGCACCACCGAGTCGTACTCGCAGATGTCGCCCGCGGCGAACACGCCCGGCGCCGAGCTCTCGAGGCGCGAGGAGCAGCGCACGCCGCCGCGCTCGCCGAGCTCGAGGCCCGCCCGCTGCGCCAGCTGCACGTCGGGGGTCACCCCCGCGCCCACGACGACCGCATCGGCCGCCAGCTCCAGCCCGTGCCTGGTGATCACCTTCGCCACGCGGCCACGTGTGCCCGCCGTCTGGGTATCGCCCTCGAAGCGCTCGAGCTCGTCGCCGCCGTGCACCCTCACGCCGTGCGATTCGAGCAGCTCCTGGAAGAAGCGCCCGCAGCGCGGGCCGAAGTTTCGCTCGAACGTCGCCTGCTCCTGCATCACGAGCGTGCAGTGCTTGCCCAGCAGCGTCAGCGACGCGGCGACCTCGCACGCGATGAACGAGCCGCCGATCAGCACCACCTCCTCCGCATCCGCCACCCCCTCGCGGATCGCGTCCGCGTTGCCGAGCGTGCGCAGGTAGTGGATCTGCTCGAGCTCGCAGCCGCCCACGTTCAGGCGGCGCACGTTCGCGCCCGTGGCGATCAGCGCCTTGCCGAACTCGATCTCCTCCTTGCTCGACAGCGTCGCCGTGCGCGCGTTCACGTCGAGGCCCGTGACGCTCGTGCGCGTCAGCAGCTCCACGTCCTGCTCGCTCCACCACTCGTTCGGGCGGAACAGCGGCTCCTCGCGCGTCTCCTCGCCGCGCAGGTAGCCCTTCGAGCACTCCGGGCGGTTGTACGGCGGGTCCGGCTCGCGCCCCACCAGCAGCACCTCGCCCTCCGCGCCCTCCTCGCGCAGCCAGCGCGCGCAGTTCGCCGACGCCAGGCCGCCGCCGATCAGCAGGTAGTCGACCTTGCGGGCTGCCACGCCCGGCACCTTACAGCCCCGGCGGGAACGCGCGACGGAGATAGGCGGCTACTCGTAGTCCGCCGCGCGCAGCTCCGCGAGCGTGACCATCAGCGTCCGCGGCGTCGCGCTCAGCGCCTTGAAGCCGAACCGCTGGTAGAACGCGGCAGCGCGCTCGTCGATCGCGTGGACGACCACCGCGCGCACGGCCACCTGCGCGGCAGCCCGGCAGACGCGCCCGAGCGCGTCGTCCAGCAGCGCCGCGCCGAGCCCCCGTCCCTGCTCGCTCGAGTCGATCGCCAGGCGTGCGAGGATCGCAACCGGAATCGGGAAATGGCGCGAGAGCCCCTCGCGAACCTCCGGTGTGGCGCCCGGGTGCTCGAGCTGGCCGGCGAGCAGCGTGCAGCAGCCGCACACTGCGCGTCCGTCGCTCGTGGCGACGAACGTGCGGGCCGCGTCGCGTCGCTCGCTCTGCCCGGCGTAGCGCACCAGCCAGCGGTCGAGCAGCTCGTTGCCGCAGCGAAAGCCCGAGCAGTCGTGCCGCGCGGGGTCGTAGCGCTCGGTGCCGGCGAAGCGGTGCTTCACGCGCGACGGCGCAGGTCGCGCAGACGGGCGACCGTGTCCTCGTCGACGCGCTCGAGCGCGTCCAGGAAGCGCGCGGCCTCGTCGACGCTCAAGGACATCTGCCGTTGGTCGGCGAGGATCTCCTGTGCGCGCGTGTGCGCGGCCCGGCGGAAGAAGTCGCTCAGCGTCTCGCCGACCGCCGACGCCGCGGCACCGTCCAGCTGGCGCTCCTCGTCGGTCAGGCGAAGCTCGAGTCGCTGGGTGCGCATAGCGACATTGTACGGACATCGTACGGATGGGTCAAGCGTGCTCGGCCTCATGCGCCCGGTCCCTTTCGAGAGCGCGGGCTCACAGCCCCGGCGGGTGGCGCACGGACCAGCGCGCCCACGTCGGGATGTGGTCGAGGATCCGCCAGCGGGGGCCGTCTTCGTCGCGGTTCGGGCCCACGTCGGTGCCGTCGTGACTCGTATCGAGGCGGAGCCCGGCGATGACGACGAAGACGTGCGGGGTCGGGCTCGCGCTCGCGTAGATCGTCACCCAGCGTCCCGGGCCGGGAGCCCCCCAGCTCACGTAGTCCTGCGCGAGTGGATTGTCTGTGAGGATTTCCGCCAGCGGGCGTATGCCCGAGCGATACAGGACGTAGTTGACGGTGCTCGAGCAGTCCTCTTCGCTTGCTCCCAGCGGGTCGGGATGCCCGCCCGGGCCGTACGGCAGCTCCTGCAGCTCGTTCCCCGCCACCACCATCGCCTGAACCGTCGCCGGCACGCCGGCGGGCACGAGCGCCAGGTGGCCGTCGCCCGGTGCCAGCTCGGCGCGTTCGCCGGGGATGAAGCGCACCGGCGTCACGCTCTCGCCGCGCAGGGCGACGTCGGCCCCTTCCGGGGCTTCTGCCCCTTCGTCGCCTTCCGCGAGCGCGTCCTCGGCCAGCGAAGCCTGCGAGCCGGCCTCGGTGGATCCCGTGGGCGGCGCGCTGTACCTCGCCGCCCAGCTCATCACCTCGCTGACGTACCAGTCCGCGTGGTTGTACGCGTAGATCGCCTGCCGGTAGTTCGCTGGGGCCCCGGACGCGCGCAGATAGTTGGCCGCTGCGTAGATCGCGTCCGCGGGGTCCCAGCGATTTGGCGGGCGTTCGCCATCGGCGTCCACCCCATACTCAGCCCACGTCGAGGCGATGAACTGCATCGGCCCACCGGCGCCCGCCGAGTTGACGGCGCCTTCCTGCGTGCACGACGGAGCGGGGTCGCGCCCGTGGTCGCACTCGACCTTGCCGATCCCGGCGAGAATCGCCCAGTCCAGGCCGTATCGCTCAGCCGCCTGCTGATACAGGCGCAGGTACAGCGGCGGGATTTCCCTCTCCGCCAGCGCAGAGACGCCGTCGCTCTGCGCTTCCGAGGACTGCGCGCCGCCGGCGTCCACGGACGCGCCGCCGAGCGCGGCGAGCGCCCCGAGCAGCACGAACGCGAGCGCGGACGCGACCAGCACGGCAGCCGCCGCCGCGAGCGACCCTGTGCGTGCGCTCCGCCCCCCGCTCCCGGCGACGGCCGATCCCGCTGTCAAGGGCGGTCCCTGCCGAGCTGGCGTTTGCGCCGCGCGGCCACGTCGTGCGCGTCGCGCATCACGCTCGAGCCAGAGGAGCCCTGTGCGCTCGCATTGGCGCGTCCGTCCTCTCGCCACGCGTCGAATCCCGAGCGCTTCGTACGCGATGCGGGCAGGCTGTGCCCGGCGTCTTTCATCCGCCGCTGCAGCGCCCCGTCGAACTCCCTGCCCGCCTTGCGGCGCTCGTGGCGCCCCACCCTGACCGCGCCCTGACGCGACGCAAGCGCCCTCGCGGTCTCGCCCAGCTCACTGCGCAACGCGAGCTCGCGGTCGATCTCCAGGCGCGCCGCGCGCTGGCCGCGAGGGTCAAGCCGCTCGTACTCCGCGCGCCCGTATCCCGCCAGACCGGCCAGCGCCGCATAGTCGCGACGCTCGCCGGCGCCCCCCGCACGCCCGCCCGCCGGCAGAGCCGCCTGCGCATTCAGGAAGCGATCGTGCGCGTCCCGACGCTCGCGCGAGTGCAGCTCTCCCGTGCGACGCTGCGACTGCGCGCCCTCGCGCACCACCCGCTGGGCCGTGTTCAGAGCCTCCTGTTCGCTGTCGATCTCGCCGCGCACGCGAGCTTCGCGGTGCCCCAGTTCGGCCGCCCGCCGCGTGTCGCCTCCGGCCAGTGCGGTGGCGCGCTCGCGTCCCAGGCGCTCCATTCGGGCGCGTTTGTCCGCCAGCCGACGCTGGACCTCGGGGGCGGCATCGGCACGGATGCTCGCGTCGCGGTGCTCGCTCTCCAAGGCGCGCATCACCTGCTCGTCGCTCCCCGCTCGCGCCCGTTCCTGACCGACCTGCGCACGCTTGCGGCGCTGGGCCTCCGGCGCTTCTCTGCCCAGCTTGCCCTTCGCCCAGCGCGCGGCGGCGATCCCCTTCCGGGGGGTCTCGAGCACGTCGCTCAAGCGCCGCACAACCGACCGCCGCCCCGCGTGCCCAGCGGCAGAGCCCCGATCGCCGAGCGCTCCCCCGGCCGCGCCGAGGGCCTGGTGGCGGTGCGTGTACGCCCCCCACCAGAACGCCGACATGAGCAGCCACTGCGTCCACCAGCCGAGTGCCTCGAGGTCGGACAGGATCGCGAGCACCGCGAGCACGGCACCCAGCAGGAACGAGAACACCAGCTTGGACACGACCGCCCCGAGCAGCTGCGCCGCCCACCTGCGAAACAGCGCCCGCCCGCCATCGCCGAACGCGGGGGCGAGCACGATCGCGGGAGCCAGCAGCAGGTACAGCAGGCTGAAGATCGCCGCGGCGAGCAGCCGAACGGCGACAAACCCCATCAGCAGCAGCATGCCGAGCAGGCCGCCAGCTATCAGCAGCAGGCCTCCCAGGCGCGACCACGTGCCGCCGTTGGTCCGGAACTCGGCCTGCGCGGCGGTCGGACCGCGGCAGTTCGTCGCTTCGCTGCTCTGGCACAGCGTCCGCAGCAGCGAGCCCTGTTCGTTGATCGAGTTGCGCGCCGGCCCGTTCGCGGGCAGCGCGAGGAAGATCGCGCCGTTGCTCTGCGCGTCGCGCAGCAGCTCGGCGCTGTGCTCGAGCGCCTTCGCCTGCGCGCTGCTCGCCAGCGCGCACGGCGTCAGCACGGTCGAGCGCGGAAGACAGCCGATCTCCGCGCGCTCCAGCGTGGCGATCCTCAGTCCGGCCGCGCGCAGGCGCGGATCCAGCTGGGACGGTTCGCGACACCAGCCGACGTCGCCGAACTCCAGGTAGCACCACGGCACTTCGACGGCCGCGACGAAGAGCGCGCCGAGACTGCTCCCAAGCGCCCGTCCCGGACCCGCCGGCGTACCGCGGGCCGTGACGGCGAGCGTCCCCAGGCTCGCCTGGTTGGCCCATTCGCCCAGCGCACCGATCGTTCCCGTCGGGTCGACGATGACCCAGATTCCGCCGGCCATCATCACACCCATCACCAGCGCCTCGCCAAGCGTGTCGGCCACGCGGCGACGGATGAGGCCGTGGTAGAGCGCCAGCACCGAAGCCGTCGCGAGCGCCATCGGCAGCCACGGTTCGGTGAAGGCCGCCTGCATCTGGCGCAGACCCCTGCCGACGCCGGCGCCGGCGCTGTCCAGCAGGTCGATCGTGAAGCACCACTCGAGCATCACCACCAGCGCGTGCACCGCCCACACCAGCGCCATCCACAGGGGCGTCACGAGCAGGTTCTGCACGATGCTCAGCAGCCCCCCGGAGCTGAAGCCGAGCACGCCGGTGTCTATGTGCACGTCGATCCCGTAGTCCCCGGTCGGCGCGGGCGCCGCCACGAACCCCGACGTCTCGCAGTTGCGTCTGCTGGCCTGTGACAGTTCGCCCGCGAGCGCTCCCCTGCACGTGGGACTGCCGAGGCCGTTGCTCACAAGGGGGTCGCCACCGGCCGGCGAGGCGCCCGACGTGCCTTCTTCGCCACCGCCCGCGCCGCCCGCGCCCGAGGTCAGGGGCGGGCTGCTGGGCGCCTTGCTCGTCGGGGTCTGCGCATGCCCGGCCGCGCTCGGGGCGGCGACTGCGGGCGTGCGCTCAACCCTGCTCGTGCGCGCAGCCGCCGGCGTGACCGCCGCCGCGGATGTCGCGCCGTACCCGGTGCCCACGAGCGCCGCGAGCGCGACGAGCGCCGCCGGCGCGAGCGGCTGGGCCCGCACTCAGCTCGTCGGGGTGGTCGAGAACGCACGCAGCAGCGACGGCGCCACCACGTCCACCTGGATCGCCTCCACGCGCCCGCTGTGGTCGCGGAACAGACACCGGCCGGCTTCGAGCTCGAGCAGGGTCTGGCACATGCGCCTGTCCTCCGGGTCGAGCCCGAGCAGCGCGAGCGCTCGCGCCGCCTCCGCCTGCGAGCGCATCCCGAAGACGAACGTCGCCCCGATCAGGTTCTCGAGCGACTCCCGCTCTCCGATCAGAGCATCGGTGATCAGCTGCGTGCTGATGATCGGCACCGCCAGCTCTGAGCGGCCCATCCGCTGCAGCGACGCCAGCAGCGTCCGCCCGACCGGATCGCTCAGCAGCCGCCAGCCCTCGTCGAAGCTGAACAGCTTCAGCCGCCCCCGCTCGGAGCCCATCAGGTGCATCGCGAACATCGCGATCAGGCGCACGATCTGCTCGCCCACGCGCTCGGCCTGGGAGTACTCCGAACGCGGCATGCCCGGTGGCGGAGCGGGCAGGTCGCGGATCGGCAGATACGTCACCTGGCTATGCCCGACGGGCGGCAGCCTCACCGCGGGGTCCGCGAAGCCGAGCTGCGTCAGCCCGGAGCGCGCGTAGACGTCAAGGGCCTTTCCCACCTGCACGTCGGTCTCGTCGCCCTCCTCGAGCGCTCTGACGACCTCGCGGCAGGTGGGATCGGACGACCGGGTCAGGACGCGGTCGACCGCGCCGACCACCGCCGTCTCCCATGCCGGGTCGGCCCTCCCCGGCAGCAGGTCGCGCAGGAACGAGACCGCGGCGTCCTGGCGCAGATGCGCCGGCGCGACCCTGAGCGGGTCGAGCATCCCGCGCAGCGCCGGGTCCGGCCGCAGCGTCACGCGCTCCACGTGCGCGCTCACGTCCGGCAGCAGATGGAAGCGGTGGTCGCCCTTCGGGTCGCAGTCGATGACTCTCGCGCCCTGCAGGAATCCCTCGTACTGGAGCTTCTGCGCCAGCGTCGTCTTGCCCGATCCGAGCGCCCCGACGCTGAGGATCGTCGCGTTGCGGTCGCTGTCGGAGCCCTCTCGCAGGTTGAACGCGACCGGCTGCCTGGACCCCGACAGCGTGTGCCCGAGGTAGAAGCCCCTGCTCGATCCCGCGGCGTGCGTGGCGGTCGGCATCATCGCCGCGACCTGCTCGGCCGTCAGCGTGTCGTCGTAGCCAGCCAGCCTGGTCCGCTGACCCGGCAGATGCTGGAGGAACAGCTGCAGCTGATCGCCCAGCGGCCGATGCAGGCGTATCTCACCGTAGGCGCGCCTGCACATCTCCACGCGCTCCTCCAGCTCCTCCTCGCTGCCGGCCGCAACAGCGACCGCGAGCGTCGCGCGCAGCAGCGGCGGCTTGCTCGATGCCTGCAGGTATGCGAGCAGGTCCCTCGCCTCCTGTGTGCGCTCGTAGCCCATGTCGGAGACCCCCTGCTCCCCGCCGGACTCCGCCCGCACGATCTGATCGGCGTCCTGGATCCGCCGTCGGGCGATCCGCAGCGCCAGCTCGTTGGGCAGGAAGCGCGCGTTCAGCGACAGGTCCACGCCGAACGGCAGGCTCTCGGCCGGCGCGAACATGAGCTCGGCGCGGGAGCCCGGGAACCGCACACGCTCAGGAAGCGCGCCCAGCACCAGCTGCGCCTGCCAGCTCGTCCCGAGCTCAGACTCGATCTTCAGAGCCCTGCCCCGATTCTCGACGTAGCCGTCGGCCCAGCGCATCACGTCGCCCTCCAGCGGCGCCAGCACGGCCTCGCCGTTGCGCTCGAACACGAGCGCGCGCGGCTCGTGCAGACCGTCGACGACCGGTTCCCCCAGCCCCCTGCAGAACGCCCTGCGCACGAGCCACTGCAACTCGACGCCGCGCGCCTGGCGCACCGGCAGGAAGTCCTCGAGCCGCGCGTGCGCATGGTCTGCGCGCACGCGCACCCGCTCGAGCTCCGACGCGCTCAGCAAACGCCTGTCGCGCACCGCCAGCGCGCGCCTGAGCCCCTTCCACCACTCGTGCGGATGCTGTCCCGCCGCCCGCGAGACGTAGGAGGCGACGTCGCGCTCGGGATCGCGCAGGCTCACCAGCAGGAACACCGCGGGCTGTGCCGTCCCGACATCGCCGAGGCGCCGCACGTGCTCCTCGATGTAGCGCTCGCGTGCGCGGGCGTGGGTGCGAGCGTGGGCAGGCGCGGCCGTGCCGTCCTCGCGCAGCCCGCGGGCGTAGCGCTCCAGCTCCCAGCGCCTGCAAACCCGCAGGATCTGCACGTCGGCCTCGATCGCCTCCAGAGCCCCGATCAACGAGAGGAAGCGGGCGCGCTTGCCTTCCTCGCTCAGCCACGCATAGGAAGATGTCTCCACCGCAAATGCCGCCCACCCGTCGTCGAGCCCCTGGGCGAACACGCAGTTCCCGTAGACGAAGGCGATCGGCGCCGCCACCGCTTCACCCGCTCCCGGGGTCGTTCGATCGCACGAGCAGCCGTGCGCCCGGCCCGAGCGAGATCACCTGGCCGCGCTCCAGCGAGCGCGCTCCCGCCGGCTGCCTGATCGCCAGGGCGGGCCGCGGTCCGGGCCGCGCGGTGGCGCTGGACCCCCGCTCGACCGCACGTCCGCGCCGCTCGTGCTCGACGCACACGAGCACCGCGCCCGGCCCCGTGTAGCGCAGGCGGCGCAGACGGCTGTCCGAGCCGTCGGGGAGCATCAGGATCTCCTCCGGACGCCACAGCGCGCCCGCTGCCACGCATCGCCGCACACCCGCCAGCCGGCGAGGCCCGAACCAGTAGCGCACGAGCGCATGCGCCGCCAGATGGAAGGTACGACCCTCCAGGCGGATCGCGCTCAACACGGTGGCGCCCGCGCCGGGAAGCACGATGTCGCGCAGGTACCAGGGGAGCCTGCCGGCGAGAGCGTCGAGCAGTGGCAGATCCGCCGTTACCAGGCCTGCCAGCAGGATCGCGAGGAAGTAGACGACCCCCCGCACCGGCACCCCGCCGGGGTTCAGTCGCAGCTGATCGACGCTGTAGATCCGGCGCTCGAGATCGAACACGCGACGGTAGGAGCGGATCTCGATCACTGCGAGCCGAACAGCGACGTGACCGTGTCGCGCAGCAGGCTCACGCCGGCCGGAGTCGCGAGCAGCACCGAGACGATCCCGACCGCGAACACGCCCGCCGCCTCCTTGAAGTCCCGCCGGAACGCGAGCACCGTCGCAGCCACCGAGAACGCAAGGCCAATCAGGCTCATCGCGACCGCCCGCCCGGTGCTCCCGGCCTTGGCCGCGGCGGTTTCCAGCGAGCTGCCCCCGCCTTCGGATGCAGCCGCCGGGGGCGCTCCGCTGGAGCTCGTGCTCGCGCTCGTGCTCGTGACCGCGGCAAGTGCCGCCGTGGGCGCGGCGGCCGCGCACACGCACGCGAGCAGCGCAGCGATGGGCCAATGGGGACAGCGTCTCTTCATGGGGTCTCCTCGGGTCGCGATCTATGCATCGGGATCCATCTGCACGGCCGAAACCTCCCAGCGCCCCTGCACACGGACCACGTCCAGTTCGTAGGCGAGCGTGTAGCGGACGCCCCGCCCGTCCTGCGCCTGCGCCGTCACCAGCACCGCGCTGCCCTCAGGCGCCCAGTCCAAGCGCTGCGTCGACTCGAGTGTCAGAGCCAGGCCCGGAAGCGAGACGCGAGCGCCACCGGCCAGGTCCGCCGCCAGCTCGCTCGAGGACGCGGCGAGGTAGTTGCGCAGCGCGCGCTGCGCAACCGTCGCAAGCGCCGGATCGGTCACTTCGCGCAGGTGCCCGGCGCCCTGCGCCGGACCGGCCGCCGGTGCTCCGACGAACGCCGGGTAGCCAGCCAGCGCGAGGCCGCCGTCAGACGTGCGTGCCACCGGCACCGTCAGGTACAGCAGGCCCGCGGTATCCGTCTGCGCAGCGACCGTGTAGACGTGCTCGCCGGGTGCCGGGGCGCGCGCCTGGACCACTTCAGCCCATTCGACCCGCTGTTCGCCGCTCGCGGGGAGCTCGAGGCCGGCGTCGGGTTCCATGCCGGACCCGAGGAACGGTTCGAGCGCGCTGGCGCTGGCCTGCGGTTCTGCGGCGTTCCACGTCAGGTAGCGGCGGGCGAACAGCGCCGCGTACGCTTCAGCGGCCCGGTCCGGCGGCGCGGGCTCGCGCACGGCCGCCGCCGGCAGCTCGGGCGTTGGTGGCGCGATCGCGAATCGCGCGCTCGCCGCCAGTCCCGCGACCGACAGCATGCACAGCAGATAGCGCGGCAGCTCGCGGGCCAGGCGGATCCGCCACAGCGCACGATTGGCGATCGTCACGGTCGGTCGCGCATGACCACGAGCCACCGTCGCGACCTCAGCGCTCGAATCCGAACTCTGACTGCCCCGAGCGCTGCGACTGCGCCGCTGCGCTCGCCGTCAGGCGCACCGCCTGCGCGGGCGTCGCCACCGCGATCGGCGTGCCCTGTCGGCGCACGGCGACGACGGGCGTCCTCTCGGAGGCGATCGCAAGCTGGGGGGCCGCCGCACGTCGCGGCGCGCGCGTGCGAGGAGCGACCCGGACCGGACCCGCATGCGACTCCTGCATCCTCCGTTGAGCAGACCAACCCGAGCCAGCCGGCTCCCGCCACACGTGCGCGCGCGCGACTCGTGAGGAGGTGAACGAGCCTGTGGCCGCGAGCAGGCGCGCACCCACCCGGCGGCGGGCGCCCGCAGCCGCCGACAGGCTCGTGATCGCGATCAGTCCGCCCACCGCCCCGGCGACGGCCAGCAGCATCGTCGCGCCGGCGACCCTGTGCAGCCGCCGCTCGCCGGCCCCGGACGTGGTCGACTCGGAGCGCTCGTCGCGATCGGCGCAGGCGAGGAACTCCTCCTCGCCATACACGCGGTAGACCTCGCGCGGCGCTCGTCGCAGCAGCGTCATCGCGCCGCCACCGAGCCGTGCACGCGGGCGGCCGGGAGCCGGAGCGGGGAGATCCCCAGATCCCGGCCGCTTGCGCGCGGATGGGGATCGCCATGCTGCCGTCCGTTCAACCGGCCGCCGGCGTCCCAGGGGACGGGTCTATGAGTGGGGGGAGAGATGGTCATAGAGCGTCCCTGTCTCTCCTTCCGACGCCCGGCCGTCGGGTGGGACATCCGGCTCGTCCTCAAGCGCCATCAGCGATCTCAGGCGCGCACGCCCCCGCTGCGCCACCTTGCGGTACTTCTCCGGGGACCAGCCATGCAGGCGGCAGAAGTCGGCGCGGCCGATCTGTCCAATTTGAGAGGCCAGGACGAGGCGCTGATCGGGAGTCAGCCGCGGCGCGAGCGACCGGACGCGCTGCAGGTCGTGGCGCAGGATCACGAGCGTCTCGAGATCTGCACGCACGTCGACGACGTCGACCCGCCCCTCGTCAATGGAGTCGAGGGACATGGCCGCCTCGAGCGCCGCCTGCATCGGGCTGCGCCCCGAAAGCGCACGACGGCGGTCGCGTATCCGCGACAGGAAGCGCTGCTCGAGCACGTTCGCCAGATGCAGTCGGCTGGAGAAGCGCCCGCCACGACGCGCGTGCGCCACCAGCTCGAACGTGGCCTGGCTGTAGCAGTCCTCGAGATCCTCCGCTCGCAGGCGGTGACGATGCACGCGCAGCAGCAGCTCGCGCCTGGCGTGCGCGACCAGCGCGACCTCCTCAGCCGGGTCGAACGCCCGTCGTGGACCCCAGCCCGCCGGCGGCGAGGCGGCGCCCGGCGCCCGTGCTTGCAGCTCTGCTCGACTCGACACACAGGGATGTCGAGCGCCGGCGCGTCAAGACCCCCCCTCCCAGTTTCGCGGGCGCTGTCGGAGCGTGTCGGAGCGAGCCCACACCCCCTTTTGCGCGCGCATCGGATAGACACGTACACGTGCCGCCGCCGACTCCACCGACACGCTGCCGCAGATGACCCTCACCGACCGCCTCCACGAGCTCGACCGCCGCCAGCAGAGCAGCCCCCGGCTGTCCTTCCTCGCCGCCGTCCTCAAGAAGTTCGGCGACGACCAGGCCGGGCAGCTGGCCGCGCTGATCGCCTACTACGGCTTCGTGTCGCTGTTCCCGCTGCTGCTCGTGCTCGTGACCGTGCTCGGCTTCGTGCTCCAGGGCGACCCGGGCGAGCAGAAGCGGATCCTCGACAGCGCGCTCGGACAGTTCCCGCTGATCAGCGACCAGCTCAAGCTGCAGTCGCTCACCGGCAGCAGCGTCGGCCTGGCGATCGGCGTGCTCGGCTCGCTGCTCGCCGGCATGGGCATCACCGGCGCCACCCAGAACGCGTTCAACCGCATCTGGAGCGTGCCGTTCAAGGACCGCCCCAACTTCCTGCACGCGCGCCTGCGCGGCCTGGGCATGCTCGCGATCCTCGGCACGCTGTTCATCGTCTCCACCACCGCCGCCGGCTTCGTCGGCTCCTCCAGCCACGCCGCGCCGGACGTCGCCGCCGGGATCCTCATCGCGTTCGTCTTCAACCTCGCGCTGTTCATGACCGCCTTCAAACTGCTCACCGCCGTCGAGGTCTCCTGGCGCCAGCTGCTGCCCGGGGTGATCGTCGCGGCCGTCTTCTGGCAGCTGCTCCAGCACCTCGGCGGCTTCTACGTCGACCACGAGCTCAAGCGCACGGGGCCCCTCTACGGCGTCTTCGCGCTGGTGCTCGGCCTGCTCGCCTGGCTGTATCTCGGCGCCCAGCTGACGATCTTCGCCGCCGAGATCAACGTCGTGCGCGTGCGCCGGCTGTGGCCGCGCAGCTTCTTCTCCGATCCGCTGCTGGAGGCCGACCGGCGCGCGCTCACCTCATCCGCCGAGGTCGAGGAGCGGGTGGACGAGCAGAACGTCGACGTCAGCTTCGAGGAGCCGGGGTAGGCCGTTTTTGGCTCTGCAACGCCATTTCCGGCATGACCTCGAAACTACTTGCGCACGCAACCACCCCGCGCTATACTAACTACACTTTCGTAAGCTCATATGGAGCGATCACCTATGCCCTCATCCTCATCCCCATCCGAGAAGCCCACCGTCCAGCCCTCCGAGCCGAAGCAGCGCCTGCGGCTGATCCCGCTCGACGACACGGTCGTGTTCCCCAACATGGGGATCACGCTGACCGTCGACGTCGGCGACGACGAGCGCGTCGTGCTCGTGCCGCGCCACGAGAACGAGTTCCTCGAGGTCGGCACCATCGCGGAGGTCTCCGAGCAGATACGCCTGCCCGGCGGCGGTCGCGCCGTCTCCGTCTCCGGCGAGCACCGCGCGCTGATCGGCGCTGCGCAGACCGGCGCCGGCGGCGAGTTGCGCGTCGAGGTCGACGAGCGTCCCGACGGGGTGCCCACCGACAAACGCACGCGCGAGCTCGAGCGCGAATACCGCGCGACCGTCGAGGAGATCCTCGAGCTGCGCGGCGACGACGGGCGCATCTCCGCGTTCCTGCGCGCGATCGCCGAGCCCGGCGCGCTCGCGGACTCCGCCGGCTACTCCCCCAACATCTCATACGAGCAGAAGGTCGAGCTGCTGCGCACGCTCGACGTCACCGACCGCCTCGAGCTCGCCGTCAAGCTGCAGCGCGAGAGCCTCGCCGAGCTGCAGGTGCGCAGGCGCATCCGCGAGGACGTGCAGGAGGGCGCCGAGAAGCAGCAGCGCGAGTACTTCCTGCGCAAGCAGATGGACTCGATCCGCAAGGAGCTGGGCGAGGACGACGCGTCGGTCGCCGACGAGTACCGCACGAAGATCGAGGACGCCGGCATGCCCGAGACCGTCAAGGAGCAGGCGCTCAAGGAGCTCGCGCGCCTGGAGCGCATGGGCGAGCAGACGGGCGAGTCGAGCATGATCCGCACGTACCTCGACTGGCTGGTCGCCGTGCCCTGGAGCAAGCGCTCCGAGGAGCACCTCGACCCGGTCGCCGCGCGTGAGGTGCTGGACGCCGATCACGCCGGCCTGGAGGACGTCAAGGACCGCGTCACCGAGTACCTGGCCGTGCGCAAGCTGCGCCAGGACCGCGGCATCGAGGCCGACCCCAAGTCCGGGGCGATCCTCACGCTGATCGGACCGCCCGGCACCGGCAAGACGTCGATCGGCGAGTCGATCGCCCGCGCCACCGGACGCGAGTTCGTGCGCATGTCGCTCGGCGGCGTGCGCGACGAGGCCGAGATCCGCGGGCACCGGCGCACGTACATCGGCGCGCTCCCCGGCCGCCTGGTCAGGGCGCTGCGCGACGCCGGCACGATGAACCCCGTGATCCTGCTCGACGAGGTCGACAAGGTCGGGGCCGACTGGCGCGGAGACCCCTCCGCGGCACTGCTCGAGGTCCTCGACCCCGCGCAGAATCACTCGTTCCGCGATCACTACCTCGACGTCGAGCTCGACCTCAGCCAGGTGATGTTCCTGGCCACCGCCAACGTCGCCGACACGATCCCCGGACCGCTGCTCGACCGCATGGAGGTGATCAGCTTCGACGGCTACACCTCCGAGGAGAAGCTCGCGATCGCAAAGGGCTACCTGTGGCCGCGCCAGCGCGACCGCAACGGCCTGCGCGAGGACGAGGTCGAGATCTCCGACGACGTGCTGCGCACGATCATCTCCGACTACACCCGCGAGGCGGGGGTGCGCAACCTCGAGCGCAACCTCGGCACCGTGCTGCGCAAGACCGCCACCCAGATCGCCTCCGGCAAGGCCAAGGCGCCCGTGAAGATCGACCTGGAGCTCGTGCGCGACGCGCTCGGGCGCCAGAAGTTCTTCCAGGAGTCGGCCGCGCGGACAGCCACGCCCGGCGTGGCGACCGGGCTGGCGGTGACCGGCGCGGGCGGAGACGTGCTGTTCGTCGAGGCCACCGCCATGAAGGGCGGCGGCTCCGGCGGCAACAGCCTGGTGCTGACCGGCCAGCTCGGCGACGTGATGAAGGAGTCCGCCAAGATCGCGCTCTCCTACGTGCGCGGGCATGCCGAGGAGCTCGGCATCGACGAGCACGCGTTCGAGAACCGCGAGTTCCACGTGCACGTGCCCGCCGGCGCGATCCCCAAGGACGGGCCGAGCGCGGGCGTCACGATGGTCACCGCGCTCGCGTCGCTGCTGTCCGGACGCCCGGTCAAGCACACGGTGGGCATGACCGGCGAGGTCACGCTCCAGGGCCGCGTGCTGCCGATCGGCGGGCTCAAGCAGAAGGCGCTCGCCGCCCACGCCGCCGGCCTGACCGACGTGATCCTGCCCGAGCGCAACCGCGGCGACCTCGACGACATCCCCGAGGAGGTGCGCGAGCAGATGACCTTCCATCCGGTGATGACCGTCCAGGAGGTCCTCGACCGCGCGCTGGAGCCCGCCCGCGACGTCGCGCACGCGTAGGCGGGCGAGCACCGACGATGTCATCGCGCCCGCGCAGATGTGAGCCGGTCCCCGTGGAGGTCCGCCAGACGGCGGACCTCCTCGAGCGGCGCTGGCAGCTGTCGATCATCTACGCGGCGCTCACCGGCGCGCTGCGCTTCAGCGAGTTCGCCGACGCCGTCGCCGGCATCTCCCCGCGCATGCTCTCCGAGCGCCTGCGCGACCTCGAGGCCGCCGGCCTGGTGCAGCGCACCGTCATCCCCTCCAGCCCGCCCACCGTCGAGTACCGGCTGACCGTCAAGGGGCGCAGGCTCGCGCCGATCGTCGAAGCGATGCGCGACTACGCGCGCGAGCCGATCTAGGACGCCGTCTCGGCCAGCTCCCGGCCCGTGCCGACGAGCTGCCCGGACGAGCAGTGCTCGGCGGTGACGGGGCCGCACCGGTTGCGAATGCCGGCCGCCCCGATCAGGCCGCCGGCGGCGAGCAGCGCCGAGGCGATCGCCATGCCGACGTGGAAGCTGTGCAGCGATGCCTGCTGGGCGGCGCTCGTCAGCGCCCGCGCCTGGGCGGGAGGCAGGGCGTGCACGTCGGGCAGGCCGAGCGGCAGGCGCTTGGCCTGCGCCAGCGCGGCCCGGGCGGCGGGGCCGAGCTGAACCCCCGCCAGGCGGCTGTCGAGGTTCGCCACGAACGCGCCCGCCACGGCCGCCCCGACCGCCGCGGTCCCCAGCAGCCCGGCGACGCGGGCGATCGCGTTGTTGACCCCCGAGGCGATTCCCGCATCCACCCTCGTAGCGTCGGCGAGCACCGCCGCGGTGAGCGGGGCGACCGTCATCGCCAGGCCGAGCGCGAACACGACCAGCGCGGGCAGCACGTCGGTGAGATAGGAGACGTGGATGCCGACCCGCTGGAAGAGCGCCAGCCCCGCCGCGCACACGAGCGGCCCGGCACCCATGAACAGGCGCGGCCCGAAGCGGTCGGCGAGCGCGCCGAAGCGGCGCGAGAGCAGGAACATCAGCGCGGTCACGGGAACGGTCGTCAGGCCGCTCTTCAGCGGCGAGTAGCCGCCGATCTGCTGCAGGAAGAGGATCAGGAAGAAGAACACGATCGCCAGGCCCGCGTACATCGAGAACGTCTCGACGTTCCCCGCCGAGAAGTTGCGCCGGCGAAACAGCCGCAGCGCCAGCATCGGGTCGCGCGCCCGCGACTCGTAGAGGACGAACCCGCCCAGCAGCGCGCCGCCGCCGAGCAGCGGAGCGAGCACGGCCGGGCTCGACCAGCCCAGACGCGGCTGCTCGATCAGCGCGAACACCGCGCCGGCGAGGCCCGACGCGCACAGCGCGGCGCCCGGAACGTCCACCCGCCGCCCGGCCCGCTCATGGTGCGCCGCCGGCGGGATCGCGACGCGGATCAGCCACACGCACACCAGCACGAGCGGGACGTTGATCACGAAGATCCACCGCCACGAGGCGAGCGCGAGCAGCTCGCCGCCGAGCAGCGGCCCGAGCACCGCGGCGATCGTCCCCCACGCCGTCCACGCCCCGATCGCCGCGCCGCGCTCTGACTCGGGGAACGTGTTGACGATCACCGCGAGCGAGGCGGGGGTGAGCAGGGCGCTGGCGATGCCCTGCACCGCGCGCGCCGCGACCAGCCAGCCGATCGTCGGCGCCAGCGCGCATCCGAGCGAGGCCATCCCGAACCCCGAGACGCCCAGCGCGAAGATGCGCCGCTCGCCGTACAGATCGCCCAGCGATCCCCCCACGAGGATCAGCGACCCGAGCGTCAGCAGGTAGCCGTTGACGACCCACTGCTGCGCCGCGAGACCACCGCCGAGCGCGCGCTGGATCGTCGGCAGCGCGACGTTCACCACCGTGCCGTCGAGCAGCGCGATCCCCGAGCCGAGGATGCACGCGATCAGCGTCAGGCGCTTTACGCGCGACACAGCGCGGAGCGGTTCACCTGCCCGATCTCCGTGTGGCCGCTGAGCGCGAGCGTGAGGTCGAGCTCGGCGAGCAGGCAGCGCAGCACGTGTTCGACCCCCGCCTGGCCGTCGAGTGCGAGCCCCCACACGTACGGGCGCCCGAGGCAGACGGCGTCGGCGCCGAGCGCGAGCGCCTTGAAGATGTCGGCGCCGGTGCGGATGCCGCTGTCGAACAGCACCGGGAACTCCTCGCCGACGACCTCGCGCACCGCGGGCAGCGCGTCGAGCGCGCCGATCGAGCCGTCGACCTGGCGTCCGCCGTGGTTGGAGACGATCAGCCCGTCGACGCCGGCGTCGAGCGCGAGTCGCGCGTCCTCGGCGTGGACGATGCCCTTGAGCACGATCGGAAGCGCTGTCTGCTCGCGCAGCCACGCGAGGTCCGCCCACGTCACCCGCGGGTTGGCGAACTGGTAGGCCCAGTGGCCGATCGCGGCGCCGGGGTCCTCCTCGGGGGGCCTCTCCAGCGCCGCGCGGAACACGGGATCGCTGAAGTAGTTGGCCACGCCCTCGCCTTTCAGGAACGGCAGGTAGGCGTTGCGCAGGTCGCGCGGGCGCCAGCCGAGCAGCCACGTGTCGAGCGTTACGACGATCGCCTCGTAGCCGGCGTCGCCGGCGCGCGCGACGAAGCTCGCGGCCAGATCGCGGTCGGTGGGCCAGTACAGCTGATACCAGCGGCTGGCCGGGTGGGCGGGGTCCATGGCAGCGGCGACCTGCTCGATCGAGTGCGACGCCGCCGTGCTGAGGATCGCCGGCAGGCCGTGCGCGGCCGCCGCGCGGCCTACCGCGAGCTCCCCCTCGGGGTGGACGATCGACTGCACGCCCACCGGCGCGAGCAGCACCGGCGCCGGCATCTTCGTGCCGAGAACGGTCGTGGAGAGGTCGCGCTCGGAGACGTCGCGCAGCATCCGCGGGACGATCTCCCAGCGCTCGAACGCGCGCAGGTTCGCGCGCATCGTCAGCTCCGAGCCGGCGCCGCCGGCGACGTAGCCGAAGGCCTCGGCGCTCAGGCGCTCGCGGGCGCGCGCTTCGAGCTCGCTCGCCAGCAGCGGCAGCTGCGGCGTCTGGCCGCCCAGGCCGTGCGCGTAGATCTCGAACTGGAAGTTCGCGTACGCCTGCCGCAGCTGCGCGGGGTCCCCCTCCGGGGACGATGCGGTCTCGGCCATGGCCGAGACCCTACGCCACCTTTCTTCACGAAGCCTTTCATCGCGCGTGCTTACGTGAGTGCTGGAGATGATCGGAGCCGACCGCACGATGACCCGCAGGCAGCTGCTCTGCTCGGCCGGCGCCGGCGCGGCCGGGCTGGCCCTCGCCGGCGGCGCGGGCGAGATCCTCGCGGGCGCCCTGGCGGCGCCGCGCGGCAGGGCTCCACGCGAGCCGCGCTGGCACACGCGGCCGGACCTGCGGATTCCGGCGCTGTCGGTCGAGCGGGTCGAGCGGGGAGCGTCGAGCGATCCGATCTTCATCGCGCCGTACAACGTTCCCAACGCCCAGGCGGGCGCGGTGATCGCCGACGCCGGCGGCCAGGCGATCTGGGAGAACCCGCTCGCGGGCAGGGTCACCACCAACTTCCGCGTGCAGACCTATCGCGGCAGCCCGGTGCTCACGTGGTGGGAGGGCAGCATCGAACTCGGCCACGGGGTCGGCGAATACGTGATCGCCGACTCCAGCTACCGCACCATCCGCCGCGTGCAGGCCGCGCGAGGGCTGCGCGGCGACCTGCACGAGTTCGTGATCACCCCGCGCGGCACCGCGCTGCTGACGAGCTACGTGGTCGTCGAGCACGACCTGTCGGGTGTCGGCGGGCCGCCCTACGGCACGATCCAGGACGCGATCTTCCAGGAGATCGACCTCGCGAGCGGCAGGGTGCTGCTCGAGTGGCACAGCCTCGAGCACATCCCGCTGGAGGAGTCCTACGCTCCGGTCTCCGACGACTGGGACTACTTCCACATCAACTCCGTCGATCTCGACGGCGACGGCAACCTGCTGGTCTCCGGGCGCAGCACGCACACCGTCTACAAGCTCGACCGCAGCGGCGCGATCCTGTGGCGCCTGGGCGGCAGGCACAGCGACTTCGACATGGGCTCGGGCAGCGGCTTCGCCTGGCAGCACGACGCCCGCCGCCAGCTCGACGGCACGCTCACCCTGTTCGACAACGGCGCCACGCCGGCGGTGGAGAAGCTCTCGCGCGGCCTGATCCTCGACGTCGACGAGCAGGCGATGACGGCCGCGCTGCTCGATCAGTACACCCACGCGGGGATCCTCGCCGGCAGCCAGGGCAGCGTGCAGCTGCTGGACAACGGGAACGTGTTCGTCGGCTGGGGAGAAGTGCCGCGCGTGTCGGAGTTCGACCAGGCCGGGCGGATCGTCTTCGACGCGCTGCTGGGCGAGGCCTACCAGTCATACAGGGCCTTCCGCCTGCCGTGGAGCGGGCGCCCGGCGGAGGCTCCGGCGATCGCGATCGCCGGTCGGGGCCGTGAGCGGACCGCGTACGCGAGCTGGAACGGCGCGACCGACGTGCACCGCTGGCAGCTGCTCGCGGGCGGCCCGACGGGCGCGCTGCGCCCGGTCTCGAGCACGCGCGCGGGCGGCTTCGAGAGCGCTCTGGCGGCCGCCGCCGCGGGGCCGCGCCTGGCCGTCCAGGCCCTCGACGTCGCCGGCAGGCCGCTCGGCCGGTCGAAGACCGTCGCGGTCGCGAGCTGATCCGGCCGAGCACGAGCTCGGCGGCCGCGCGCTCGCCCGTGTCAGCCGAGCACGAGCTCGGCGGCGGCGCGCAGCGTGGCGGCGTCGCCGGAGACGAGCAGCGTGGTGACGACCGACTCGCGCCACCTGGCGAGGTCGTCGCGGATCTTCTCGCGCGTGCCGATCAGCGACAGCTCTTCGATCAGCGCGGTCGGGATCCTGGCGCCGGCCTCGTCCTTCCTGCCTTCCAGGTACAGGTCCTGGATTTCGGCGACCTCCTTCTCATACCCCATGCGGATCGGCACATTGGCGTGGAAGTTGGCGCCCTTGGCGCCCATGCCGCCAAAGTACAGCGCGTAGAACGGCCGCAGCGCGTCGGCGGCGGCCTCGACGTCGTCGGTGACGATCAGCGGGACGGTGGCGCAGACCTCGAAGTCGGCGGCGCCGGTGAATCGAGACCCACCCGCCTCCCCCCTGCGCGCCCAGCCCTCCTCGAGCGAGGGCCGGTAGAGCTCGTCGTAGACGGCCGGCGAGAACAGCATCGCCAGCCAGCCGTCGCACAGCTCCGCGCACAGCGCGATGTTCTTCGGCCCCTCGGCGCCGAGGTAGATCGGGATGTCCTCGCGCAGCGGGTGGATCGACGCCTTCAGCGGCTTGCCCAGCCCGGTGCCGTCGGGCAGCGGCAGCGGGTAGTGCGGCCCGGGCGCTTCCAGGCGGCCCCTGCGCGCCCAGATGTCGCGCAGGATCGCGATGTACTCGCGCGTGCGCGCGAGCGGCTTTGCGAACGGCATGCCGTACCACCCCTCGACGACCTGCGGCCCGGACACGCCGAGACCGAGGATGAAGCGACCGCCCGACAGATGGTCCATGGTCATCGCGGCCATCGCCGTGGCGGCGGGCTGGCGCGCGGACATCTGCACGATCGCCGTCCCCAGCTTGATGCGCTCGGTCGCCGCCCCCCACCACGCCAGCGGCGTCAGGCAGTCCGAGCCGTACGCCTCGGCCGTCCAGATCGAGTCGAACCCCAGCCGCTCGGCCTCGGCGACCGCCTCGGCCGCGCCCGGCGGCGGCCCGCCGGGTGGGTGGGTCCAATACCCCATGTTCAACCCCAGCTTCAGCTCTCCGCCCACACGCGCGAGATTACAGCTCGCGGAGGGATCGCCGCGCCCGCCGCGGCTACCGCTCGACGAGCGCCAGCGTGAAGCCGTCGTAGCCCTTGGCGCCGACCGTCTGGATCGTCGTGGCGCTCACGCGCCGGGCGCCGCGACGATCGGCGGCGAGCAGCTCGTGGAAGCGGCGCATCCCCTGCACCCCCGGATCCTCGCTGCCGGCGTCGACGAGCGCGCCGTCGCGCACGACGTTGTCGGTGACGATCGCGCTGCCCGGGCGCGTGAGCTGCAGCGCCAGCTCGAAGTACTCCGGCGTGCTCTGCTTGTCCGCGTCGATGAACACCAGGTCGAAGGGGCCGGCGTGCTGATCGATTAGGGCGCGCAGGCTGTCGCGCGCGGGGCCGACATCTATCTTTATATAGGAGGCAAGGCCAGCTCGGTGGATGTTCGCGGCGGCGACCTCGGCGTAGTGCGGGCTCAGCTCGAGCGTGACCAGGCGGCCGTCCTGCGGGAGCGCGCGGGCGAGCCAGATCGTGCTGTAGCCGCCGAGCGTTCCCAGCTCGAGGATGCTGCGCGCGCCGAGCATGCGCGCGAGCAGGTGCAGCAGCTTGCCCTGGGCGGGCGTGAGCGCGATCGGCGGCAGGCCCGCGTCGGCGCTCGCCCGCGCGGCCGCCCGCAGCGCCTCGTCCTCGCCCACCACGCGCTCCTCGACGTAGTCGTCGACGTCCGTCCACAGCTGTTGCCGGCTCATCGCCGCTCCTCGGCGCGTTCGTCGCGGCTCATCAGCGCCAGCGGCACCGCGAGGCCCGCCGAGCGGCGCACGGTCGCGATCCGCCGGCCCGGCTGCACCGCCGCGCGCGCCTCGCCGACGTGCGGCGCGAGCAGCTCGACCGTGCGCTCGAGGTCCTCGACCAGCAGCGCGAGGCCCCAGAAGCGGGCCTCGCGCTCGCGCCCGCCGGCGCGCTCCCCCTCCGGGGACGATGCGATCGCCTGCTCGGGCTCCTGGATCAGCTCGAGGATCTCGCCGCCGAGGCGGAAGAACGCCTGGCGCGGCGCGCCCGCGGGGGTCGGCTCCTCGCGCACGCGGCGCAGGTCCAGGCCGGCAGCCCGCAGCGCCGCGATGCTGCGATCGAGATCGGGGGACGCCGCCACCACGTGGTCGATCGCCAGCACGCCGTTGGGATGCGCCGGCGCGGGCGCCGCGGGCGGGCCCTCGGAGATCGTCGTCGCCAGCCCGTCGAGCTCGATGCTCGCGGCATCGCGCAGCGACCAGCCGACGATTCCGGGGGGGCCGGACCCGAACGGACCGGGCCCGGGCTGGTCGGACCCGGGCGGATGGGCCACGGCGGCAGGCTCGACGAAGCGCAGCCGCACCGTGCCGATCTGGCAGCCCCCGCCGGCCACGTCGAAGCCGAGCGCCGCCCAGCGGGCGGGCTCGTCGGCGATCGTCAGCTCATCGATGGTCGGTGCGGGCATGGCCTGATCTCGGCGGCGCGTGCGGGCCGGGACCCGGAGCGCGCGGACGGGGACGCTAGAACTAGTCGGCGTGAACGGTACACCCGAGCTGAGCGACCGCCGGCGCCTGACGATCCTCGCGATCTGCTGCATGAGCCTCCTGATCGTGGCGATGGACAACACGATCGTCAACGTCGCGCTGCCGTCGATCCGCCGCGACCTGCACGCGTCGCTGTCGGGGCTGCAGTGGACGATCGACGCGTACGTGCTCGTGCTCGCCAGCCTGCTGCTGCTGTCCGGCTCGACCGCCGACCGCCTCGGGCGCCGGCGCACCTTCCAGGCCGGCCTGCTGGTGTTCGTCGCCGGCTCGCTGCTGTGCAGCCTCGCCCCCACGCTCGGCTGGCTGATCGCCGCGCGCGCCCTGCAGGGCGTCGGCGGCTCGATGCTCAACCCGGTGGCGATGTCGATCATCACCAACGTGTTCACCGACCCGCGGGAGCGCGCCCGCGCGATCGGCGCGTGGGGCGCGGTCGTCGGCATCAGCCTCGCGCTCGGGCCGATCGTCGGCGGCGCGCTCACCGAGACCGTCGGCTGGCGCGCGATCTTCTGGATCAACGTGCCCATCGGCCTGGCCGCAGTCGTCCTGAGCGCGCTGTTCGTGCCCGAGTCGCGCGCGCCGCGGCCGCGGCGGATCGATCCCGTCGGGCAGCTGCTCGTGATCGTGACGCTCGCCTCGCTCACGTACGCGATCATCGAAGCGCCGAACGCCGGCTGGTCCTCGGCGCAGAGCGTCGGCCTGTTCGCCCTCGCGGCGCTCGCGCTGGCGGGACTCGTGCTGTACGAGCCGCGGCGCGCCGACCCGCTGATCGAGCTGCGCTTCTTCCGCAGCGCCCCGTTCTCGGGCGCCACGCTGATCGCGATCAGCGCGTTCGCCGCGTTCAGCGGGTTCCTGCTGCTCAACACCCTCTATCTTCAGGACGTGCGTGGATACTCGGCGCTGCAGGCGGGGCTGTGCACGCTGCCGATGGCGGCGGCGGCGCTCGTGTGCAGCCCGCGGTCCGGGCGCGCGGTCGGCACCCGCGGACCGCGCCTGCCGCTGTTCGTCGCCGGGTTCTGCATGACGGCGAGCGCCCTCGTGCTGACGACGCTCACGTCCACGACCCCGCTGCTGCTGCTGCTCGGCGTGTACGCGCTCTTCGGCGTCGGCTTCGGCACCGTCAACGCGCCGATCACCTACACCGCCGTCTCCGGCATGCCCGACAACCAGGCCGGGGTCGCCGCCGCGGTCGCCTCCACCAGCCGGCAGGTCGGGCAGGCGCTCGGGATCGCCGTGACCGGCTCGATCCTCGGCTCGGCGGCGGGGAGCGCGATCAGCGTCCACCTCTCGAGCGCCAGCCATCCCGCGTGGTGGACGATCGCCGGCTGCGGCGCCGTCGTGCTCGCGCTCGGGGCCGCCACCACCGGACGCTGGGCGCAGGGCACCGCCCGCCGCTGCGCCGAGCGGCTCGAGCAGGAGGCGGCTCCCGGGCCGCTGCAGCCCGCATGACACGCGCGCGCCTGGAATCGTGGCTGCTGGTGGGCATCCGCTACGTGCTGCCGGCCGTCGTCACGATCGCCGGCCTCGTGATGATGGCGCTGGGCGGCGAAACCGACCTCGAGGGAGGCGCCAGCCTCGTCAGCGCCGGCCTCGCGATCTACTTCCTCAACTGGCTCTTCCGCCTCGGGGCCAAGGGCGATCGCGAGCGCGACGCCGAGCAGGCCGCCCGCGACTACTTCAACCGCCACGGCCGCTGGCCGCGCTGAGCCTGTTACGAGTGAACACCGGGGACAACCCCGGTTTGTCCATCCGTCGAAGGTGAATACGCAGCATCCGCGGGAGAATCTCGTGGTGAGCTCGGGGGTGAAGACACCGGCGATCGACGCATACCGCCCTCAGGCGCCGTTCCTGGACGAGCTGTTCGAGGACGACGGGACGCCGCGGCCGACCGCTCGCGCGCTCGTCGAGCAGCTCAGGCGGCTCGGCCCCGAGGGGCTGATCGAGGCCGGCCGGCGGCGCGACGCGATCTTCATGCAGCAGGGGATCACGTTCGAGACCAAAGGCGCGGGCGACGACGGCGAGGGCGGGACCAAGGAAAGGCCGTTCCCGCTGGATCTCGTGCCGCGCGTGCTCAGCGGGCAGGAATGGCGCGACATCAAGCGCGGGCTGGCCCAGCGCATCCGCGCGCTCAACCACTTCGTGGACGACGTCTACCACGCCCGCGAGATCGTGCGCGAGGGTCTCGTGCCGTGGCGCCTGGTGGCCTCCTGCCCGCACTTCGCGCGCGCCGTGCACGGCATCCGCCCGCCCGGCGGCGTGTACACGCACGTGGCCGGCTGCGACCTGGTGCGCCACAGCGACGGCACGTGGAAGGTGATCGAGGACAACGTGCGCATCCCGTCGGGCATCTCCTACGTGCTGGAGAACCGCGCCGCGATGGCGCGCCTGGTGCCCGAGCTGTTCGCCTCCTACCGCGTGCGCCCCGTCGACCACTACCCGCAGCTGCTGCTGCGCGCCCTGCGCTCGGTCGCGCCCTCGGCCGAGAGCGAGGCGACGGTCGTCGTGTGGACGCCCGGTCCGGCCAACCCCGCGTACTTCGAGCACGCCTTCCTCGCGCGCCAGATGGGGGTCGAGCTGGTCGAGGCCTCCGACCTGGTCGTGCGCGACGACGTCCTGTACATGCGCACCACCAGGGGCCTGGAGCGCGCCCACGCGGTCTACAGGCGGCTCGACGACGACTTCGTCGACCCGCTCGAGTTCCGCCCGGACTCGCTGCTCGGCGTCCCCGGCCTCGTGCGCGCCTACCGGGCGGGCAGCGTCGCGATCGCCAACGCGTTCGGCACGGGCGTCGCCGACGACAAGGCGATCTACTGCTTCGTGCCGGACATGATCCGCTTCTACCTCGGCGAGGAGCCGATCCTCGAAAACGTCAAGACCTACCTGCTGTCGGACCCGGAGGTGCTCGAGCACGTGCTCGGGCGCCTGCAGGAGCTGGTCGTCAAGCCCACCGGCGAGTCCGGCGGCAAAGGCGTGATGATCGGCCCACACGCCGACGAGGTCGAACTGCAGCGGATGCGCAGGGTGATCAGCACCCACCCCGACCGCTGGATCGCGCAGGACGTCGTGCGCCTGTCGACCGTGCCGACGGTCGGCGCGGACGCCGTGCTGCAGCCGCGCCACGTCGACCTGCGTCCGTTCGCGGTGTTCGGCGAGCGCATCGACATCGTCCCCGGGGGGCTCACCCGGGTGGCGCTCGAGGACGGCTCGCTGATCGTCAACTCCTCGCGCGGCGGGGGCTCGAAGGACACGTGGGTGCTCGAGGACGGCGACGACGCCGACCGCGCCGGGCCGCCGATCGCCGACACGCAGCCGCCCGCGCTGCCCGACCTGCGCTACGGGGCGTGGACCGGCCAGCAGCAGCAACAACAGCAGCAGCAACGCTGATGCTGGCGCGCATCGCGCACGAGCTCTACTGGCTGGGGCGCAACCTGGCGCGGGCGGAGTTCACGGCGCGCGCGGTCGAGGCGGTCTTCCAGGCGGAGCTGCAGGGAACCTCCGAAACCACGCCCGGCGTCAGCTTCGGCTCGGGCGGCCTGCTGGCGATGCTCGGCGACGTCGACGAGGAGCCCACGCGCCCGCGCAACGGCCACGTGCTCGGCGGACATGCGCTCGGCCAGCTCACGCTTGACCCACAGCGGCCCGGCTCGATGCTCGCCAGCATCGAGCGCGCGCGCGAGGGCGCGCGCACGGTGCGCGACGTGATCAGCGCGGAGATGTGGGAGGCGATCAACACGACCGCGCTCGGACTGCGCGGCGGGAGTGTTTGGGGCCCGCCCACCCGGGCGGGATTCGATTCCCCGGCGCCGTCGGGCCCGTCGCTGGCCTCCCAGTACGTCAAGGAACGGACGGCCCTGATCTGGGGCGTGGCCAACCGCTCGATGCTGCGCTACGAGGCCAAGTGCTTCCTGGACGCGGGCGGCCTGATCGAGATCTCCGACATGGTGCTGCGCATGCTGCGCGTCGCGCTGCCGGCCGGCGACGCGGCCCCCGCGGACGGTCACGCGCTGATCCTGCTGCAGGCGGTCGGCGGCTTTCACGCCTACCTGCGCGCCGTCACCGCGCCGCCCAACGCGCACCCGGTCGCGCGCTTCCTGCTGTTCGAGCGGGCGTACCCCGACAGCGTGGCCGCGTGCGTGGACTCGCTGCACGAGGTCTTCACCAGCGCCGACGCGGGGCCGCGCAACTCCAAGCCGGTGCTGCGCGTGAGCCGACTGGCGGCCGACCTGGACTTCCAGCGCAGGGCCCTGCCCGACGGGGCGGAGCTGACCGGGATATGCGAACAGACGCAACAGGAGCTCGCGCGCATCGACCAGGACGTGGCCGAGCGCTACTTCGCGGGCGCCGCGGCCGCCGGACTGAGGAGGTGAGCCGAGCGTGCACTTCGCGATCCGCTTCCTGACCGAGTACCACTACGACGCGCCCGTCACCGACAACCTGAACGCCCTGCGCGTGCGCCCCGCGACGAGTTCCACGCAGCGCTGCGACGAGTTCCACACGCGCATCGAGCCCGAGGCCCGGGTCAGCCGCCACCTGGACTACTTCGGCACCGAGGTGCTCGAGTTCGGCATCCCCACCAGCCACGAGCAGCTCACGATCGACGTGCGCGCGCGCGTGGTCACCTCGCCCCATCCAGACCCCCCGGAGGGATCCTGGGAGAGCCTGCTCAGCCCCGCCTACGTCGACGCGGCCGGCGAGTTCGCGCTGCCGTGGCAGGACCAGCCGGCCCTCCACGGCCTGGAGAGCCTGCACGACGCGCTCGCGGCGGACAGCCCGCTGGAGACGCTCGAACTGCTGTGCGAGCTCGTGCCCGACCGCTTCGAATACCGGCCGGGAGCGACGTACGTGGGATCGACCGTGCGCGACCTGCTGGAGATGGGCGCCGGCGTGTGCCAGGACTTCGTGCACCTGTCGCTCGTGCTGCTGCGCCGCCGCGGCATCGCCGCCCGCTACGTCTCCGGCTACCTGTGGGCGGCGCCCGAGGACCACGGGACGGACTCGGTCGAGGTCGAAACGCACGCGTGGCTGGAGGCGCTGCTGCCGAGCAGCGACGGCCACGGCGAGCCGGTGTGGGTGAGCGCGGACCCCACCAACCGCCGCCTGACGGGCGAGACGCACGTGAAGATCGGCCACGGGCGCTTCTACTCCGACGTGCCGCCCGTCAAGGGGCTTTACATGGGCGGCGCCAGCTCGGAGCTGAGCGCCGCGGTGACGATGTCGCGGCTGGACCCGCAGACGAGCGCGCGGGCGTGAGCGCGCGCGGCGGCGGGCAGCCGCGCCGCCACCGATCCCCACCGGGGCTCGGCCACCCGGGCGCGAGCCTCAGCCGTGGTAGCGCGCGATCACGTCGGTGAACGCGTATGGCTGTTGCGCGATCCCGCTGCAGTCTTCGCCGGCGTTCTCGCCGCCTGCGCACTGGCGGTCGCGATTGACCGCCCAGAAGGTGAACCGCGCGAGGTGGTTCTGCTGCGCGAACGCGAGCATCGTTTCGAAGTCTTCGACGCTGACGAGCTCCGAGGATTCGTCGGTTTCGCCGTTCATCGAGGAGATGCCCGCGTGCTCGTATGCGGCGGCGGGCGAGATGCCGTATGCGGCGACCAGGTCGCGCTGCAGGCCTTCGACCGCCCTGATCGAGGCGTGGCCCATGTCGGTCAGCGGCCGGCCGAAGTCGAACGGCATGACCGTCCACGCGCTCGGCTGGAAGTCGATCGCGGCGGCGTCGGCGATCAGGCTCCTGCCGTCGGGTTCGGGCCCGGCTTCTTCGGTCCCGAACGTGACCGAGATCTCGATGCCCGGGTCCTCCCCCTGCACGATCGCCAGCGCTTCGATCACGCGTTTGCGCACCTTCTTGCTGGTGAACTCGCCGTGCTCGATGTCGATGTCGATCGCCTTCAGCGAGTACGCGTCGATCACCTTCCGATAGGCGCCGGCGAGCGCGGCGGGGGTCTTGCACGAGCTGCCGAGCTTCTTGCCGCTCCAGCCGCCGAAGGACACGTCCACTTCGCCGCCGGCCGCGCGGACGCCTTCGATCGCCGCCGCGTCGGAGCCGCCCAGCAGCGGGCGCTGGCCGTCCCACTCGGGGTTGCACGCGCCGTGGGAGAGGATGAACGCGAGCGTCAGATCCTGGACGCCGGTGCTCTCGATCACGCTCGCCGGCGGCTGCGGATCGCCCCACCCGAGGTACTCGTAGGGGGCGGCCATGTCGACCGGCTGCGAGGAGGCGGCGGCGAGCGACGGGGAGAGCGCGAAGGCCGTGCACGCGACCCCGACGATCCAGGCGGCGAGCCCCGCGAGCGCCCCGGGCCTCCTCATCTCCCCACCATTGGCAGCAGGATACACCGGCGGTTCCCGATGCCCTCGGCCCTGGCTCACCACCAGGCGGCGAGCGCGCGCCGCCAGTTGCTCCAGGCGATCGCGGCGATCTCCTCCTCGCTGAAGCCGGCGTCGGCGAACGCGCCGAGCAGCCGCGGGATGCCGGCGACGTCGCCCAGCGCGGCGGGCACCGTCGCCCCGTCGAAGTCCGAGCCGAGCGCGACGTGCGCGACGCCGATGCGCTCGCTGATGTAACGCGCGTGCTCGACGATCAGGCTCAGGGGCGTATCGGGATCGTCGGCGAAGTCCGCGCGCAGGAACGGGCAGGCGAAGACGATGCCGACCAGGCCGCCGGAGGCGCCGATCGCGTCGAGCTGGGCGTCGGTGAGGTTGCGCGAGGCGGCGCACAGGGAGTGCGCGCACGAGTGGCTCGCCACCAGCGGTCCGGCGTCCAGCCGCGCCACGTCCCAGAACCCCGCCTCGTTGAGGTGGCTGAGATCGACGAGCACGCCGAGCTCGGCGCAGCGGCGCACGAGCGCCGCTCCGGCGGCGCTGAGGCCCGGCCCGATGTCCGGCGAGGAGGGCGAGACGAACGGCACGCCGCAGCCGAACGCGTTCGGCCGGCTCCACACCAGGCCGAGCGAGCGCAGGCCGGCCGCGTGCCAGAGATCCAGCGCCTCGAGCCCCGGATCGATCGCCTCGGCCCCCTCGAGGTGCAGCACCGCGACCGGCGGTCCGTCATCGCCGTGCGCGGCGTCGACGTCCGCGATCTCGCGCGCGACGCGCACGTGCCCGGCGCGCTCGAGCGCCAGCAGGCGCCCGGCGACGGCGCTCGCGTGCGCGGCGGCCTCGGCGTGAGCGACGGCCGGCGCGAGCTCGAACTCGAGCACGCCGTCGGCTCGCGGGAGCGGCTCGCGGCGGGCGCCGTCGGAGGGCGTGAAGATCGCGAAGATGCCGCCGCGCACGCCGCCGGCGCGCATACGCGGCAGGTCGAGGTGCCCGCCCGGACGACCGTCGACGATGCCGTCGTGATCCGCGCGCGTGAGCGCGTCGTTGTGCCCGTCGAACGTCGGCAGCGCCGCCACGTCCGCGGCCGCTAGGGCGAGCCTTCGCCGTCCGGGAGCGCGTGCGCCCGCGGAGCGGTCGCCGGCGGGAGCGGATCGACCTCGCGCAGCGCGCCGCTCTCCGGGTCGAACACGAAGCCCCTGATCGAGTCGCGCATGGGGAGCTCGGGGCTCGAGCGCAGCCGCGAAAGGCTGGCGCCGAGCGTCGCGTCGATGTCCTCGAACGCTCCGAGCCGCCACGCCGGGTGCGCGCCGTCGGCGGCGAGCTCCCGCGCGAACCGCTCATCGCAGGCGCCGTGCAGGCCGCAGCCGTCGTGCATCACCACGACGACCTCCTCGGTGCCGAGCAGGCGCTGGGAGACGCTCAGCGAGCGCAGCGCGTCGTCGGTGGCCAGGCCGCCAGCGTTGCGCACGATGTGCGCGTCGCCGCGACCGAGGCCGAGGATCGCGAAGACGTCGATCCGCGCGTCCATGCACGCCAGCACCGCCACCTTGCGGCGCGGCCGGGGAGCGAGCCCCGGCGCGGCAAGATCCTCCCCGCGGGCGAGCGCCCACGCGAGCATGTCATCGGTCTGGGACATCGGGCGAGGCCCGATGCTAGCGCCTCGCCTGCTCCCTGCTCTCGGCGTCGCCGATCGCCCACGCCAGGCGCTCCATGAGCTGCGTCGCGGCGTGGTCGCTGGCGAGATGCACGGGGTAGACGCGCTCTTCGAGCAGCACCGGAGTGTCGGCTCGCTCGGTCCGGTCGGTCGTGACGATGATCCTGGCCATGAGATCTCCCTCGTTGAGGCTTGTCGTTGACGTCGATCCTCATCGGAAGGGTTGCGCGCCCACTTGAGGGCGAGGTAAGGCGTGCATGAGACCGTCCTCAACTCAGGGCCGAGGACCCTCAGCCTCCGGCGTCGGTCGAGACCTGCAGCTCGGTCGCGCCTGCGACGATCGCTCCCGACACGACGAGCGCCTCGCCGCTGACCGGTTGGAAGGCCACCAGGCCGGAGCCTGCGGTGACGGCTTCGCCGGTGAGACGCACCGCGAGCGCGAAGCGGTCGCCGCCACGTCGAAGCGAGGCGTAGACGGGGCCGATGCCGGACGTCGAGTCGCGCACGTCGAACCACGACACGAGCAGCGCTCCGTCGGGTCCGGCGGTCGCGTCGTCGAGCGCGGCCCCCACCAGGGAGTCCGAGAGCGGCGTCCAAAGGCCGATCCCGCTCGCGGTGAGCTGGGCGAGCTTGACGATCGGCGCGCCCTGCAGCCCACCGGTCCAGGTCACGTACACGCGGCCGAAGCTGTCGACGAGCGCCGCGATGCCGGCCAGGCCGTCCCCCACCGCGCCGCCGGGCGCGCCGGCGGCGATCGACGAGCGCTCCAGTTCGAACACCCGCCAGCGCCCCGCCCGCGCATGCCACGCCGCGCCGGCGCGCATGACGGTCGCGCAGCCTTCGCAGCCGCTCGCGGCCTCCCACGCGAGCACCGCCGTCCCCGACGGCGTGATCGCGGCACGCAGCTCGAGCGTGGGGACCGGCCTGGTCGGGACGGGCAGGTGCGCCACCAGCGTCGGGGAACCCCAGCGACCGCGCGCGGGACGGACGCGCGCATACAGACGGCCGCGATCGATCCACGCCAGCACGCGCGCCCCGCGCGCATTCAACGCGACCGCGAACGGATCGCCGGCCAGCGCCCGCCCGGGGAACGTGACCGGTGTCGCGAACGCGCCACCGTCGCTGCGTTCGGCGAGGCGAAAGCGCCCGCCGTGCACCCACGCGACGATCGCGTCGCCGCGCTCGTCCGCCGCCGAGACGGGCGCGCTGCCGTTCTGGTCGAGCACCCTGACCGGGCCGAACACGCCGTCGGCGAGGCCGTCCGCATAGAGGACGCGTACGCGCAGGACGGTGCCCGGATAGCCGGCGCAGCACGGCGGCGAGCCCGGCGGCGGCGTGCCGCCCCGCGCGGTCACCGCCTCGGAGCCCACGAGCATGGCGCGTCCGCTGCCGTACAGCTGCAGCTGCTCGATCGCCGTCAACGGCGGTTCGGGCGTCTGGCTCCAGCCGCCGCCGGACGGGCGCCACTCGCCACCGTCGAACGGTCGGGGAGGCTGCATCGCGTACGGGTTGCCGGCCCACACGAGCAGCCCGTCGCCGGTCGCGTCGAACGACAGCGCGACCGGGCTGACAGCGCCGGCGGGCGCGAGCGCTTCCGAGCGCCACGCGCTACTCGCCGGCGCCGGCCCGGCCGCCGGCGCCAGCCCGGCCGCCAGCGCCAGCCCGGCCGCCAGCGCCAGCCCGACGAGCACGCCGGACACGACCCAGGCGCCGGCGCGCCCGCACGAGAACCTGCGCCGGCGCGTGTTGCACGAGGTCGGTCGCAAGCGAGTCATATCCCGCTCGGGCTCGTTGACCCGCTCAGCCCGACTGCCAGGCCGCGACCGCCGCGAGGTCGGCGGTCGGGCGCTCCTCCTCGACCTGCACCGCGCCGGCGAAGACGCGGCCGGATTCCCCGTCGACGCTGATCTCCTCGCCTTCCGCGAACTCGCGATCGCCGATCTTCACCCGGCGCCGGAGCAGGTCGATGTCCATCCCCGCGGCGCCGACCACGCACGGCTTGCCCAGCTCGCGGGCGACGACGGCGGCGTGCGAGGTGCGCCCGCCGCTGGCGGTCAGCAGGCCCGCCGCCACGATCATCCCGGCGAGATCCTCGGTGCTGGTGTCACGACGTATGAGCACGGGCGCGCGACCCTCCTGGGCGATGCGCTCGGCGGCCTCGACGTCGAGCGCGATCGGACCGCTCGCCACGCCCATGCTCACCGGCTGCCCCCGGCAGATCGCGTGCGCGTCGTCGCCGTCGCGCACATGCGCGCGGTGGATCTCCTCGAGGTCCAGCCCGGCGAGTCGCTCGCGGCCCTCGCTCTCGGAGACGAGGCCTTCGCGCACCTGATCGACCGCGATGTGCAGCGCCGCCCACGACGTGCGCTTGGCGGTGCGCGTCTGCAGCAGGAAGAGCTCGCCGTCCTGAACGGTGAACTCGAACTCCTGGGCGTCACGGAACTCGGCCTCCAGCACCCGGCAGACCTCATCCAGGCGCTCGTTCACGTCGGGCGCGAGCAGCGCGAGCTGCCCGGCTCCGTCCTGCGTGCTGCGCCCGCCGACGACGTCTTCGCCCTGCGCGTCGGGCAGGAACTCGACGTAGGGCCGGCGCTCGCCGGTGGCGGGGTCGCGGGTGAAGCCGACGCCCGAGCCCGACACGCCGCCGGCGTTGCCGAACACCATGCGCTGCAGGATGACCGCCGTGCCGAGCGTCTCGGGCAGCTCGTGCAGGCGGCGATACTCACGCGCCTTCGGCGCGTCCCAGGACTTCAGCACCCCCCGTACGGCGGCCTCGACCTGATCGAGCGGGTTCTGCGGGAAGGGCTTGCCGCTGAGCTCGCGGTAGCGCTCCAGGTGCTCGGCGGTGATCTCCGCCAGCGTCCGCGCGTCCAGGTCGCGCGGACGCTGCACCCCCGCCGCCTGCATGTGCGCGCGGGTCGCCTGCTCGAACGGCTCCAGCGGGCAGCCGGCGACGACGTGGGCGAAGGACTCGACCAGGCGCCGGTAGGAGTCCCACGCCAGGCGCGGGTTGCCGGTCAACGCGACCAGGCCTTCGATGCTCTCGTCGCAGAGCCCGACGTCGAGCACAGTCTCCAGCATGCCGGGCATCGACGCGGGAGCCCCCGAGCGCACCGACAGGATCAGCGGGTGGCGCGCGCTGCCAAGGCGCAGGCCGGTGCGGACACGCAGCGCGCCCACCGCCGCCGACACGAGCGTCCGCAGTCGCACATCGTCCTCGCCCGCCGCCACGCCGCGGCAGAGCGCGGTGGTGAGGATCGCCGCCTCGGGCACGGGCAGTCCCGCGCGCGCCATGCGCGCGAGGCCGTAGCCCTTCGCGCCGATCGACGCCATCTCGGGCAGCGGGCCATCGCCGTCGGCGACGACGTAGAGGTCCTCGATCGACGCGCTCTCATCGCGCGCCGGCGCCGTGCGCGGCGCCGCCGGCTCCGGCCGGGCGGGCGGCGGCTCGGAGCGCACCACGTTCCCGAGCACCTGGCGATGCAGCATCTGCGCGGCCCGCATCAGCGCGTCGGCCGCTTCCTCGCAGGCCTGCGTCGCCTGGGCGAGCACGAACAGCTCGCCGGCCGCATCGACCTCCCTGACGAGCGCGGTCTGCACCTCACGCCGCGCCTCGTCGACATCCCGCTCCAGCGCCACGATGCGGTGCGTGGCCTCCAGGAACGAGTCCATGTCCTCGCTGGGGCTGCCACGCTGGACGTCGCGAGCGAGGCGCACGGCGCGCAGATGGCTGCGAGCCGCGTCGAGCACCAGCGCGATCATCCGCTGCGACTCGGCGAGCACGTTCCCGCGCACCCGCGCCTGGGGCAGCAGCGACCATGAGTAGGTGGCTTCCTCGAGCGCGTCGGCCACGTCGTCGGCCTCCTGGGCGAGGTCCAGGAAGGGCGCCTGATCCGCGTCGCGCGCGCACGCCGCGCGCACTTCGTTGACCAGCTCGTCGGCACGCTGCTCCCAGTCGCGCGCCAGCCGCGCGACCTCCGAGCGATCCCGGCTGGGATGCTCCAGCGCCGCCTGCTCGAGCGCGTCGCGCGCCGCCTCGCCGATCGCCACCACCAGCTCGGCGTGGGCGCCGACCAGATCGAACAGCTCCTGGCGCGCGGTGCGCACGTAGCCGATCAGCTCCGCGCGAACCTCGTCGCCGATCAGCGACAGCGATCGTCCCGCGAGCAGACCCTCGGAGCAGATGTGCAGGACGGCACGCAGGTAGGAGATGGCCGCCGCGGCGCCCAGCACGTCGAGCAGCGACTCGCCCGCGCGCGTGCCCCGTCCGGTGGCGAAGTTGAGCGCGTCGTACACGAGCTGCTCGCCGCCGGCGAGCAGGAACGCCATGTGCCCGTGCTCGCGCTCGGCGGCCCAGTCCAGCAGCTCGACCGCGGCGCGGTTTCCGACGAGGCCGCGCAGACGCTTGCGCGCGCGGTTCCAGTCGATCAGGAAGACCATGCGCGACCCGAGCAGCTCCAGGAACTGCTCGAGATCGGCCTGCGAATCCGCGTCGAAGCGCCCGACGGCGAGGTGGTAGAGATCCTCGCTGCCCGCGCCGCCGCGACGCGAGCGTGTGTCCTCCCAGCCGATCTCCCGGCCGGCGAGCATCCGCTGGAAGAACAACAGCCGCGGCAGGTGCACGTCGGTGTAGATCACCGTGACCGCGCGCTCGAGGATCTTGATCACCACGACGTGCGCGTCGGTCTCGCCGATGTCGTTCTGCACCACGAGCTCCTCGCCGCTGCGCGTGGCCACGGTGCCCAGGCCCGGATGGTCGAAGCGCAGGCGCTGCGTGCGCTCGATGCCACGCGCGAACGCGCCCACCAGCGGACGATCCGCGGTCTGGATCCCGTAGACGAGCGCCCCTCCGATCGACTCGGTGGCCATGCTCCCCGCCAGCCGGTTGAGCTCGCGATGGGCGTCCATGACGACGAGATGAACGCTGTCCTGGTCGCGCCGGCGGCCGGCTGTCAGACGGCTGATGCCCTCGCCGGCGATCGCATCACCGTCCGGGCGCACCTCCTGTCCAAGCCGGCGCAGCCGTTCGTCGAGCGGCTCGAATGCCTCCACGCCGGCCACGCGCAGCGGCACGAGCATGGTGTCCACCTCGCCGAACGCCGCGTGGACCAGCTCGGCGGCCCCGGGTATGGCGTAGGAGCCATTCGCGCGCCGCGTGCTGGTGTGCACGACACGATCGAGACTGGGGTCCGAGACTCCGCTCGCAAGCCGCTCCTGTTGCAGATCGGAGGCGTCCACGTCGCCGTCGGCCGCGGCGCGCGCGCTCTGCAGCAGCGTCAGCAGGTACTTGACCCGGTCGTTCGCCGAGAGCGCCCGGCTCAAGAGATCGGGCAGCAGCAGCTCGCTCTCGCCGAGCGTCGCGATGATGCGCTCCTTCGACATGCGCCTCCTGCTCTCTTGTCGCTGTCTCTTGTCCCGGCAGGCCTGACGCTAGCCCGTGCCGCGGCCGGGCGCATCGGAGGAAGCCCGCGCCGGCGTTGCGGGAAATGCCGGACCCAGCTGGCCGTCGGGCGCGCCGGCCGGCGTCAGCCGCGCACCTCCTCGACGCGCCGCCCGTCCTCGAGATAGACGCAGCGCTTGCGCCCGGCGGCCGCCCGGACACGGCGTCGAACGGGGCCGCTGAGCAGCGCGGCGGCCTGCGCCAGCTCGGCGAAGCGGTACTCGTCGATCTCGGCGCCGTCGACGACGATCGTCGCGAGCTGCTCGTCGGGGAGGGCGCCGCAGTCGAACAGGAAGCGCATGCCGCCGGGCCGGCCGGGCCGCGGGCGCAGGAAGTCGACGCACGCCAGCCGGCCGTGCTCGAGCTCCAGGCCGCACTCCTCGAGCGTCTCACGCCGGCACGCCTGCCACGGCGACTCGCCGGTCTCCTCGATCTGACCGCCGGGGATCGTCCATCCCGCCTTGTAGCTGGGCCTGAGGATCAGCAGCCTGCCGGCGTCGTCGAAGATCAGCGCGCCGGCGGAGGCGGGAATCCGCGGGATCGGCGATGGCGACTCGGAGCCCGCGTGATCGACCATGCCCCGATCATCGCGGAAGCGTCGGCCGAGGTGCGACACGGAGGGAAAACCACGCCCGCGACCGTGATTAACACCGATGACATGCGGCTCGCCGGGCGTAGGCTGGTGACACCATGCGCGTGCCAGTCCGATCCGAGCGAGACGCCTTCCGGCTGACGGTCGCGGGGGTGGCGGTGGTCGGTGGCGCGGTGCTGATCGGCTGGCTCACCGAGCCGCTGGTCGGCGTGGCGGTGTTCGTGCTCGCGCTCGTGATCGCGGGCATCGCGTACCTGCGCGCGGCCAACCCCGACCGCCGCGCGCCGCTGCGCGAGGCGGCGGCCGAGCCGCATCCTCACGGCGCCGTGCCAGGCAAGCGCCACGTGCTGGTGATCGCCAACGAGGCGCTCTCGGGCGCCGGCAGCCTGCACCAGCTGCTACTCGGAGAGGGCCCGGTGGATGTCGAGATCGACGTGCTCGCGCCGGTGCTCACCTCGCACGTTCACTACGGAGTCTCCGACATCGACCGCGAGCTCGAGCAGGCTCGCGCTCGCCTGGAGCGCTCGCTGGCGTGGGCGCGCGATCACGGCATAACCGCTCGCGGCGAGGTCGGCGACCCGAACGCGACGACGGCGATCGAGGACGAGCTGCGCGACTTCGGCGCCGACGAGGTGATCGTCGTCACGCATCCGCGCGACCGGGAGACGTGGCAGGAGCACGGAGAGCTCGAGCGTCTGCGCCGCGAGCTGGACGTGCCGGTCACGCACGTCGCGGTCGGCGACGGCGCTTAAGCGTCGATCGCGCTGACGACAGCCATCGCCGGGACGCTCGCGAGCTAGTGTCGCGTGGGCATGGACTCGGAGCACGCCAGCCGCGGGCCGCAGGCAGACGGCTACAAGTGGGTGGCCCTGTCGAACACGACGCTGGGCGTGCTGCTGGCGACGATCGACGCGTCGATCACGCTGATCGCGATGCCGGACATCTTCCGCGGCATCCACCTGGAACCGCTGGCGCCGGGCAACAGCTTCTACCTGCTGTGGATGATCCTCGGCTTCCTGGTCGTGACGAGCGTGCTGGTCGTCAGCCTGGGCCGCTTGGGCGACCTGTTCGGGCGGGTGCGCATGTACAACCTCGGCTTCGTGATCTACACGACCGCGTCGCTGCTGCTGGCGGTCGACTGGCTGACGGGGCGCTCGGGAGCGACGTACCTGATCGTGTTTCGCGTCGTGCAGGGCGTCGGCGCGGCGTGCCTGCTGGCCAACTCCGCGGCGATCCTTACCGACGCGTTCCCCTCCCACCAGCGCGGCCTGGCATTGGGGATCAACAACATCGCGGGGATCAGCGGCCAGTTCATCGGCCTGCTGCTCGGCGGGCTGCTCGGCCCGATCGACTGGCGCCTGGTGTTCCTGGTGTCGGTGCCGATCGGCCTGTTCGGGACCGTGTGGGCGTACCTCAAGCTCGAGGAACGCGGCGTGCCGCACAGGGCGCCGATCGACTGGCGCGGCAACATCGTGTTCGCGCTCGGGCTGATCCTCGTGATGGTCGGCATCACCTACGGGATTCAGCCGTACGGCCACCATGCGCTGGGCTGGAGCAACCCGCGCGTGCTGGCCGAGCTCGGTACCGGGGCGGCGCTGCTGGTGGCGTTCGCCGTGCTCGAGCGGAGGGTGAGCTACCCGATGTTCCGCCTGCCGCTGTTTCGCATCCGCGCGTTCACGTTCGGCGTGATGTCGAGCTTCCTCTCGGCGGTCGCGCGCGGCGGGCTGATGTTCATGCTGATCATCTGGCTGCAGGGCATCTGGCTGCCCCGCCACGGCTACAGCTTCACCGAAACGCCGCTGTGGGCGGGCATCTACATGCTGCCGCTGACGCTCGGGTTCCTGATCGCGGGACCGGCGTCCGGCTATCTCTCCGACCGCTACGGCGCACGCCCGTTCGCCACCGGCGGGATGCTCATGGCAGCCGTCAGCTTCCTGCTGCTGGAGCTGCTGCCGATCGACTTCCCCTACCCCGCGTTCGCCCTGATCCTGCTGCTGAACGGGCTGGCGATGGGCTCGTTCGCGTCGCCCAACCGCGCGGGGGTCATGAACAGCCTGCCGCCGGAGGACCGGGGAGCGGGCGGCGGCATGAACCAGACCTTCCAGAACTCCGCGCAGGTGCTCTCGATCGGGATCTTCTTCACGCTGATGATCGCGGGCCTGGCCTCGACGCTGCCGGCGAGCCTCTCGAGCGGCCTGCGCGCGCACGGCGTGTCCGCGACCCTCGCCCGCCAGGTTGGCCGCCAGCCGCCGGTGTCGATCCTGTTCGCCGCGTTCCTCGGCTACAACCCGATCCAGAAGCTGCTCGGCTCGCACGCGCTCAGCCAGCTCTCGCCGGCCAACGCAGCGACCGTCACGGGGCGCTCGTTCTTCCCGCAGCTGATCTCCGACCCGTTCCACTCGGGGCTGCATGCGGCGTTCGCCTTCGCGATCGTCGCCTGCCTGCTCGCGGCGGCCGCCTCGTGGTCGCGCGGCACCCGCTACGTCGCCGGCGAGGTGCCCGACCATCTGCACGCCGAGCACGCGCGGGCGTCGGCGGCCGGGCCGGTGCCGTGAGGGATCTCAGCGGTCGCGTCCGAGGCACAGCGCCTGCGCGTACGCGCCGACCGCGCCAGCACCCACATGCGCGAGGAGATCGTCCCGCTAGCGCAGGCACTCGAGGCAGACGGCACCCGCTATCCAGCGCTCGTCGCGCGGCTCGGCGCCGACACCTACGCCTACGCCGAGCAGTGGCTGGCGCGACTGGAGGCGGAGCTCGACTGCTGACGTCGGCACGGCCCGTGTGCTTGACACTTGATCTCAGTGCTCGCTACGCTCGCCCTGTTGTCAACCGGCCGCGCGCGGGGCGTCTGGAGGACGTCGGCCGTGCAGCCATCGAGCGAGGAGAGATGGAGATATGAGACGAGTACGCCATGAGGGCGGTCGGCTGGGGCGCCGTCGTCGAGAGCTGGTCATCCTGTCGATCGCGCTGACGGGGCTGCTGGGCGCAGCGCTGCCGTCGGCGGCGAGCGCCGCGGGCGCGTCGTATGTGGCGATGGGAGACTCCTACACGTCCGGCCCGGGCATCACGCCGGCGTCGCCGAGCGCCCCGCCGGAATGCGGGCAGTCGAGCGTCAACTACCCGCACCTGGTGGCCGCGGCGCTGGGCCTGTCGCTGACGGACGTGAGCTGCGGCGGGGCGAAGACGGAAGACTTCACCGTCGCGCAGTACCCGGACCAGCCGCCGCAGTTCGACGCGCTGAGCTCGTCGACGGAAGTGGTGACGATCGGCATGGGCGGCAACGATCACAACCTGTTCGGCACGCTCGTCGAAGGCTGCACCCGCCGCGACTACTTCGCGGGCAACAACGGATCGCCTTGCAAGCACGAATACGCCAAATTCGTCAAGCAGGTTCAGGAAGAAGACCGCGGTCCCGCCGAACAGGCGCTGCGCGAAGTCCACGAACTGGCGCCGAAAGCCAAGGTGTTCATCGTGGGCTACCCCGAAATAACGCCGGTCGAAGGCTACTGCCCGACCGCGCTGCCGTGGACGTCGGGCGACCTCAAGTGGTTTCACTCGGTGGAGATGCGCGGCAACTCCGAGTTGAAGGCCGAGGCGAAAGCCGGCAACGCGGTGTTCGTGAACACGTTCGGTCCGAGCGCCGGCCACAACCTGTGCCAGCCGGTGGGAGTGCGCTGGATCGAACCGCTGTTCGAACCGCTGACGGGCGTGCCCGTGCACCCGAACGCGACCGGCCAGGCAAACGACGCGTACGACGTCGAGGAAGCGATGCTCACGCACGGCGTGCGATAGCCGTCGCTCCCGCAAGCCCGGGGGCGAGATGCCGTCCCTCGCCGCGTGGCGAGGGACGGCATCCTCGGAACGCGAGCCAGGTGAGGTGACCGCGTTGCCGCACCGTCCATGCCGCATCGAGCTGTGGGAGGATCGGGGTTGTGATCTTGCGCAGCGCACGCCTTGGCATCGCGGCGACGCTCGCCGTGTGCGGCCTCGCGGGCCCGACGATCGCCGGCACCTCGGCGAACGCGGGGCCAGAGGCACGCGGCGCTTCGCTCCCGCTCGTCGGCAAGGTCGTCGGTATCGACCCCGGCCACAACGGCCGCAACTACGCCGACCCCGGCTACATCGACCACCTCATCTGGAACGGGCGCGAAGAGGAGGCGTGCGACACGACCGGCACCGAAACCGCCGGCGGCTACACCGAGGCGCAGTTCAACTTCAACGTCGCCGAGTACCTGGCCGGCGACCTGCGCGCCGAGGGCGCCAAGGTCGTCCTCACGCGCACGACCAACAACGGGATCGGCCCGTGCGTCACCCAACGCTCGCAGCTCATCAACCGCGCGCACGCGAACGTCGCGATCGACATCCACGCCGACGGCGGGCCCGCGAACGGCCGCGGCTTTACGATCCTCGAGCCGGTCGCCGACGAGCCCAACGATCGCGTGATCGGCGCATCCAAGGCGTTCGGCGGCGTGCTGCTCGCGCGCTACCACGAACTCACCGGGATGCCGCTGAGCAACTACGACGGAAGCGATGGGATCTCCTACCGCGACAACCTCGCGGGCCTGAACCTCACGACGGTCCCCAAGGTGCTGATCGAGTGCGGCAACATGCGCAACTCCACCGACGCGGCGCTGCTCGTGCGCCCGTCCTTCCAGCGGCTCGCGGCGCGGGCGTTCGCGCAGGCGATCACGTCATACCTGAGCTGACGGTTCCTCGCAGGCCGCGATGAGCGCGCCAAGCAGCCCGTCGGGGTCGTAAACGATGCGCATGCCGTCCGAGGCCACGCGGCGGGTGCGACCACCACCGTCCCGCTCTCAGTCAACGATCCCGAAGAACGCTCGCCACCGCTTCCGAGTGATGACTGGGCGACGGTGGTCGGCGAAAAATGCTTCGGCGCGTGCTTCCCCTTCGACCGCCTGTTCGACGCGCTCGATGCCGTGTCCGCCGAAGGCAGCCGTGAACGCGTCGCAGTCAACATGGCCGGGCCGGGCGAATACTTCCACCTCACGCTGCTGGCACCCGCGGGCACGCATCTGGAAGCTCGCGAATACCCCGCCGCCAAGGTCACGGGGTTCGAATCCCAGGAACAGGGCGTGCCGGAGATGCTGATGAGCTACGAAGGAGGACGTTGCGAATGGGGCTCCGGGCGGTTCACGATCCAGGACATCCACATCGGCGCGGACGGCGAACCAGACCGACTGCGCGCGCTTTATGAAATCGAATGCGACTATCGCCCCATCCTCTTCGGAGAGGTGCAGATCGACGAGCCTGAAATGACCGCCCCCGAGGTGATCATCCCGGGCGCCGTGCAATGGCCCGACACGCCGGTGGGCGCGACCGCGGACACGGTGCCGGTGACCGTTGCCGCCCGCCACAACGGAGCCGAAGTGAGCTCCGTCGCCATCGAAGGGGCGGACGCCGGTGACTTCAAGGTCTCGGAAGACAGCTGCCTCGACAGGCCGCTCGCGCTGGACGCGCGTTGCCGGATCGCGGTCGGGGCGACGCCGACCGCGAGCGGAACCCGCTCCGCGCAGCTCCTCGTCAAGGACCAGTCAGGCGCGACCACGACGATCCCGCTCAGCGTCTCCTCCTAGCCGCCGACTGCGGCTCGACGCGAGCGGCGCCGCCAGGGCCAGAGACCTCGCTCATTCCGTTACCATGCCGTACCGGTACCGAGCACCGACTCGCCGTTGACTTCGTCGGATCGGGTGCGGCGCTCGCCGCGTGGCGCAGAGCCCATCCCCGCCGCACACACGGGACACAGATGCAACCTGTACCTTCAGCTCACGATCTGCATCGGGCACGAAACCGTAGGCGTTCAGCGCCCTGGGGGACATAGTCCGGTGGTGTCGAATGTTTCTGTGTGGAGCGCTCCGATGCGGAGGCGATCTATGCACAGGGTCGTGAGGTCGTGGCGCGCGTGCTGGTTGAG